>JAUIBX010000233.1 GCA_030427595.1 Bacteriovoracia bacterium | reverse complement strand
ATCCACTCTTTTAATACATTCAATTCTTCCTCAGTCACTTGCTCAAAAGGTGAGTCAAGGGGAGGCATCGGCTCAAAGGGATCTGCGATCACTTCCACCATGTAAGACCTATCTGGATTAACAAAATCGAGAAGGTAATTTCTTTGGTCCCAAATCGCTTCTCTTGTTGAGAGGTCGAGGAAGGGCACCTGGCCGTTGGGGTTGTGGCAAACCACACACTTTTGGCCGAAGAGGTTTCTCTTTAAACTTTCATAAGTTGGTTTCAATTCATTGAGGTCATCTGGGTTAGGACCAATAGGACTGATATCCCCACGGGGTGTGCCCGCCGCGGCCCATCCAAGAAGAAGGTTCTTCTGTTCCTCATTTAGGGGACCATCTTGGGGCATTCTATCGCTGACTACAGAGGCGACGATCTTATCTATCTCGGCAACCACGGTTCCATAGTCGCTGTAACCAGGGTGGCACTGAGTACAGCGCGCACTTAAGACTTGTTCATTAACTTGGTCAAAAGTTACTGACTGGCTCGGTGCCACTCGGGTGAAGAGGTCGGCAGGGTCTTCCTTAAACTCCTCGTAGTTGCCGCAGCCTGAAAGAATAAGGGTGAGGGCCATAATTCCAAGCGACGGGCCCAAATTCAGTAGCTTAAAAGGTGATGGGGAGTTTAAAAATTTCATCTGCGACCTCTTCTTTTTAACTTCTTTTTTTACTTAACTTAGTTGTTTGCATTTAAAGTCTTGGCTCTTCACCTGACATTCTTCTCCAGTTATTGTCCGCGCGCCCTTCATACTTAGTGATATCTCTATCAAAGTTTCTCTTTGCTCTACGAGAGATGAAAAAGTGAAGACGGTTGCCATTAATGGTGAAGATTGTGGGGTTGATGTCCACAGCTGAACCATTGGCCATCGCCCATGCACACCAGCCGCCATAAGTTGGCTCGTATCTCTCAGGCATTGTTTTAAAGGCCTCTAGGTTGTCTTGGTTAGCGAAGCGGTAAACGACACCTTTGTACTCAAGAGAAACTGAACTTGAGCCCTTAAGGGGTTGAGAGCCACCTTCAGCAAAGTAAGAAACAGGGTCGTAACCTTTGAGGCCCAGGTTGCCATCGAGGTTGTAGGCCGAAGTGTTACGATTTGCTTGGGCAAAAGTAAGTGTACTGAAAAGAAGGGCAATTACGGCCCAGGTCATTTTTAACGATTTCATGAATCCTCCAAAGGGTTATGTGTTGCCTTTGTTATAAGAGATATTCTGAGTTTCCAAAAATGAATTAAAATCATTAAAGACTTAGTTTTTAGTTATATAACTTGAAAAGGCTATTATCGCGGCCTCTTCATGTAAGTCTTTATAGGATAAGTTGAAGGATCTAGGTAATCCTTGAAGGAATAGGTGGTATTCTTAAGGTATCTTAAGGTACGTGGTACCCTTTGGGACTCAATGCAGTCACAAGTGATGCAAAGAGTCCCAAAGGGTACCACGTACCTCTACTTAATAGATTCGCGGATTTTTGAGGAGGAGTAGTCCATTACCCAAACGATGACGGCAATGGTGATGGCCAAAAGACCGACTTCATTCCACTTGGCAAGACCTTGGTACTGCATGAGCATAGTGCCGATACCACCGCCACCGACGAGACCAATGACGGTCGCCATTCTGACGTTGATATCCCAACGGTAAATAGTAAAAGAAAGGTAGGGAAGGACAATCTGAGGCACAACCCCAAACCAGATCACCTGAATGGGGTGAGCTCCAGTAGCAGTCATGGCCTCAATAGGACCTTCTGAGATATTTTCAATTTGCTCAGAGTAGAGTTTCGCCAATGAGGAAATGGAATGCAGGCAAAGGGCCAACATACCAGCAAAGGGACCGATACCTACCCAAACAGAGAAGATAATCGCCCACACAAGAGGCTCAATCGAGCGAGTGATATTGAGGAAGAATCTTGTCAGGTTATAAAGAAAGAAAAGAACTGGTGAGGCCGTCATAAGGTTTCTTGCGGCAAAGAAGCCAAAGAGAAACGCAAAGGGCAGGGCAATAACCGTAGCAATGAAGGCCATGTAGATGGTTTCAATGGCCGCAAAGATGGCCGGCTCAATGATGCCAAAGTTAGGATTAAAAAGGGCTGTGAAAATTCTTTTTGCGCCAAGAAGGCCGGCTTCGGAAAAGAACTCTCTTAAAGAGACTTGAGAGATAAAGAGGCCAGCAATAAAAGTGATGAAAACTGTGAAGTAGCCAAGAAGAGTAAAGGGCTCTTTGGCGATGCCTTGGTTTTCATCAATTTCATAAAGGCCTTTAATCGCGCGGCCTACAGAAAAGCGTGTGAAGAAGAGGGCAAGGCCAATGGCCGCACCAATTGTCAGGGCATAAACGGGCTCATTCCAAGAGAATTCTGGTGAGCGCATCCCCATGATCACTTTTTGATAGAAGATTTTATAACTCACGAGGGTGATATAGGCCCAGTGAAGAAGGTCAATAACAAAGGCCGTGATGACTCTTTTCATCTGCGCGACGCCTTTGGGTTCTTGGCCTAGAGAGAGTGTTTCTGTGTTTCCTTTCATGGGGGCGTTTCCTGTCATAATTAATCGATTGTCACTTCTACAGCATCTTCACCATAGATGGTTTGAAACCAGTTCTCGTCAATTTCAGAGGGGCTACCTTCATAAATGAGGTTGCCGTCTTTAAGAGCGATAACTCTGGTAGCGTACTGACGCACGAGAGAGAGAAAGTGCAGGTTACAAAGAATGGTGACACCAAGTTCTTCGTTAACTTTTTTAAGGTATTGCATAACCGAGTGGCTGGTGGCCGGGTCAAGTGAGGCCACTGGCTCGTCGGCCAAAAGGATACTGGGATTTTGCATAAGGGCACGGGCAATGGCCACACGCTGCTGCTGACCACCTGAAAGGTTATCGGCCCTTCTATTTTCCTTACCGCTAAGGCCAACCAATTCAATAAGGTCCATGGCCTTCTTCTTATCTTCTTCAGGGAAGATGCCAAAGATCGATTTAATGACGCCGTTTCGAGAAAGAGTTCCGGTGAGAACATTCGTGAGAACCGTCTTTCTAGGAATGAGGTTGAAGTGTTGGAAGATCATGCCAATGCGTGAGCGTAAGCTTCTCAGAGGCTTGCCTTTGATCGAGGTAATATCGTTACCTTCAAAGTGAATCTTACCTGTGGTGGGCTCATGGAGGCGATTGATACAACGGAGGAGAGTTGATTTACCTGAGCCAGAAAGGCCAATGACTACCAAGAACTCACCCTTATTGACGTCAAAGGAGACACCTTTAAGGGCGTGAGTGCCGTTGGGGTAGACCTTGTTGAGCTTTTCTACTTCGAGAATTTTTTGGGTCATAATAGCTTCCTGAAGTGAGGTCCCGGAGGGTCTCATTTCCTGTAAAACCAAGAAAGTTATCTTTCTGGTTATCAACAATTTCTTACATTTTAATGCGTGCAACATAGTAAAAGAGTCGGTTTTGATTGTCCACGATTCTCTCGGAAGCCCCGAAAATTCGAGGGACTTGGGCCATTGGTCGGCTCAGGCCTTCTGTCATTAAATTGGCTGTCTTTTGACACGGATGAGTAAGAAGATGTCAGTCGCCAACTCGTTTGCTCTGCTTTTACCCTATTACTGTTTTCGAAAACCTTCAGGGAGGAAGTATGAATATCAAAGGCATCGGCAGCCTCGTAGCGGCATTATTGTTAACACCAGTTATGACTTCTGGCGTTATGGCAAATCAAAAATCAATCTGTGGCGTGGATGATCGCGTTCCTTCAGCTCTACCTACTGTAGGTCGTCTTCTAGGAAAAATCACCGACGGTGGTGGTTGTACAGTGACAATGATCAGTAAAACTTGTGCTCTTTCAGCGGGTCATTGCTCAAGCACTTTTGGAATAGCTCAATTCAACACTCCACCAAGTCGTGGTGGTCGTATTCAGCATCCTGGTGAAGAGGATATGTATGAAGTTGATAAGACCGCTTCTAAGTGGGAGTACACAGGTTTAGGAAATGACTGGGCCGTTCTTCGTATCAAGCCTAATAAGATTACAGGTCTTTACGCTGGTGACGCTCAAGGAACTTATGAAGTTGATTTTGGTAAGCCTAGAAATGGCGATATCATCCGTATCACTGGCTACGGTCTTGATCGCAGTGATCCAGAAAGAAACATTGCTCAACAAACTCACACTGGTGAGATCACTCGTCAGCGTGGCAGCACTATGTACCACGTAGCAGATACGATGGGTGGAAATAGTGGTTCTTCAATCATCCGTGAAAGTGATCAAAAAGTTGTTGCTATTCACACTAACGGTGGTTGCAGCAGCCGTGGCGGTTCAAATGCGGCCACAACAATTGCAGAGAATGAAAAATTGAAAAATGCTATTCGCGCTTGTTTGGCAGAAGAAGCGTTGATGTCCTACTAGCGCAAACGTTTAGCATAAGCTGAAAAGGATTTTCGGCACCAATAAAAAAGGTCCCTCAGGGGACCTTTTTTTATGCCTAAATTTGAAGTTGAAATATTATTTAACGAGCTTTGAAGTATCGAGGTTGATGGCCTTAACCATTGCTCTTAGGCTGTCATAATCAGCATCAGTGGTATCGACAACACCCTCTACAGAATAGATCCTCTTAAAAATCTCACTGCCTTTTTCCGTGGCGATGAACTTCTTAACGGCCGCAATAAATTTATCAGTGATTTCCTTAGGGAGGTCCTTTCTAAAAACAAAGGGGTCGTTAGGGATTTTGTCTGTTGTCGTGACAATTTTAATCTTCTCTTCCACGTCAGGAAACTGAGTCTTCACACGAGAACGGGCATCACGAATGCTGCCGTCTTCGGCAGGGGCTGAATAATAAGTGGCACCAGCATCAACTTGCTTTTGATAAATCATGATGACGACATTGTCGTGCTTATTGGCAAAGGTGGTATTGCCGGGTTCTACGCCAGCGTCTTTCATAATCTTTAAAGGAAACATATAACCAGAAGTAGAAGAGGGATCAACAAAGGCCATCTTCTTACCTGCAAGATCTTGTACGCTCTTAATACCAGAGTCCACATGAGCAAGGATTTGACCTTGGTAGTAATCGTGGCCGTAGCGAAGAACTCTTAAAAGAGCGCGCGCACCATACTTTTCATTGGCCATTAGGTAGCCAAAAGAGTTCATCACACCAATATCTGCTCGCTTTGAACCAAAGGCCTCAACAACAGCAACGTAGTTGGTGGGGATACCCGTTTTAAAGAGGAGTCCTGTTTCCTTTTCTAGAAAATCAATAAACTCGCGGGAGTTGGTTGAAATAGTGTCAGCATCAACTGAGGGCGTGAAGTAAAGCTTTACAGGGTTGTCCTTGGTGCCAAGAGGGGCATCGTTTTGACATCCTGAAAGAATCATAGCGCTCAAAAGAAGGGTAGAAAGACCCACAAATTTGAGCTTTGAAAGAGTTTTAAAGGCCTGAGAATGAGCAGAGAGAAGGTCCATAAAGGTTTCCTTAATTAGTGCGAGTTGTTGTGGTCAATGTGTAAGAAATCTATACCGAAGTGGTCGGAAATTGTCAGTTTAGTTTTCCATTCTTTTTTCAATTTAAGGCGAGGCTTTTGCCGTCTTTATCTGTTGCGTTATGTGATTTTGAACCACTCTCTCGAGAACACCGATAAGCCCTCATACGTTTAAATAAGGACTTATCTATGAAGAGGTTTGAAAAATCAGGCGGCCGTGGGCGTGCCCTAGGCCAATGGACC
>JAUIBX010000232.1 GCA_030427595.1 Bacteriovoracia bacterium | reverse complement strand
TAGCATGGGCCTGCGTGAGTCCTAATATACTAAATGTAACAACGGCCTTGTGGATAGCTTTAAGAAACATGATCTTCCTCTTCTTTTTAAGATTTTCACCTCTTAATTCTGCAAAGAGTGTTCCAATATTTAGGCGATTTTACCCGGCTAACTAATTAATTTTACATGGTTATGTGTATAATATTTAGTCAGGTGTTAGTGGTCTTTTATTCAACTTTTCTTCAAAAATTCCGATAGGTTGGGGATGATTCACTGGTTGAGTTTCCTCCTATTTTCATTGGCCATCTTGGTTCACCAACAGGGTTGGATTTTAAAAGAGTCTCATGAATTCGCTCTAAGAATTCCGGCCTCTGAGGCACCTGGCTGTTATGAAAGCTTTCATGAGTATCAGGTCATTGTCGATGAAAAGAGTCGCTATAGTTTTTGGCGCCGTTTTGTTGGGTTACCAGAGAGGCGTTTTGATCATGAGCACTATCAGCAGCTAGTTGTTGATTATTCAGCGAGGCAAGGGGATGAGCTCTTCTCTAATGTGGAACAAACGCCGGAGGCAATGGTGGCGATGGCAAGGGTTATCGCCAATAAATACACTCCAGAGGCCACGCCAGAACTTAAACTTGGTATTTTTAAAGAAGCGGCCCTCGAGCGCACAGTAAGAAGGCTCGCTAATCAAGGACGGCTGGAGTCGGCCCAAATTGATGACCTGACAAGAAATCTCTTTCTTACGGCCTTTGGTCCTGAAATACCGGTTCGTAATCTTTTAAAAGGCAAGAAGGCCAAAGAAGCTGCCCTTCTTCGTATTGTTCAACAAGACCTCCTGTCACGTGGGTTATTAAAGGTCTTTAAAGATTATCGCTATAGCCAAGCTAATCCACGTTTCTTACAAAAATTTCGTTCTTCCAAAGTCGGTCGTGCCGCCTTAACAGGACTACTCAATTTACCTGTTTATATTGGTTGGCCTCCTCTTTACTTACCAGGTCTTAAGCCGGTGCGCTTATCAGAAGCGCTGGCCTCTGAAATTCTTCAAGAAGGGCTTACAGAGCCTGTGTATCGTCGTTTGCAAATGGAACTCGGTGGGCGAATCCTGACTCCTCTTCGATATGAAGTGATAAAGAATTACTACCTCAAGGGGATTATGATTTATGTAACTCTTGCTGGATTTCATGACTTTTACCAGCTTAATAAAGTGTTAGATGATGAACAGCAAATTATTCAGGAGGCCACTGAAGAGGCCGTAAGAATTCTGAATATGGCCGAAAACTTAGAACAAAATGGCATTGATATTTTTGAAGAAAATGGCGTTGAAGAAGGACAAACTTTCTGTGATGCCATTCTCTCTTGTCTAGAGACTTTAGGGATTAGTTCAGAGGGCATCGACTCTCACCCTGATAAGGTGGAGACGTGCCGCTCTCTTATGGATCCTGACAGTCGGTGCAAGAAGATGTAGGCTTATGACTATAGGGGAGGAGTACTCCTGGAAAACTGTGATCATAGCGATTCTCAAAGGGGATGAGGCCCTTATCTCTTGAAATATACTTATCAAAAGCATCGCCTACACTAATGGTTCCAATTTCTCTCACAACCAATAGGGCATCATCTGTTTCATATTGATCCCATAGCATATTGAAGTTTTGCTGACCACGAATGACTTGATTACGGTTAGGATCACCTTTCAAGTTTCCATCGCTAATAATACCGTGTGACTGCATATTGGTATCTCCAATAAAGAACCACGACTCTTCCACTTCTTTCATTTGGGCCTGTTGGCGACAGAAGTTATATGCAAGGGGGACGTTGGTTTTAGAGCGTAGAGTAATACAGTCACGCTTTCTAACAGTAAAGCGAAGGGTAATACTATTGTAGGTGAGCTCGATGACGTCACGGGAGGTGTAGTTCCTGTTAAAGGCCGCGCGCATTTCAGCGGTATTCTTAACTGTATAGACTTCTTCTGAACGTGAATGCCTTTCAGAACTTCCCACAAAGAGCATGCTAGGCCCTTCAAGACCATAAGAGAATGATCTCTCTAAGCTTTCAGACTCTCTTTCACCCCAGTTAATAGACGATCGATCACCGTAAGCTGCAAAGTAAGCATTTCCTCTTCTTATTTTTCCGGTATCATCATTTTTAAAGCGAGGAGTAATGTAGTTAAAAGTAAGCCCTTCAACCTCAGCGGTTTCTCTCTTTCCTAGAAGCTCTTCAACAAAGCTCATAGGAACTAGCTCAATATGCTGACTTGGATTATCAAGACATTCTTTAAACCTCTTGCCACCTACTTCAGTCTCCTGATTTCCAAAGAGGAAAGTTCTTCTTTGGTTTACCTTAGGCACCTGATAGAAGAGGCGACAAAAGCGTTTGAGATAACTATTGGGTACTGTACCAATATTGGTGGCCAAAGTTCTAAAGTCATTTTTAGAAATTTGAGATTTATAAGTCTTTCTAATCTCTTCATCAACTTCATCCCAGCTTTCTAGACCTACTGGTGGAAGAGCATTGAAAGTTTCATAGTCTCCTGGAATGAGACGAAATCTTTGATTTATGCTTTGGCCTAGACGAATGAGTTCCTGGCGATAAACTTCAAGAGGACCTTGAGACATTTGCTTTTCATAGGTGAAGAGTTGCTCATGGTGCCCAGGAATTTTGAAGTTAAATTGTAGGTCTTTACTTATTTTTTCTTTTACTTTTTCGCTTAATTGGCCAACTTTGAGTGAAGTGGGCAGTGAGGCTCCCTGGGCCAAGGAAAAGAAAGGCACCGTAAAAATACTCTTTTGAAGATTTAGGCCTTCCAAAGGGATAACTTCTACTCTTAGCAGATTTTTAAAACTGAGAAAGAGAGTCTCACTTAGATGAAAGGGAAGGTTTAGGTCCCCTTGAACCAGACCATTAGAATTGAGGTCTAATTCAGTTTGGGCGCTTGTTACATAATCCCATTCTTCTTGAATAAAGTCATAGTAATTGACTTCAGAGTGCTTCGGTGAAAAGACACTCACTTTTACTTTAAAGCGCCCATGAAAGAGGTTCTGATGACTTTCAACTTCTCTATAAGTTGATCCACGATAAAACTTTGGTCTAAATTCAATATTGTAACGCTTTTGTAAGGTCAGATTGAGATTTTGATTGAGTCTAAAACCACTTCTGACGATTCCGTCATTTTTGTAGCCGAAGTTGCTAATGGCCAATTGAGGCGCCTCACAGGCGATTACTGGTGGTTCGATGGCCTGATTGAGGTCATAGAAGAAATCTTGACTGTTAAAGGGATTAATCGCCATTTTACCGTGGGTCTTTAGGCCTTGATAGCGACCCTCAAGGACTTCCACTTCGTAATTGAGTTTGTAAAACTTCTCACAGCTTAGATAATCATAGGTGAGGTAGACAAAACTTTGAAAGCAACCATTAATATTGGTAACAGCAATACGCTCCTCTTCTGTATCATTATGAGTACCTTGTTTGGCACTTAGGCGCACTCGCGTTTCTCTAAGTGGTGTTGCACTATTTTGAGACAGGCCATCCACTAAGCATATTGTGACCGGTACTCTGCGAATTCTGGCCATAGTGGTCGTTGGATTTTGAGAGACAAGCACTCCCGGAGAGGCGGTTACGTTTGCAATATTAAGGGCAAAGTTATCTTGTTCTCCTGCGACTTCAATATCGAGACCTTCTTCCTTTTGATTCTCTTCTAAAATGGCCTCTGACTTAAGGGGAGAGGCGATAATCTCATGCATCTCTTCATTTTCTTCGATAGCAAGAAGACGATCTTGGGCATTACCAGAAAGCCCTGATAATTCCAGGAGACCTTCATGCGCCTGAGCGTTCACACTAATTTGCTCGGGAAGTCCAATAGGGCTTAGTTTTACATGGACATAGAATTGCGAGTCAGGGTGGTGTTGATAGCCTCTATAAATATGAAATTTTACATTCTCTTGAATTTGACCATTGTTGAGATCTCCAACAAAATCTACTCTTGAGAGTTTGTAATAATCATCGGCCCTCTTTTCAATAAGAGAGGCTTCAATTTGAAAACGACCTTTTTCAAGGGGTTGGTTTTGAGGGTTATTTTGCAAGTCTAAGCGTAGACCTTCAATACGAGCATTGACTCTGAAATCATAAAAGGCCGTTCCAGATTCTCTATCAAAACCACTATTAAAGTAGCTCATGGAAATATTTTTAAAAATGAAAGGTGCCAATGATCTGTTATTTGACTTGTCTGCCACGTGAATTTGGGGCAATTCATCAAAACGTGTGTCATAGACCATTTTACTTAAATTGGTGGCCCAAGGGTTGACGTACATATCTACGGTCACTTCTCCAATATGACCTTGAAGGCCCTTGATCGTTACAGGGTAGTGGAAAAGGCTTTCTTGTTCAAAGAACGAAAAATAGAAATCCTCATCCCAAGTTACACAACCTTGTGAGTTTGAAACCTTAGTGAAAGTCGAATGAGGTGTCTCAATAGTCATTCTCTGGTTTTGTAGGGTGACCTGTAAGGTGATGTCATTTAAACAAGTAGAAAAAGTTAAACTCTTCTTATAAGGAATCTCTGACCAAGGTGAGTTGCCACCGACGCCAATTTCATCAGACTTTGTTGCCGAAATAGCAAGGACATCGAAGACAGCAGTAGAGGCCTGGTCTGACTGATCAGGGACGTCACTTGAACAACTTATGGTCAGTAAGCCTGCAAGTAAGAGTAGGTTCACCATCTTTAAAGATGATATAAACCTTTGAAATAATGAATTGCTCTTAAGGGCCTGGCCCATAACTCTCCTCTTTTGCCTTTCCGTGCTGGTGATATATTTGCAAAAGAGAGGCCACACTATGCAATGTGGTAATAAGTGGTTACAGACATTTTTAATGAGAAAAGTGTTTAAAGTTTAGACAGTGAAATCAATCATGAATTCTTATGACTAAGGAGAACTTGAATGTCTTGAAGATTAAGCTCTTCTATCAGGGCCTTATCTTGAAGGTTGAGTTTTCCTTGGTCTCGATATTCAATGATAAGGGCCGCCACCTCTACAGTAGGGTAGTAATAAAAATTCTGATCCTCTTCAGAGAGCTTTTTGACGAGCCTCTCAATAAGCTCTTTTCTTTTGAGGTGTAGAAGTTCTTTGGCGTCGTGATCATTTTGACGCTCTTCTTTTTTGTATTGAGAGAAGTTGCCCACAGGAGCTTGTTTTTCTTTCATGATGACAAGTTACCTTTGATAAAAGATCTCTTAAAGGGCCGTCTAATTTATTCAGAGTCTTGCAGGCGTTCATTGAGCTTATTTAGGGTCTTTTTCCAGGCGCCACTATCTTTCTTTTTGCGCTTATAGGTTGATGGAGGATAACTTACAGGTTGCGAGGCTTCCTCACCGTCTTGTTTGCCTAAGGTTTTACCTTTTAATTCTTTCATAAATGGCCTGAAATATTTTAAAGGATCTTTATCATCTGATTTGAGATACTTTAGCTCGCTAGGGCTCAGGGCTTTTTCTTCCCCTTTTATGAGAGTGCCATCTGGCTTAAGAAAGGAGATATATTGGCCGCCGGCCTTTTGTTTGACCTCATAATCCTTTACCTTGTCATAGACAACTGTCTTTCCGGTAAGGGTTGCGACGTGGGCCACCTGAGTTCCGTTTGATTGGGAATATTTATTGGCGAGAATTCGGGTGCCTCGAACTCCTATGGCCACATGTCCTACCCGAATTTTGAGGGCCTGATCTTCTTTTGCCTTAACTTTAAAGTGTGCCCTCATCTTGCCTTCAATCAGGTTGAAAGTCGCCTTTCTG
>JAUIBX010000231.1 GCA_030427595.1 Bacteriovoracia bacterium | reverse complement strand
TGTGAATGTCTACCCTGAAAATATATTTCACACCAAAATGATGCTAAAGCAATTTGAGCTGGATAGTTATCTGTTTGGTAAAAATGCTCAGGATTATAATGATGAAGAGCGTGAATCGATTGAATTCACATCAAACTCAAGAGTCACTCTATTCTTTTCAATCGCCGATGCACTTAGGGCAAGAAAGCTCACCATAGCAAAAAATAATGTTTTCAAAATTCTCCTCAAAGGTATTGGGTTTGATTGGTGCCAAGACACTAGCAACCTACCAATTCCGTCGTCAATTGCCACAAATGTGAAACATCTTACAGTTAATTACTCACCGCATCTCATCATCAAAAACCTTCATACTTTCAGTTACATAAGTAGTGGGAAATGTCGCCGCCTTTTTGATTCACACGCCATTTTGATTAAAATAAGTTTAATAAAAATAGGATATTAAGATTGAACCCAAAACAAAGTAAATTACTCTGGTGGGAAGGGGCAAGCCTCTATCAGATTTACCCACGCAGCTTCTTTGATACCAATGCTGATGGTGTCGGTGACTTAAAAGGTATTCACCAAAAACTAGACTATATTGAATCCCTCAATGTTGATGGTCTTTGGATAAGTCCTTTTTATAAGTCACCTATGGTTGACTTTGGTTATGATGTATCCGATTACCGTGATATCGATCCCCTCTTCGGTAATCTAAAAGACTTAGAACTCCTCTTGAGGGAAACGCATAAGCGAGGTCTAAAGCTCATTATTGACCTGGTTCTTAGTCACACTTCTGAGCAGCATCTCTGGTTTAAAGAAAGTGTCGAAAACCCACAAGGCCCCTATGGTGACTACTATGTCTGGGTTCCTAGTGACAGGCCTAATGAGCTTCCCAACAATTGGCTTTCTGTATTTGGTGGTCCCGCATGGACATATCATGAAAGGAGAAAGGCCTTTTACTTTCATAACTTCCTTAAAGAGCAACCCGACCTTAATCTTCACAACCCTCAAGTAAGAAAGGAACTCCTTGATGTCGCAAAGTTTTGGTTAGATTTTGGAGTTGATGGTTTTCGTCTTGATGCCTGTAATTGCTATTTTCATGATCAATCTCTTAGAGATAACCCTAAAGGTCCTAGTGGAGAGGTCAAGGTTCAAGATGAGGAGAATCCTTATTTTAGTATGGTTCACCTCCATGATAAGAGCCAGCCAGAGAATATTGATTTTCTCAATGACTTAAGAAGTCTCACAGATAGTTATCAAGAAAAGGGTCGTGACATCTTCCTCCTTGGAGAAATTTTTTGCGATCGTGAAGAGGAAACCACAAGAAGTTATACAGGTGGTGGAAGGCCTCTCCACTCTGCTTATAATTTTAGTCTCCTAAGAAATGACCGCCCTGGTGGTATTGTTCGTGATGCCGTCATGACTTATCACTCAATAAGTCCTATGACAGCATGGTCCTTTAGTAATCATGATGTTGTTAGAGTGGTTTCTCGTTGGGGTGATGGTCTTAGTCTTAAAAATAGAGCTAAGGCCTACAATCTTATCCTCTCAGGACTTCCAGGTCTTATCATTTTCTATCAGGGTGAGGAGCTAGGCCTAACAGAAACGAGGTTGGCCAAAGAACATTTACATGACCCTTTTGGTTCTAATATCGATAGCCCCTACCCTGGTAGAGATGGCTGTAGAACTCCTATTCCATGGCAAAGTGACAGCCCGTCTCTTGGTTTCTCAAAAGGCGAACCTTGGCTTCCCCTATCCTCAGAGCATCAAAATCTAAGTGTGAATATTCAAGAAACAGAAGGTGAAAGCATTCTTAATCACGCAAGAAAACTCTTAGACCTCAGAAAGACTATCCAAAAAGAAAGCCAAATTTTCTCCAAAGGGAGTATTCACTTTTGGGAAGATGATGGAGAGGCCATCGTTTACGCTCTCAACCTCGAGGGTGATTCCCTTGTCTTCATGGCCAATTTTGGACCAAGGCCTTTACGTTGGGAAGGGCTCACTCAAGGCGAGCTTATAAAGGAAGTAAGTGAGGGAATAGAGTTCTATGAAAATGAACAAGGAAGTCGTGTGGAATTACTCTCCGGAGGCTTTGGAATATTAAAGTTGAAAAATTAAAAAGAATCACCAGAAAAAACGAGGAAGGGAGTCCTTTTGGAAACGATCGATTTTATCATGATAGGTGCCTACTTCACCGTTGTCTTTCTTATCGGCCTATGGATAAGTAGAGGACTTGAAGACTCCGATGACCTCTTTCTGGCGGGAAGGTCCTTAGGCTGGGGTGCTATAGGCTTTTCACTCTTTGCTAGTAATATTTCAAGCTCCACCATGATTGGCTTAGCAGGTGCCGCCTACAGCACCGGCATTGCTGTGGCCAACTACGAATGGATGGCCGCTGTTGTTCTACTCTTTATGTGTTTCTTTTGCTTACCTGTCTTTTTAAAAAGTAAGATCACAACCCTTCCTGAACTCTTAGAGAGAAGATTTGATAGAAAAGCGCGCCTCTACTACTCGTGTATCACTATTTTTCTCTCTATTGTTATTGATACTGCTGGTGGACTTTATGCCGGTTCCTTGGCGCTTAAGACTTTCTTTCCAGAGGTTTCAATTTGGCATACATGTATTGGCCTCTCTCTCTTTGCTGGCCTTTATACGGCCTTTGGTGGTCTCAAGGCGGTTGTCTATACTGACTTCATTCAAGCAATTGTTCTTCTTACTGGCTCTACCATTTTGACTTATATTGTTTTTGATAAGATGGGTATGAGTTGGAGTGACTTTCGCGCCCAACTTCCTGAAGGTCACCTTTCTCTTATTAAACCTATAGATGATAGTGACATGCCTTGGCCAGGAACTATTACCGGTGTTCCTATTTTAGGCTTTTGGTATTGGGGCACTAACCAATATATTACTCAGCGTTTATTAGGAGCTAAAGACTTAAAGAATGCTCGCCTGGGAGCTGTTCTTGGGGCAGGACTCAAGCTCATTCCCCTTTTCACAATGGTTCTTCCTGGGGCCATGGCCATCTTTCTCTTTCCTGACCTCACAAATCCAGACATGGTCTATCCCACACTCATTAAGAAGCTCTTACCAGCAGGTTTAGTGGGTCTTATTGTTGCTGGTCTAATCGCGGCCATTATGTCTTCAGTAGATTCAACTCTTAACTCGGCGTCAACCCTTGTTCTTCATGACTTTGTCCTACCCAATAATAAAGACATGAGTTCAAAGAATATTATGTGGTGGGGTAGATTTTCGACCTTCACCTTCATGACAATCGCTGCACTGTGGGCTCCTTTAATTGCCCACCTAGGTGGGCTCTATGCCTACCTTCAACAATCTTTTGCGATTCTAGTTCCCCCAGTTGTTGTTATCTATGTCATGGGTATTTTTACCAACAGGGGTCATGGCAATATCGCCTTTAAAACCCTTATCTTTGGTCATCTACTAGGCGTAGGTTTCTTTATCTTAAATAAGATGGGGATTATTCCTCTTCATTTCACAATTAATGCCGGTATCACTACCCTTTTATGCTTTGGTCTCTACAATATTCTTGTGGTCGGTAATCCTGAAAAGTCTGACGAGGAAAGTGTTCGTTTTTCCAAAGCAGACTGGCAACCCAAAGACGAAAATGCCAAATGGTATGAGGACTACAGAACCTATGCTTTTACTATTTTAATTCTAATAGGAGCTATGCTTATCAGCTTTTGGTAGAGACTAGAAATTTATGATGCTAAAAGCAAGTGAGTTTTCAATAAGTCACAAAGAAAAGATGGATAGACACCTTCTTTCTAACTTTAAGAAGCTGGGTATTCCCTTTTTTATTTTCTATCCTCTTTTGTGGCCAATGGATGGTTTTGTTCTTAAAGAGATTCAAGCGACAACTTTTATCCTAAGATTTCTGTCGGTACTGCCAATCCCCCTCTCTCTCTACTATCTTAAAAAGACAAATCGAGTAACGGCCTGGCCAATAAATATTTCCTTTATGTGCCTAGTCGCATTTTGGACCCCTATTTCCTTTATCCATGGGCAAGGTGAATTTTTCACACCATCAGAACAGGCCCTTCTCGTCTTTAGCTTTGTGCAAATGGCCTTCTTTCCTATGTCAAAAAGACAGATTCTTGCCTTTGACCTCTTTTGTATACTCGCTTTCTATGTCCCAAACCTCATAAGGTTCCCAGAAGTAAGAGTTGAGATTCTTACTGGACTTAGCACTTTTATAAGTTTTCTCATTTTTAAATTCTATGCGGTTTCAAAATCTAGAGAGTTTATTGTGAAGTCTCTTATGACAGCACAACTAGAGGAAACGATAGAGGAGAAGAAGAAGTCTGAGGAGATCTTAGGAGAACTTTGTCACCTGATGAATAACCCCCTCATTATTGCAAATAATAATCTCAAAAAGGTCTTAAAAAAGGGAAATCAGCTCGATAGAGAACAGTCTGACCACTTTATTACCAAGGCCCTCAATGCCAATTAAAGGATCGAAGGGGTATTAACGGAAATACTAAAAGCTCTCCAAAAGAGTGAATCGGCAACAGATGAAATTCTTCAACAGGTTAAGTATAAAAAGGATCGAAATACACATAAGTGACTGTAAAAACATAAGCCAATATTGATAAAACTCTTTGATTAACTCCTAAAATTTATTCATAAATTCCTCAAATATAAGAAAAATATGGTATTAAAACTTCGATAAATATCACTATTGAGGAAGATTTATGAGAATCGTATTTTTAGCTGTCCTTGGACTGTGTTTAACTTCTGCCCATGCTAGAGGAAATAAATGTGACTTCTATTTTAAAAAGGGTCAGGACTATTTCGAAAGGGGAGCAGACTCTTATAATGAAGGCCTTCCTGTATGGAATGATATTAGAAATGCTCTTGCCAATACAGATTTTGATGTGGAAACCATTTGCGAGGATATCATTGTCGCCCATGATTCTTTTAAAGAGTCTTTTGCGAGCTTTAGAATAAGTAGTAAATTTAGTGAAGAAGCAGCTAAGGTTTGTAATGGAAATAATGTAAGTAGGGCGAGAGGCAACTTTCAAAGAAGTGAAGAAAATAAAGAGGTTGCCAACGAGAAAAAGGAAAGGCTTGAAAAACTTATGGATGCCTTTAAGTGCTCACAAGGCCAATAACCTCACTTCACTTATAAAAATCAACGCCCACAATCCTTTTCGTCCACACAGTGGGCCCTTAGCGAATTGAATTGAGCCAAAGCGTCTTGGTCGTCATTGTGGGCGACCTCAACTCGCCCAAGATCACCCCAGCCCCGCGCATTGTAGGTCAAGCTTCCGTCACTTTTCATGGAGATTTCATTTTCACAATTTCTATTACTTCTTGGGGACTTATTATTGTCTCTCACACAGAGAATAGTCCGCCCATTAACTCGCCTATAATGAGACACTAATACATAATGAGTCGTATAACGATCACCTCTTTTAGTGAACACGATTTGGGGTTGCTGCTGTCTATTCAGTTAATTTTTGACCTCAGTCAAAAGAGAACGAGACTGATCGCGGTTCATGGCCCCTGAGCGAAACCCCACAATCGCCCCCTGAAAAGTCATTGCCCTTTCCCCCCATGCCTGGGCGACCTCTCTGGTAATGAGGGACTGAATACTAGGATGGTCAGAAAACTGGTAAAGATTAGCAAAGCCTGGAATATCTACAAGTCGATTACGTATGACATCACGAATTCTATCACGATAGAAACGTAGCGCTTCACTTCTTACTGAGCTGTCAGAACTATTGAGACGATTTCTCATCGTTCGATCACTGGAATTAAAGTTAGCGAGTCTATTAAACTTTG
>JAUIBX010000230.1 GCA_030427595.1 Bacteriovoracia bacterium | reverse complement strand
CTAGCTCTCTCATATATTTTGAAACCGTATTCTCTGAGACAGAGACCTCTTAATCTTTCAAAGTATCAAAGATTCGTGGCGAACCATAAGTTTCTTTACTCTCAATAAATATCTCTTTAATTCTTTTGCGGATAGTTCTTTTTGCGACGAAACGAACCCCTTTATCACTAGCTTTTCAATGGTAATAACCGCTTCTACTCACTTTAAAATGACTGCACAGAAAGCAGATAGGGATGTCTAATGAACTCTCGGCTTTTACGAAAGAGATCACTTCAAACCTCGATACTTCTCGTTCGAGAAAATTGCTGTACTTTTTTTTAATATGTCGTTGATCTCTTCAACGTAGCTAAGCTCCTTTTTCAGGTGCTTTACTTCTTTTTGCAGCTCTTCATAAGTTGGCATATCCTTAGATCTTGATAAGCTTGATGATGGGTCAAAAAGCTTTTTCCAGCTTGATAGAGAGGCGGTACAGACTCCTAGATCTTTACTTGTCTGCTTTAAGCCTTTTGTTTTACAACGCTCAACTGCTTGAATTTTAAATTCTTTAGTGTAAATTTTCTTTTTAGGTTTTGTTTCCACGGTCTACTCCTCCCAGAGTTATAACCGCTAGATCAAATATGTCCAGTGATTTTGGGGAGCTTCAGGGTTGGCGCTGGTTGTGAAGGAGCTTGTTCTACTGATGCCTACGCCATTATGTATTCCGATGGTCGTATACGAACGTCAGCAGATGGTACGACTTCTTGTACCAAGACAGGAGCCAGTGCAACGTTTACCTGCTCTTCTGATGAACGCTTAAAAAATACTATTCAAGACTTTGAAGTTGGCCTTGGAACAGTTCTTAAACTCAAACCTAAAACATTCTACTGGAACTCTGATAAAGAAAAAGAAAACCTGCAGTACGGCTTTATCGCTCAAGAAGTTCAGCAAGTCATTCCTCAGGCGGTTACCACTTATCAGACGGAAGACGGTAGGGAGTTTCTTTCTCTTGATCAAGGTCTATTCATACCTTTTATGGTCAATGCTATTCAGGATTTAGACGAAAAAATTGAGCATAACCTAGAGATATTTAAAATTATGCAGCAGGGAATTGATGACAAACAAAATCGTGCTATCGCCAGTCTTGAAGAAAAAGTTGAAGTTCTTGAAGAAGAGAATCGCTCTCTTAAAGAGAAGAATGAAGAACTCGAAGAGCGCTTCAAGCGCCTAGAATCTCTTCTTCTCAATAAATAGATGTTGCTTATTTAAGTGCCCGATTCTTGGGGCAAATTATCTTCAATTTTTCTTGATCTACCTCTCTAAGTGGCTGAAATCCCGGTCTAAACCCGTGCTTTTTAGTAAAGGCTTCATAATAAGAGACCGAAAAGAGATGAGTTAGAAAACTTAGCTAAGTTTTGTACGAGTTTGTAAAGAAGAAGAGAATATTTGATTCAGAAAAACCTAAACCTATTGATGGTTCTTGTGACGAGTGCACTTCTCTTGGTGGGATGTAATTCGTCTTATATCTCCGTAGGTGGAGTGGATACAGGCAAGGGCAAGAGTTCTGGTGGCAAGATTGGTCCTAGTCCTGCGTCCATTCAAATACAAGTCAATGACGTTCAAGTCGTCGATAATCAACTTATCATTAAAGGCGCTCATCTCGAAACGGCAACTGCTGTGCGTGTAACAGGTCCTTCTGGCTTTGATGAAACCTTTGCTATTTCGTATGCCAGGTGTAAAGTAAATTAAAAAATATCAATAAAATAAAAAAACTGAACTTTGGGAAATTAAGTGGTTCATCCCCCCAAAGGATCGTTACAAGGAGTAAAAAATGGCAAGAGCAAGAAGAGGTTTTAAGGCCCGCCGTAGAAGAAACAAAGTTTTAAAACTCGCGAAAGGTTTTCACTTTTCTCGTCGTCAAAAATATTACCACGCAGCTGAGACTGTAAAACGTGCTCTCCACTACCGTTATATCGGTCGTCGTCTTCTTAAGCGCGACATGAGAAGACTTTGGATTGTTCGTATTTCTGCTGCAGCTAAAGCTCTTGATGGTTCTTACTCAAAGCTTATGGGTAATCTTAAGAAGAAGAATATCGGTCTCAACCGTAAAATGCTTTCTGAGATTGCTGCTCGTGACTTTGATGGTTTCAAGGCCATTTACGAAGCATCTAAATAACAAAAAGAAAATATCTAAAAAGAGGCCTCACTACGAGGCCTTTTTTTTTGCCTAAATTCTCATGAAAGAAGTTATCTTTGTCACATACTCAAAACTACCTAAGGGAACAGCTGATGATCAGTTGGTTGTCCCATTCCTTGAAAAAAGTGGTGTTAATCTTTCCTTTATTGATTGGCACAATTTCTCCGATTCCCTAAAAGACTCTGCAGACCTCGTGGTCCTAAGAAGTCCTTGGGATTATATTTTCTCACTAGATAAATTTCTCGATTTTACAAAGTCTTTTGATCGTAACCTTCTTAATGAAGGTTCACTTGTTCTTTGGAATCACCACAAGGGCTATTTAAAAGAAGTGGCCTCAAAGGGTCTTCGTGCTTTACCATGTGTGGGCCTAGAGGAGTGGATCCATAATCAAAGTCATTTTAAGAGTGTAGGGGAAAAAATTGTAATTAAACCCTATGTCTCGGCCTCTTCTTTTGAGACAGTTGTTTGCGAACAGGGCATAGAGCTATCCCAAAAAGTCTTAGAGTGGGCAAAGGAGAGGCCGAGGGATTTCTTTGTGCAACCCTTTTGTGAATCTATTAAAGATAGGGGAGAGCTTTCCTTTGTCTTTTTCAATCATAGAGATCGTGGTCCCCAGTTTTCCCATGCCTGTCTTAAGACTCCTAAGAGTGGTGACTTTAGGGTTCAAGAGGAATTTGGAGGAAGGACTGAAAGTTATAAACCCGGTCTAGATGAAGTCACTTACGCTCAAGGTTATTTAGAGACCCTTAAGAATTACCAGTGGCTCTATACACGAGTGGATCTTGTTTTCTATGAAGGCCAATGGTGCCTAAGTGAGCTTGAGTGCATCGAGCCTGACCTCTACTTTAAAACCGCTCCCCAAGCTCCTGAGCTCTTCACCAACTGTCTTATTAGCTTTTTGTAGGTACGTGGTACTTTTTCAGAAGCCGCGTCATTTGAGATAACGCACTTTCTGAAAAAGTACCACGTACCTATTAGTATTAAGAGAGGATTTTGTAGGCAATGAAGCTGGCGGTATAGGCCAAGACAAACATGTAGCCAAAAGAAATCAGGGGGATTTTCCAACTACCGGATTCTTTCTTTAAAATGGCCAGCGTAGAAGTACACTGCAGCCCAAAAACAAAGAACATGAGGATAGACCAAGCAGTCGCCATAGAGAAAAGTGGCTTACCTGTCACTTCATCCACGTCACTTTTCAGTTTTTCTTTGAGCCCTTTAGAGTTTTCATCAGCATCACCAACAGCATAGAGGGTGCCCATCGCCGAGACAAAGAGCTCTCGGGCGCCAAAGGATACCAATAGGCCCACCCCAATTTTCCAATCCATACCCAGAGGACGAATGACCGGCTCCATCGCATGACCAATGCGTCCTAAAGCAGAATTTTCAAGCTCTAGAGCTGCAACTTGGTTTTCTGATAGACCTGTGAGTTTTTCTGGTGAGGTGCGTGGAAAGGTGGATAGGAGCCAAATGACAAGGGACAGACCTAAGATAATGGTTCCGGCCTTCTTTAAAAATGATCGACCTTTGAGCCACGATTGGTAAAGAGCAACTCTTAGAGAGGGTCTTTGAAAGCGTGGCAAATCCATAATGAATTGACTCGATTCTCCTTTGAAGTAGGACAAGCGTAAAACCTTGGCAATCACCAATGCGGCTAGAGAACCTAGAAAATAGAGAAAGAAGAAGGCCAACGCTTGGGAGTTAAGAAGGCCTGCGACTTCATAGGAGGGGACGAAGGTCCCGACAAGGAGAATATAAACTGGCAAACGTGCAGAGCAGGTAATTAGAGGCAGGGTCATGATCGTGGCATAACGCTCTTTAGGGTTGGGGATCGTTCTTGCGGCCATGATCCCAGGAATGGCACAAGCATAGCCAGAAAGGTAGGGAAGGAAGGCCTTACCTCCTAACCCGAACCAGCTCATGATTCTATCGACAATAAGCGCCGCTCGAGAAATGTAGCCTGATTGCTCTAAGAGGCTCATCAGAAAGAAGAGGATCATGATCTGGGGCAAAAATATGACCACACCACCGACTCCGGCAAAGATACCGTCAACGATAAGACTTTTAAGAAGTCCCTCTGGTAAGGACTGGCCTATGAAATCACCAAGGGCCAAAACAATGCCCTCTGTGAAGTCCATCGCTGGTGCTGCCCATGTATAAATTGAGCTAAAAAGCAGGTAGAAGACAGCGATAAATATGATGCCTCCAAAGAGGGGATGGAGCGCTAGACGATCGATCTTCTCACTCATTTCTGCGTTCTTTTCATTTTCTCTTAATTTATCTTTATTAAGAAATTGGCGAGCCTTCTTAAGGTGGTCATTAATTGAGGCAGCTACCTTTTTCTCTCCTTCCTCTCCGGCATAAACTTCATAGGGAAGTTTTACGCCTAAGTCATATTGAATAAAGGAGTTGGCCATGGTGGTAAGAACCAAAGGAGCCTCTGTAAAGTGGCGGTTAGTTTCTTTACTTTCCTTGGTTGTACTGTGGCGAATAAAGTGATCGAGAGTGCTAAGGTCCCCTTCGATGGCAGAAAGTGGTAAGACAGGAACACCCAATTGCTCTTCAAGGAGAGTGCGCTTTTGAGCGTCGACCTCGTGTGAGTCATCTTTATTGATGACAATGAGGGCGTCTTCTTTAATGACGTCTAAGATAGAAAGAGCAAGACCTAGGGAAGAAGCTAGTCTTTGCCAGTCCACAACGATGATGACCTTTTGATAGGTGAAGTTTTTCTTAAGCTTGAGGAGATAGGATAAGGTGAGACCTTCATCAAAGCTACTGGGATTAAGGTTATAAAGCCCCGGAAGATCCGTTACCTCATAACTTTTATTATCGTCGGTATTGGTGACAAGGGGGCCAGTGCCCACGTCTACAGTGATCCCTGAATAATTGGAAACCTTGCGATGGCCTCCTGTTAGGAGGTTAAAAATTGTAGATTTTCCAGCGTTGGGTAACCCAACTAAAATAAGTCTTTCCTTTGAGTGGGAAGTGGAGTCATCTGATGTATTGGCGTTTTCCCGGGGAGTGCTCGTATGAACATTGGGAGGTCCTTTCGTCGCTTGAGAATTTGTGACTTCTTTATCCATTATTGGAAGTTACCCTTGTGGTGATCACTTTCACTTTGTTGATTCTTATTGAACTCCATGTCTTTAACTTCGATACACTTGGCCTCTTTAAGACGAATGGCAAAGCCATTGCCACTACCGTGACGAACAGAAATGGGGCCGCCAAAGGGGGCACGAGATATCACTTTAATTTCATCCCCTGGTAGAAGCCCAAGGGAGAGGAGTTTAAAGTGAAGGGCAGAATTTTCAGAAAACTGAATAAGTCTGGCCCGTTCACCTGCTTTCATTTGATCGAGTGTCTTTTTCATGGTTTCCACTTTAGAAATGGTTGTAATCATAGGAGTTTGAATAGTCAAACAAATGCATAGAACAGAAGTCCCTTGAAGCCTAAAAAAATTTCATCCTGTCTAAAGAATCAACAATTTTGGGCCTCATGGTTAAATGGGATGCGCCCGCCACTTGTAAAGTGTTGAAAAGACAATATGATCTTTGGCCTGCATTATGCAGCTTATGAGGCAAAGAGAGAGGAGAGAATATGAAAGCGACACTATTCGTTTTAAGTCTATTTTTACTGATGACCGGACATAGCTATGCCGGGGAAGATATGGTGGCCTTTAGCGATATAGGCCAAGAGCTTGATCGCGTACTTCACGACGGGGG
>JAUIBX010000229.1 GCA_030427595.1 Bacteriovoracia bacterium | reverse complement strand
CCGTCTGCCTTGATCGCCTTGATAAGTTCACGGCGAGCTATGAGGCCTGTGGCAACAATCAAGCCTGTAAGGATCAATTGATTGCCGATAAAGATGCCTTTCTTGCAGAACAAGCACGCTGTGAAGACCTGCCTGCGGCCGAATCTCGTACTTGTATGAACAACCTCAATCAATACCTCGCCCAATATGAGAGCTGTGGCGATGATCGTCAGTGTAAAGAAAGACTCGAACAAGATCGTCAGGCCTATCAGGCAGAACTCAACCAGTGTAATGAGGAGCCTAGTCCTGATATGGTGGCCAACTGTAAGTCTAACCTAGACTCCTTTGTTGCGCAGTATAGTGCTTGTGAGGATCAGGCCTGTAAAGATCAGCTTATGGCAGATAAAGATGAATTTAAAGCCGCTCTTGCCAACTGTGAAAGCGAGCCCAGTCCGGAGGCCGTAACGACTTGTAAAAATAATGCCTACGCCTTTGTGAATAAGTATACCGCCTGTGGAGGAGTGAAGACTTGTCAGGATGATATGAGAAAGGACTATGACAGATATAAATCGGCCATGGCCGAGTGTGACTCAAAAAATAGCGTATCAGCTCAACAAACCTGTAAGGACCAGTTGAATGCCTACGTCTCAGAAATTGAAAAATGTGAAATGATGAATCCAGATAATAAGAAGCGCTGTGAAGGCGAGGCCGAATACAAAGTTGGGACAACTATTTGTGAAAATAAACAAAGCTGTCCTGGTGGAGAGACCTACAACTGTCAGGCGGCCAAATGTTTAAGCGCAGCCGCTGAAGAAGATATGCAACGCCTCTTTATGGACTGTCACATGCAACAAGATGCCAGTCAAAAAGATGCCTGTATGGAAAACCTTCAAGAAGTGGCCGAGACGGGAGAGAACCTCGAAGAAGAGTTGGCAGCTGATGGTAAAAAGCTAGAAGCAGCTGCCAAGAAAGGGGCCATGGCCGCCGGTATTGGCGCCGCCACAGGCCTTATTACTGGACTTCTTGGGATAACCAGCAGCGCGGGTGTGTGCGCTTCAAGTGGGATCTTGGCCCTTGGTAGTATGTTTGCCCTTTATAATGAGGTCGATCACTCTAAGCAAGTGAAGCAAAGAATGGAGGCGCTCCAAGCACAATATGATAATGCTGTCGCGCAAATGGATCGCAACACATATGAGTACCAACGCCTATCTTTTGAATTTGCTATCAAAGGCTACGAAGAAATGGCCAAAGCCTACGATGAGAAGGCCGGTAACTATAAAATTATTATGGGTGTAGGTGGTGTCGCTGCTGGAGTGGCCGGCGCAGAACTTGCCATGGCCCAAACATTTCCGATGCCTTGTAACGCTGGTTTTGCTGCGGCAAACCTTGCTGCTGGTGGTATGATGCTCGCGATGGCAGGTTCTCTCAATGGGATGGCCTCAAGTGCGGCAAAAGACCATCGTGCCAAGGCAGGCGAATTGCAAAACCTCCTAAATGAATTTGATAAGTATCATACAGAAGGTGGAATCAATCAAAGACCACCACCACTCCCCCCATCAGTAGCAGGGATTACCACTCAGATTGATAATGATCCTCTGATGAATGGTCAGACCCTTAAGCAAATTGAAGGTGGTCAGGGACCAGGAGAAGTGGCTGGACTTGAGGAAAACTCAAAGAGCTGTATCAACGGTCAAGGACGTCCCGACTTTGAGTGTGGCTGTGCTTCAAATAATAGCTGTGCCAAAGTAGGTCTTGATTTCAACCTCAGTGGGACATCGGCCAATGTAACAGCTCAAAAAGCCCGTATTAAAGACATCAACAACAAAACAGGCGCTGCTCGCCTTGTTAATGGCTTCAATCAATTTGCAGCAGGAAGAAAGGACTACTCTAAATTTAGAAAAGATGCTCTTGAGATGAGTGAAGGTCAGGCCAAAGCAGGTCTTAAGGCCGTTGCGGATTTCAATTCACAGGCCGCAGACTTAGGCATGGAGCCTATTAACTTTGGAGCGAAGTCCATCAGAAAGCTAGCTGGTAAATATATGGACCCTAACACTAAACTTCCTGACCTCAGTGATTACGAGAAGAAAGTAGGCTCTGGCAGAAGTGGTGCAGGAAAAGAGAAGAAGGTTGCGGAAAGTTCTAGTAACCGAAATGCTCCCGCTTTTAAGAAGACTCTTGATTTTAAGAAGGGAAAAATTCTCGGGGACCTGGATTTTACTTTCGATGATGGAGAAATCCCTGTGGCGGCAGGTCGTGGATTGGCCAGTGCTAGTGAGGTTCCAGAGGAGTTAGAAGTGGCGGCCAATGCCCTCAATGACTCTCCCAACTATGGCGGTCTCAATGCTGAGGATATGGACCAGGTCAATCAGAATAGAAATTATGACCTCTTCAAAATTATTTCCTTACGCTACCGTCGAAAGTTCTTTGTGAAGCAGGGACTAGAATAAAACTAAGCAAATGAAAGGCTCCTACGGGAGCCTTTTTTTATCCAAAGAATTTACGAAAGAGATAGGAAAGACCACTTAAGAAAATACTTAAAAGAATTCCACTCGTCAGGGGAAAGTAGAATTTGGTATTTCCTTTATCGATATAGATATCACCTGGTAGACGCCCCAAGGGAATTGTCCCCAGTCCTAGGCGAGGCCAAAGCCATAACACAGCTCCAACAACAATCAATGTAAGTCCGAGAAGGACTAGTATTTTACCCGCTTGCTCCATGTGAAAAACTACCTATCAAAAAAAAGGCCTTCTCAAAGGAAGGCCTTTCTTATTAGAATTTTTGAAAATCTTAATTCCAACGATCCATAACTTCAGAAGCTTCGAAGAAATAGTTGATCTCTCTTTCAGCAGAAGCTTGAGAGTCAGATCCGTGAACAGCATTCTCACCTACTGACTTAGCGTAGAGCTTACGAAGAGTGTTCTCAGCAGCATCAGCTGGATTAGTTGCTCCCATGATCTCACGGTTTTTCTCTACAGCATTTTCACCTTCAAGAACCATGAGCATAACAGGTGCAGAAGTCATGAAAGAAACAAGCTCGCCAAAGAAAGGGCGCTCTTTGTGCTCAATATAGAAACCTTCTGCTTTTTCTTTTGAAAGAGTCGTAAGCTTACAAGCAGCAATACGAAGACCTTCTTTTTCAAAGCGAGCAATAATATTTCCGATATTGTTATCAAGTACAGCGTTTGGCTTAATGATTGAAAATGTTTTTTCCATTTTTGATTCTCCTAAATTATTTCAACTTCAACAGTGTTATTTCTTAAGTACTTCTTCGACTTTTGCCCCAAGTTCGGCAGGTGAACGAGCAATGGTTACACCACACTCTTCCAAAATACGGAACTTCGCTTCAGCAGTATCATCTCCACCTGAGATGATCGCACCAGCGTGGCCCATTCTCTTACCCGGAGGCGCTGAGGCACCAGCAATGAAGCTGACCACAGGCTTAGTCATATTCTTTTTAATCCAGCGACCAGCATCAGTTTCTGCAGAACCACCGATCTCACCGATCATGATCACAGCTTCTGTATCTGGGTCTTTTTCAAAAAGCTCAAGCATATCAATAAAGTTGGTTCCATTTACTGGGTCACCACCGATACCAACACATGTTGATTGACCAATTTCTCTTTGAGTAAGCTGATAAACAGCTTCATAGGTAAGAGTACCAGAGCGAGAGATTACCCCTACTTTTCCTGGCATGTGAATATGGCCTGGCATAATCCCGATCTTACACTCACCTGGAGTGATGATTCCTGGACAGTTAGGACCAATCAAGCGTGAATTTGAACCACGAAGAGCGGCCTTTACTTTAATCATGTCAGTAATAGGAATCCCTTCAGTGATCGCAATGATCAAAGGAATTTCAGCGTCGATACACTCAAGAATTGAGTCGGCAGCAAACGGAGGTGGCACGAAAATCATCGCCGCATTACACTCTGTCTTTTCCTTAGCTTCAACGATAGTGTTGAAAACAGGAAAACCTTCGTGAACAGTTCCGCCTTTACCAGGAGTTACACCCCCAACAAAGTTAGTTCCATAGTCACGTGATTGAAGGGAGTGAAATGTCCCTTGCTTACCGGTATATCCAACTGTAATAAGTTTAGTGTCTCTTCCAACTAGAATGGCCATTACTCGCCTCCTTTAGCAGCTTCGACAACTTTCTTAGCAGCATCCGCAAGGTCGTCGGCCGCAATAATGTCGAGGTCTGATTCGTTGAGAATTTTCTTACCAAGGGCAACGTTTGTCCCCTCAAGACGAACAACTAGAGGAACTTTTAGAGCAAGTTCTTTAGCTGCGCCCACAACACCTTCAGCGATAATGTCACACTTCATGATTCCACCAAAGATATTGACGAGAATCGCAGTAACATTTTCATCTTGAAGAATGATGGAGAAAGCCTTCTGAACAGTCTCTTTAGTTGCGCCACCACCTACATCAAGGAAGTTGGCAGGCTTACCACCAAAGAGAGAGATAATATCAAGAGTACCCATCGCAAGACCGGCACCATTAACAAGACAACCAATATTTCCGTCTAGCTCGATATAAGCGAGACCGTGCTCACCAGCTTCAAGTTCTTTTGCAGACTCTTCAGTTGGGTCACGAAGCTCTTCAATTTCAGGATGTCTAAAAAGAGCGTTGGCATCAAAGTTAATCTTTGCATCGAGAGCAAGAATATCGCCACCTTTTGTAAGAACAAGAGGGTTGATCTCTGCAGCAGTACAATCTTTTTCAACATAGAGGTTATAGAGACCTTGGAAGAACTTTGAAGCTTTCTTAACAAGCTCCTTATCTTTAAGGCCGATTCCATAAGCAAGCTTACGTCCAACAAAGGGAGTGAAGCCAGCGGCAGGATCAATCGCTACCTTAATAATCTTTTCAGGAGTTTCCTCAGCAACAGTTTCAATCTCAACCCCACCTTCACTAGAGGCCATGAAAGTGATTCTGCCTGTGGCACGGTCAAGAACGAGACCAGCATAGTACTCATGCTCAATCTCACAACCTTCTTCAATAAGAAGAGTATGAACCTTCTTACCTTCTGGACCAGTTTGATGAGTCACAAGGGTCTTGCCGAGAATATCATCAGCATGGGCCTTAACTTCATCTAAGCTCTTAGCAAGTTTAACCCCACCAGCTTTACCACGCCCACCGGCGTGAATTTGTGCTTTCACAACCCAGATGTTTCCACCGAGTTCTTCCGCGGCCTTAACTGCTTCATCAACAGACTTGGCCACCTTACCTCTTAAGGTGTTGATGTTGAATTCGCGCATCAACTCCTTCGCTTGGTATTCATGAACATTCATAAATGAGACTCCCAAAAATGAGTTCTAAGGCATCAAAATTGTTTTGATATCCTCGTAGTTTTGCTTTCTAAAATTTGACCCCATAATAGTGGCAAGGCATGCTTTACTCTAGGAGCAATGCAATACAATGATTTGATTTTCTTGAATTATTTTGATCTTTATCTAGGTCACAAAGATGAAAATCATATAAGTTGTTTAGTGTTCCCTCATTGAGAACAAATGACACAAGGAGAACGAACTATGCCGAGCACAAAAAACCATACTGGGATCAAATACTCAGTTATTGAACCTGCAAAGTTCAAACTTGATGGCGGTGCAATGTATGGCATTATTCCCAAACCCCTATGGAGTAAAGTTCACCCCGCAGACGAATTGAATCGCGTCGACCTCGCCCTGCGCTTATGGCTCATCCAAAGTGAAGACAAGGTGGTGGTCGTGGATACTGGTATTGGCGATTACCACGATGAGAAGTTTCAAAGAAACTTTGATGTCAGAAGTCCCGTTAATCCTCTTGAGCAGGCCCTCAATAGTGTTGGCCTCACCTGTGATGATGTCACTGATTTAGTGATCTCTCACCTCCACTTTGCTGGCCTGGCTACCCTCACTCACACGCCGGCCCC
>JAUIBX010000014.1 GCA_030427595.1 Bacteriovoracia bacterium | reverse complement strand
GACATAGAGTGGTTCATGGAGGAAGTAAATTTGCAAAACCAACCATAGTTACTCAAGAAGTTAAAGTGAGTATTCGTAATTTATTTGACTTAGCCCCTTTACACAATCCTGCAAACTTAACAGGAATAGAAATTGCAGAAACCATTTTTACATCAGCAAAACAAATTGCCATTTTTGATACTGCATTTCATCAAACCATGCCAAAAGTAGCTTATCAATATGCAATAAAAAATGAGTATTTAGAAGAACAGCATATTCGTGCTTATGGTTTTCATGGCACCAGTCATAAATATGTTTCTGAAAAAGCAATTGAGTTTTTAGGAAAAGAAAAGGCAAAAAAAATAATTACCATTCATTTAGGAAATGGCTGTAGCATGTCTGCCATTAAAGATGGAAAAAGCATTGAAAACTCTCTTGGATTTGGACCCATGAATGGTTTAGTTATGGGAACTAGATCTGGAGATATAGACCCATCTGTTATTTTCTTTTTCATGAAATAGAGACTGAAAAGATATTTCAGTGTTTTCCCCATCAAGTCCTAGCATTTGTGGAAAACTTGCATTTTTACGAAAAGACTTTCTTTTAATGAGATAGAAAATGGCTTCTAAAATATTTGTTTTGCCATTTCCGTTCTCACCAAAAATACAGTTTATATTTGGAGAGAAATCAATAATGTTAGATTCAAGATTCCTAAAATTACTAACCTGAAGCTTGCTAATAATTAAAGGCAGCATACTTTAGAGTTTAAGAGGCATAATAATCCCCAGCATATTGGGAGCAGTAGGGGATTTAATAACTACTGCACTAAACTCATTATTTAATTCAAATTGAATATCGCCATCGTTGAAAGTAGCTAAGGTATCAATTAAGTACTTTGCATTGAAACCAATCTCCATTTCTTTGCCAGTGTACTCTACCGGGATAGTTTCTCTGGCATCTCCAAGAGAAGGATGATTTGCCATTAGGATCATTTGGCGTTCTTCTAGCTTAACTCTAACACCGTTGCTTTTTTCATTAGACATGATCTTAATTCTTCTAAGAGCATCAAATAAAGCACCCTTGTCTGTAGACATTGTGAAAGATGTTTTCTGTGGAATGACTGCTTGATACTTAGGGTATTCTCTAGAAATGAGTCTGATACTCAAAAAATATTTTTCGTCACAATTAACATACATGAACGAGTCATCCACACTGATGTTAATTTTAGATTCAGGGTTAGACTCTGCGACTCTCTTAAGTTCATTAACACCCTTTCTTGGAATGATAATTCCATTGATAAGGTTGTCGATATTGTTATCTTCAATTTCTGTATCGATCATAGAAAGCCTATGACCGTCTGTTGCTACGGCTCGTAGATTAGAGTTTATTTCCTGAAGATATATTCCGTTTAAAAACAAACGCGTTTCATCAGTGCTTATAGCATGAGCAGTTTTAGAAATTATTTCTAAGACTTTTTCACTAGAAACAGAAAATTCATTTTGCTTATTCTGGAAAACTAATTGAGGGAAGTCTTCGTTCTTGTAGATTAGTAATGTGAAGTGAATATCACCACAGTCAATCTTAAGGCTATTTTCATTTTCATCTAATTTTAATTCTAAATTAGAGTTTGGTAGTTCTCTTAGGATATCTGAGAAATTTTTAGCATTCACGCAGAATGAACCAGGAACTTCAGTGATTGCATCAATCGTTATTTTTGCAGAAACTTCAAGATCAGTTGCTGAAAAACTAATCTTTCCATCCTTGGCTTCAACTAGAGTGTAAGCAAGAATTGGTCTTGTATTCTTACGGTCAACAACTGAGGTCACTTTTGTGATCGCTTCTCTAATTGATTCTGTACTGACTTGTGCGTGCATATCCTAATTCCTTCAACATTTTTGTTCTATCCTAACGATTCTCTCTAAGCAAGGCAGTCTCACAAAGGGATTTATCTATATAGGTATTATATATATTTAATTATTATTTATTATAGGCTGTTGAAAAGTGGAAAAGTGTCAAAGTCTAGTATTAATGGGCAATTTGAGATTTTGCCAATGTTAGTGAGTGTGAGTAACTTTAAAATGCGCAACTGCTAAATACGGATATTATTATTTTCGCACCAAAATTTTGACTCTTAGTCACAGGTTATAAACGTTTTATCTACAGTTTAGTTTTTTCACAACAGAGAACGGTAAAATTACCCTTGTTTGAGATTTTTATCCCCATTTTTTTCCACATGGGGATAAGTTTTTATTCACATTGTGGATATTGGGGAAAACTATTTTTCCACACAGGATAACTTTGTGGATAAGTATTTTAGGTAACGAATTTTTCTAATTAACTAGGCATAAAAAATGCCGACACTAAGGCCGGCCTATATAAAGGTAGAAAAAGAGTGGATTGGGATTCAGATATTATGCTCTAAGAACAGAAGATCCTTTGAGAGTGTATTATCAGTTTTAACATTATCAGTAATTTTATTAACACCATGAATTACTGAGGAATGATCACGGTTACCATAGTATTTAGCGATTTCAATAAAAGTAGCACCGACAATATTTTTACTAAGATACCAGGCAATGTGACGAGCCCGTACAATGTCTTTGTTTCTACTCTTTGATTTAAGATCTCCAACTGAAACTTTGAAGTATTGTGAGCTTGCACGGCATACGCTTTCAAGGGTAGCTGCTGGTCTATCGTTGATGTCTTGAAGCTTTAAGATGTCTCTCGCCATTTCGGTATCAATTTCTGCTTCCATGAGGTCAGCATGAGCTTGAAGCCTGATAAGAGAACCTTCAAGTTCTCTAATAGATGTTTTGATTGAGCTGGCGATTAGGTTGAGAACTTCGTCTTGAACAAAGAGGTCTAACTCAAGAGCTTTCTTTTTAAGAATCGCTGTTCTTGTTTCAAAATCAGGTCTTTGAATATCGATTACCAATCCCCATTGCAGGCGTGTGATAATTCTTTCCTCAATTCCAGTGATTTTGTCAGGAGACTTATCTGAAGTGAAGATAAGTTGTTTTCCTTTATCGTGCAAGAAATTGAAGATATGAAAAAATTCTTCTTGAGTAGAGTTTTTATTTTTTAACTCATGAATGTCATCAATCATGAGGACATCTACATTTTCAGTATATTTCCTTTGAAAATCACTTAGGGTTTTGTCCTTGTAGGCATTGATGAGTTCCTTCATGAAGTCTCTTGCTGAAATGAGACAAACAGCAAGGTCTGGATGGTTTTCAAAAATACCATTGGCGACAGCATGGAGTAGGTGAGTTTTTCCAAGTCCAGAATCTGAATAAATATAGAGACATGGATACTTTCCTGACTTACCTGGAGAATCTGCAACAGCACAGGCCGTAGCAAAAGCAAGGTTATTGGATGGACCCACAATATAATTTTCAAAAGTTTTACCAGTATCAATTGTAAGGCCGGTGGATTCCTTTTCCATATGATCGATGAAAAGGCTGTGGGCCTGGCTTTTTAAATCTTCCTGCTCTGGAGTCAAATCTAAGGTAAAGGAAGGTTTATTTGATTTTTCATTTGTAGAGTTTGATGAAGAAGCTTCATCCATAAGATTGCTAAATGATGGAATTCCTTCAGCTTTAGCAATGATATCGATGTCGTATTGGCTACCCATGAGTTGGTAGAGAGAGCTTTTAATATTATTTAAAAATGAATTCTCTACCGTTGATTTAATAAATTGGGTTTGCGCCAAAAACTGTGCTTTATGGTCATTAATTTTAACGAGTTGGATTTTATTTTTAATGAAAGTGTTGAACTTGATGGGGTCAATTTCACTTTCAAGAATTTGAAATAATCCATCGGTGATCGGCTTTAGAGCATCTTCTGGGCCTTCTGCTAGACTATTTTTCTCCTCAAAAGAGTTTTTTTGAGTGTTAAAAGAGCTCTCTTTTGGAGCCTGTGCAGAGGTTGTTTGTGAAAAGATATCGTCTAGTAATTGTTCGTTTTTATTAGTTTTTTGCGTATTGTTAGTAAGGAATTTTTCGAAAGGAAAGTCCTGAGTCATTTCTAACGTCTCCACTTAAGAATCCTGCTAAGTCTTCTTAGAAATTGTGTGTAATGTATGCCTGTTTAGAGCGGGACATTTTTGTACATGAGGGGTGGGGAAGAATCAATATCCTGCGGCGCGCAGATTTTCTGACCTCTTCTTACAAAATGTTGGAGTTTTGGCACCCTGTATTTTGCGATTGGCCATTGCTTTTTTAAGCTCTATTTTGTAGCTTACGCCCTTACAAATTAATAGTTAGTGTTATTGTAGTTAGTTCCGTGAGGATGATATGAGCAAAAGAACTTGGCAACCAAAGAGAAGAAAGCGTTTACGTGTTCATGGCTTTTTAAAGCGCATGTCTACAGCTGGTGGCAAAAAAGTCATCAATGCTAGAAGAGCGAAGGGACGCAAGAGACTTACAGTATCAACTGGTACGAAGTAATTCTTAGAAAGTGGCTTCTTTTCCTAAAGAGTCGCGACTCCTTAATTCTCAAGATTTCAATTATTTAAGAAAGGGAGCGTTGATCCTCAACACTCCCTATTTGCGTTTTTATTATAAAGAATCCCGTCTTGAAGAGTCCTCGGCTCGCCTAGGACTAAGTGTTTCCCGAAAGGTTGGAAATGCTGTTCAAAGAAATATTGTGAAGCGTATTTTACGCGAATGTTTTCGCGAGAGTGATCTTAGGAAAATTCCCCAAGATATTCTTATTGTGGCTTCCCCGCGCCTTAAGGGCATGTGGAGCGACAAAAATAATGTCAAAAACGAAGTGAGAAAGTGTTGGACTAAAGCCGAGAGTCGCATAAGGGAGCGCTTGTGAGGAGTATTCTCTTATTTTTGATAAGGATTTATCAAAAGGCCTTATCGCCACTGCTGGGTCCTAATTGTCGCTTTTATCCAACATGTTCCCAATACATCTATCAATGTTTTGAATCCTTTCCAGCCCACAGGGCGCTATGGTATTCATGCACTCGAATTTGTAAATGTCACCCATTTCATCCCGGTGGTCACGATCCTGTGCCTTTTAAAAAGGACATAAAGGAATAAATATGGCGTCTGATCAGAAACGATTATTTTTAGCACTTACTCTATCTGCTGTAGTTCTCTTTGTATGGCAGGCGTACTTTGCTCCTAAGCCAAATTTTGATGCAACTATAGCCAAAAAGACTGAAACTAAAGATTCAGGTGTTAAAACCAATCAGGTCAATAATAAGGGCTCTGCCAGCACTACTCATCAAGCTGGTCAGGCGTTTAATGCGAATGTTCCTGCTCCGGCAGCTTCCACTAACAATGTAGCCATTTCCATGCAAACAGTTTCTCAGGGTGACAATAGAATTACTCTTTCCTCTGATTTGAAAATTCTTGGCCATGAGTCCGATCTTGCCAACGATACCCTTGGCCAGGTTATTGGTGAGAGAATTCCTTTTCAAGTATTTGCTATTACTAACGGGCAAAGAACGTCTCTTAATCTTGCTAATTTTATGGCCGATGGGGCAACAGTATCTGGTAGAGATGAGGCCCTCGGCATTTCATTTAATGGCATTCTAGAGGATTCAGGACTCTTTCGTTGGAGTTTAACCTCACAGCAGCCCTTTCAATACGTTGTTGTTTACGAGTCAGAGAAGAAAGAGGGCGATGCTCGCCAAATTCGCCAATTTCTTTCGTATTTTCGAGAAGTTGAGAGATTTAATATTGATGATGAAGAGGCTTTTGATGGTAAACTCCAATGGTTTGGAGTCGATTTTCACTACCATCTTTTTGCCACTGTCTTAGACGAAAAGGCTGTAGCAGCAGTGACTTCCCAAAATCAAACGATGGCGGTGAAAATAGTAGAGCCTACTACGAAGCTTTCGGCCTTTAATATTTTCACTAAAAAGTCCTATGATGATCTTAATAAATTAGGCAGTAATCTACACTTAAGCGTTGATTTTGGGGTATTTGGGGTTATTGCTGTTCCTATTCTTAAGGGCCTTCAGTTTTTCTATAAGTATATTCCTAACTACGGTCTAGCGATTATTCTCATTACGCTTTTAATTAGAACCCTTCTTTTCCCGCTTCAATACAAGAGTTTTAAGAGCATGAAGAAGATGCAAAAGCTTCAGCCAGAGCTTGCTAAAGTTAAGGAAAAATACGGAGATGATCCCCAAAGAATGCAAAAAGAAACCATGGAGCTTTTTAAGCGTAATGGTGCTAATCCTATGGGTGGTTGTTTGCCACTCATTCTTCAGATGCCAGTATTCTTTGCCTTTTATCAAGTTCTCTTTAACAGTGTTGAGTTACTTAATGCTCCCTTCATGCTCTGGATTACTGATCTATCTGTAAAAGACCCTTACTATGTGCTTCCTGTGCTTATGGGGGCTGCAATGTTTGGTCAAACGAAGCTCAACCCTTCGACTACTGCAGATCCAACTCAGCAGAAAATGATGATGTTTATGCCACTTATTTTCACTTTCTTTATGAAAGATCTTCCCGCAGGCTTAAACCTCTATATCTTCGTTTCAACTGTTTTTGGTATTCTCCAACAGCTCTTTGTCTATAAGACTGTTGATTAAGTTCTATGGCCGTTTTTGGGGATGACAAGCCCATTGTAGCAATTTCCACTGGTCTCAAAGAAAAGAGCGCCTTGGGAATTGTAAGAGTAAGTGGCTTTGTTAACCTGGACTTCCTCAAAGAGCTCACAGGAAATGCAAAGAGGGTAATAGAAGCCCGCCAAGCGTACTTCTCTCGCTTCTACAATACTAGTGGAGAAATCCTCGATGAAGGTCTTTTCACTTTCTTCCAAGGTCCCCATAGCTTTACTGGTGAAAATATTGTCGAGTTCCACTTGCATGGAAATCCACTTATCCTACAAAGGTTTTGTGATTACTTAGTCGATAAATTTGATTTTAGGCTAGCTGAGCCTGGTGAGTTCTCATACCGTGCCTTAAAAAATGAAAAGTTGAACCTTACTCAAGTTGAAGGTCTCGATCTTCTATTAAACGCCAATTCTAGTTTTGGACTCTCGGCCGGAACTAAACTGCTTAATAATGATCTTTATCGAGATTACAGTGCCTTACGTGGTGTATTTCTGGAGATTAAGGCGACAATTGAGCTTCTCATTGATTTCGCTGAAGATGTTGGGGAGGAGGAAGCTTGGGCCAAGCTCGAAAAGGATACGAAAGAGTTTGAGGATTTGATCGAGGGGCTGCACAAGAGAACCTCGGGAGACTTAACAAAAATTCTTTCACCATCGATTGTTCTTGTGGGTCCAACCAATGCAGGAAAGAGCACATTATTTAATCGTCTAGTTGGCGAGAATAGGGCAATCGTTAGCGATGTTCACGGTACCACTAGAGATTATATTTCTGAGTACATTTCCATCAATGGCAGCTCTTTTAAACTGATAGATACAGCAGGCTTGCGTGAAACAGGTGAGAAGATTGAAAAAGAGGGGATAGAGCGCAGTTTAGATGTTTTTAAGAAAGCATTTTATAAGCTCTTTGTTTGTAATCCCTTTCACTCTTTTGATTTTGATTACTACGAAGCAACTCTTAAAGAATGCGATGGAATTCTCTTCACCCATAGTGATGTTGAAGACTTTGAATCTAAAGTTAAAGAAAAAATGCTCTCTATGCCCAATAAGACATTCTTTAAAAGTGGTCCTATGGGGGCAGTTTATTTCGGTGGTCCTATAGGACCAAGTGAGATGAATGGCCCTAGAGGGGCAAAAGATGATGGTGGTTCTATAGGACCAGATAAGTTAAGTGGTCCTATGGGGGCAAAGGGGAATATTGGTCCTATAGGACCAAAAGAGAGTGGTGCCCCTAAAGAGCCAATTCTTGAAGATGTGATTTCAGGTTGTTACGAGGCTATTCTCAGCGGAAATCCTATAGCGATTGAAAGGCATCGTATTGAAATTTCAGCTATTTACGATGCTTTTAATGAGTTTTCAAACACTTATAAAAAAATAAGAGATTCAGCTATTTTGAGCTCACTCGTAAATCGGTTAGGGGCTCGGTTAGACTCGCTGGTGGGTATAGTGAGTCCCCAGGAAGTCCTTGATCATATATTTAGTAATTTCTGTATAGGAAAGTAGTATTTACAGTGTGTTAGGTTATTTACTGGACACAAATGCTTGGTTAATTGTAAATGTTCTACGTGGAACAATCTGAAAAAATCTTTGATATTTTAGTTATGGGCGGTGGCCATGCAGGGCTTGAGGCTGCATGGATCTCTCACCAGTTTGATTTAAAAGTAGGTATTGTTTCTCTTCCCGGGGTGGGGCTTGGTTCTGCTCCCTGTAATCCTGCCGTTGGTGGTGTTGGGAAGGGCCAGGTTGTTAGAGAGCTCGATGCTCTTGGTGGCTTGATGGGAAAGCTGGCAGATAGGTCCGGTATCCAATATAGAATTCTAAACGAAAGTAAGGGCTACGCAGTTCAATCCACCCGAGTCCAGATTGATAAAGAGCTTTATTCAAAAGTCGCCGAAGAAGAAATAGAAAAATCATCAATTGAAGTCATTCGTGACAAGGTAGATAGGGTTTTTAAAGATTCAAATGACCTTTTTAATCTTGTTGGGGAAAGGTCTGTTTATCGCACCAAAAAGCTGGTTGTGACCACTGGAACCTTCTTGGGTGGTAAGCTTCACACTGGTCCCGAGGTAGTTGATGGGGGCCGTGTTGGTCAAAGCCCATCGGAATCTTTAGAAAACCTTTTCTCGGGAATAGAGACATTAAAGGCTAGGTTTAAAACGGGGACTCCACCTAGGATCTTAAGACATTCAATAGATTTTTCAAAAATGGAAGAGCAGCCAAGTGACGATAGGGCGGAAAACTTTCATTGGGAAAATTCTGATCAGGCTCGAAAAAGCAAACAGGTGTCATGCTATCTAACGCGAACAAATGAAGATGCTCTGTCTATAATTAGAGAAAATAGAGAAAAAAGCCCAATATTTAATGGTCAAATTAAAGGAATCGGCCCTAGATATTGTCCAAGCATTGAAGACAAGGCTTTTCGCTACCTAGATAGAAATACTCATCATGTATTTGTAGAGCCTGAGGGGCTAGATATCGATACTTTTTACCCCAATGGTATCTCAACATCTTTACCTAAAGATGTTCAGCTCGAGTTTCTTCAAAAAATTCCTGGTCTAGAACAGGCAGAGATAGCTGTTTACGGTTATGCTGTCGAATATGATGTCGTTAATACGCTAAGACTTTATCAGACGATGGAGCACAGAGAGGTGACGGGGCTCTATTTTGCTGGTCAAGTTTGCGGCACCTCTGGCTATGAAGAAGCGGGTGGACAGGGTTATATTGCAGGAGTTAATGCGGCCTTAGCGGTTTTACAAAGAAATCCCCTCATTCTGGATAGAAGAGTGAGTTATATAGGCGTAATGATCGAGGATCTGGTTACAAATGAAAGAGATGAGCCTTATAGATTATTTACTGCCAGGTCCGAAAATAGGCTTTTTATAAGAGAAGATAATTCTATTGAGAGAATGGCCAGCTACCGCAAGCAGCTTGGTTTAAATAAACCCATTGACCACTATAATGATCAATTCCTTCAACTATCTAAGGATCTAGAGGAAATTTGCCATAAGACTCAATTTTTACCCACTAAAGAGAATATTTCTCTTTTTGGACAGCTTGACCTAGGAAGCCTTAAGGAAAAGACTTCACTATCAGAAGTTCTTCAGAGAAGTATTGTTGATCCTGTTAAAGCCTTGAAGGAAGTTCTAATATGCAAGGGGATTTACTTCCCTGCCAATGTACTAAAGACAGTCGCTATTAGTATTAAATACAGTGGCTATATTGCAAGGGAGGCTCAAGATAATGAATCTCTCAATAAGCTAGAGGCAAAGAAAATTAACTGGGAATCTCTCCTGGAAAATAGCAACCTTAGTTTTGAATGCAAGCAAAGGATAAGTAAGATAAAGCCTTCTACCTTTGGGCAACTAAGAAGAATTGAGGGTATAAGACCAGCGACACTTACCTTTGTTGCTTCGGGGCTTTGATGAAAGAATTTTCTAACCAGTACCTAGATTTACTGAATGGTCCCTATGCTTCTTTAAACCTCACTCGGATTAATTCTCCAGATGAGTTTTACCAAAAGCAAATTATAGATTCGCTATTGCCAACGGATGTATTTGAATCTTTTGCCGAATCGGTATCAAAGGGTCTTCACTTTGATATTGGCTTTGGTGGTGGCTTCCCACTTCTTCCTTTGGCCAAAAAGTTTCCGGCCGCCACTTTCGTTGGTTTTGAGGCGAGAAGGAAAAAGGCGGATGCTGTTAGGGACATAGCAACGGAGTTGTGTCTAGAGAATGTTAAAACATTTCATCAAAGAGTTGAGGGAGTTCTTTTTGATAGGGAATGCTCGATGAGCTTCAAGGCCGTTGGTAAAATTAAAGAGTTCATTAAAAAAGTCAACAATACTGCACCTGTTACGATTTACTTTTACAAAGGCCCCAATGTTAAAGAATTGGAGCCAGTCCCAGAAAAGATAGGAAGTTTTAGAAAAGTTCTAGATGCTCCCTATGGTCTGTCAGGAACCGAGGGACGCTATTTTATCGCTTATCACTCTGATGGTGTTCCACGTGGAACAAAGAAAGAGCTTGTCAAAGTTACCGAACTTATTTAAAAATTCTTATCGCGACAACAACAAAACGGAGCACGTAAATGACTAAAATCATTGCCATTGCCAACCAAAAGGGTGGCGTTGGGAAGACAACGACGGCAATTAATCTTGCAGCGTGTCTAGCAGTAGCTGAGAAAAAGACTCTACTAATTGACCTCGATCCTCAGGGAAATGCCAGTGTTGGTGCAGGTCTTGATAAAGAGCAATTTGAAGATAGCAATATCTATCACGCGATCATTGGTAAGAAGTCGATTAAGGAATGTATTTTTCAAACTGAGCTCCCTCATTTTGATGTATGTCCTGCTGATCAAAACCTCATTGGTGCTGAGATTGAACTTGTTAGTGAGTTCGCTCGTGAACACAAATTGAAAGCTGCTATTGAGCCAATTATTAAGGACTATGACTATATCCTTATAGACTGTCTTCCAAGCTTAAATGTTTTAGCGGTAAACGCTTTAACGGCCTGTACAGGAGTAATTGTTCCTCTTCAAACAGAATACTACGCTATGGAAGGACTGGCTCAACTCCTTAATACCATTCGTTTGGTAAGATCATCGTTGAATCCAACTTTAAATTTAGAAGGAATCCTTCTGACAATGTTTGATGCGCGAACCTCGCTTCATAAGCAGGTTTCAGCGGAAGTGAAAACTCACTTTGGCGATAAAGTCTTTGAAACAATTATTCCTAGAAACGTAAAAATTTCAGAGTGTCCTTCTTTTGGAAAGCCCATCATTCTCTACGATATTGAATCAAAGGGCAGTCAGGCTTACTTAGCCTTGGCTAAAGAACTTATTCTTAGAGAAAGAACTCAGGTGCCAGATGATCAACCAGAGTTGAACTTTACAGTTCCAGAAATCCCAGAAGAACACAGACAGCAACTTCAGTAGTTTAAAGAGGTATAGAAAATGGCCAAGAAAGTAGCATTAGGTAAAGGTATTGCATCTCTCATTCAGGATACTCCTAATGAGATTCTAAAAGCCTCTTTAAACACCAAAGAGGAAGTACAAGAACCAAAAACCGAAACAGTCATAAATGATGGTCCAGTTTTAATTGATATTAATGAAATCAAGGCAAACCCAAATCAACCTAGGAAGATCTTTAAAGAGAAAGAGCTTAAAGAGCTCAGTGACTCAATAAAAGAAAATGGCATCATTCAGCCATTAGTTGTTTTAAAAGCTGATAAGGGCTTTGAGCTTATTGCAGGTGAAAGAAGGTTAAGGGCTGCAAAGCTTGCGGGTTTAGATAAAGTACCTGCAGTCATTAAAAAGGTTACTGCTCGCGAGAGAATGGTTATCTCTATTATTGAAAACGTTCAAAGAAGTGACCTTAACTGTGTTGAGGAAGCCCTTGCTTATTATCAATTAATGAATGAGTTCGATCTTACTCAGGAAGAAGTCTCTAAGAGATTAGGTAAGGAAAGATCCACGATTGCCAATTATTTGAGAATTCTTAAGCTTCCAAGAGATGTCATTGACCTTCTTCAAAAAGAACTTCTTAGTTTTGGCCATGCAAAAGTGTTGGCCGGAGAAAAGGATCGTGATAGATGTTTACGTCTTGCTAATGAAGCAGTGACTGAGCAACTAAGTGTCCGTGAGCTAGAAAAGAATCTAAAGAAGAAGTCTCCCTCAGCTAAAAAGCCTCAAGAAAAATACTTTGACTCAAGGCTTGATCAATTTAAGCAGAAGCTAGAACAAAAAACTGGTTTTCATTTTGATTTAAAATCTAAAAAAGCTGGAAAGGGAGAATTTGTGATAAAATTTTCCAACGAAGCGGAATTTAACGATATCTATGAGTTCCTTCTAAAAAGATAGAGCTCAGGCCTAAAGTAATGGTGGTCCTATGGGACCACCCAGGAAGCCAAGGATTGTGCAGTGAGACAAAAAGGCGAGATTTCGGCCATCATTGAAGAAGGCTGTAAGTTTGAGGGTAACCTAAGTTTTAATGGCGTTGCTCGTATTGCTGGAATAGTAAACGGCTCTGTCTTTTCTAATGATACAGTCATCGTTTCTGAGGGTGCTGTCGTCAACGCAGATATTAATGCCAACGTCATCCTTATCTCAGGCACAGTTAAGGGCAATGTTAAGGCCAGTAGTAGGGTTGAAATAATTAAGCCTGCCAGGTTTGAGGGAACAATCACCACACCGAGTCTAATTGTGGAAGAGGGCGTTATTTTCCACGGAACTACAAAAATGCGTGAAAAACGCTAGTCGATTTATTTCTAACTAAATTCACTCTGGGCCTATATTTAGGGCCATTTAGCCTATTTTTGACTTTGACAAAGTTCCCTTCTGTGACTACATATAAGACTCATTTTTAAGCGCTTTTTAATTCAAAAATCACCCACAAAAACGGGTGCTCATGAGGACTAGTTCAAATGGAAGCTATCACTAGTATTCTGGATAAAATTCAAGCGGGAACTTCTGATTCCATTCTTTATCAATTTGTCATTTTTGTTGTTCTTTTTGCTCTATTAAAGCATCTCCTTTTTCAAAAACTTCTCTTTGTTATTCAAACAAGAGAATCCAAAACAACGAAGCTAGATGAGCAAGCAGGCGAAAAGTTTAAAGAAGCCGAAAAGCTATCCGAAAAATTTGATACTGAAATTCAAAAGACCAGTGAGAAAGCTCACGCCAAGATGAGTGAAATGAAAAACTCATCAGCTAAAGAAATTTATGAAAAGCAAAAGGCAAGAGAAGCTGAACTCTTGGCTGAATATGAAGAGAAAAAGAAAAAAGCGATTGCAGAAGTAGAGGCAAGTAAGAGTGAGGTTCTCTCAGCTGCAGGTGAACTTTCTGAAAGTCTCGTTAATAAACTTGTTTAGGAAGAAGGCAAAACAAATGAGTATGATTAAAGTTTTACTCCCTCTCTTAATGATCACCCCAGTACTTGCAGCAGGCAAGGGTGGTGGTAGTGTGGCCGACCTTGCATGGCCCGCAGTTAACTTCGTAATTCTCTTAACTGGTCTTCTTTATTTCGTAAAAAAACCAATGAGAGAAATGTTTGATAAAAATGCTGAAGATGTATCTAACCTTTTTGAGTATGCTGATAGGCGTGACAAAGAAGCTAAGATCAAGCTCGAGATGTATCAAAAAAAAATGGAAAATCTTGAGGGAGAAAAAGCCAAAATCGTAAAGAATGCAGAGACGGAGGCTCAAGAGTTTGTAAAGAAAGCTCAAGAAGAATCCAGAGCCTACTTAGAAAGAATGGAAAGAGACGCTGAAAGTAAAATCCAGCATGAAAAAGAAACTCTTCAAAACAAGCTCACGGAAGACTTGGTAACTGAGGTCATTAATAAGGCGAAAACTAAAATTGCTAGTGATGGTGATCTTAATAAAAAAGCCACTAATAAATTAATTTCGCAAATATAGGTGAGATAAATGAAAGAAGCTCTTGTCGCCCGTGCATACGCCCAATCGATTTACCAATTAGGTGAAGAACAAAAGATTGATGTTACTGATGAAATGACGAAGCTCACAGAAGTCATTAACGAAAATAACGATCTTGAAACAGTTCTTTTCCTTGATGTTTTTACAATCGAAGAAAAACAAGCCGTGCTAAATGATGTACTTGGTAAACTTGGACTATCTTCTCTAGTAAAAAATGTTGTTAATTTCCTAATGGAAGAAAAGAGAATAGGTATTCTTCCTCTTATTTTTAAAGAATTGGTTGTCTTAGATGACCATAAGAAAGGCTTTATGAGAGGAATAATTGAAGGAAGGGAAGATAAAGTTAACGAGGCTTTTGAAAAGAAGATTCATACTTTTCTTAAAGAGAAACTTGGTTCTGAACCCATCCTTACTTACAAAAAAAGTGAAAAAGTTACAGCTGGCTATAGAGTGACAGTAGAAGATCTTCAGCTAGATGCAACCCTTGATAATCAATTAGATAAACTAAAATCGGAAATTCTTAATTCCCAATAGAAAGAGGTATTGTGATGTCCATCAATCCAGAAGAAATTTCAAGCATCATCAAGGACAGAATTGCTAACTTCGAAAACAGACTACAAGTCGACGAAGTAGGAACTGTCTTAACAGTAGGTGACGGTATTGCCCGTATCTTTGGCCTTAAAAATGCCATGAACGGAGAGCTCGTTGAATTTGAGGGTGGAACTAAAGGTATGGTTCTTAACCTTGAAACAAACAACGTTGGTGTTGCCATTCTTGCAGACGACAACTCTATTAAAGAGGGTACAACAGTTAAGAGAACAGAGCGTATCGTTGAGGTACCTGTTGGTGATCCACTTCTTGGTCGTGTTGTGAATGCTATTGGTGAAGCTATCGATGGACAAGGTGAGATTAAGTCTGAAAATACTCGTTTTGTTGAAGTAAAAGCACCTGGCATTATTGCTCGTAAGCCTGTTCATGAGCCAATGCAAACTGGTATTAAGGCAATTGACTCTATGATCCCAATTGGTCGTGGACAACGTGAGCTCATTATTGGTGACCGTAAAACAGGTAAGACTGCTGTTGCTCTCGACACCATTATCAACCAAAAAGGTAAAGATGTTATCTGTATCTACGTAGCTGTTGGTCAAAAGCAATCAACTGTACGTCAGGTCCATCAAAAACTAACTGAAGCCGGAGCGATGGATTATACAACTATCGTGTCTGCGACTGCTTCAAACTCTGCACCTCTTCAATTTCTTGCTCCTTATACTGGTGCAACAATGGGTGAGTATTACAGAGACTTAGGTAAGCACGTTCTAATCATTTATGATGATTTGACTAAGCAAGCGAATGCTTACCGTCAGATGTCTCTCCTTCTTCGTCGTCCTCCTGGGCGTGAAGCTTACCCTGGGGACGTTTTCTATCTTCACTCAAGACTTCTTGAGCGTGCTTGTAAACTCTCTGATGATCTAGGTGCAGGTTCAATGACAGCTCTCCCTGTTATTGAAACTCAAGAGGGTGACGTTTCTGCCTTCGTACCTACAAACGTTATTTCTATTACTGATGGTCAGATCTATCTTGAATCAGACCTTTTCAACTCTGGTATCCGTCCAGCGGTAAACGTTGGTCTTTCTGTTTCTCGAGTTGGTGGTTCTGCTCAGATTAAAGCAATGAAGAAGGTTGCTGGTACTCTTCGTCTTGACCTCGCTCAGTACCGTGAACTGGCAGCTTTCGCTCAGTTTGGTTCTGATCTTGATGCTGCTACACAAAGACAGCTTGCTCGTGGTGAAAGACTTGTCGAGCTTCTCAAGCAAGGTCAATACGTTCCCATGGATGTAACTGAGCAAGTTCTTGTGATTTACGGGGCGACAAAAGGTCTTTTTGACTCTGTTCCTACTGACAAGATTCAAGAAGCTGAAAAAGAACTTCTTGAGCACCTTAATAGTCAGCATAGTTCACTTGTTGAATCTATTAGAAATGACAAAGCAGTTTCTGATGAGAACGGCAAAAAGCTTACTGAAACTATTGAGAAGTTTTTATCATCAAGGAATTTTTAATTAGGTAGCTATAATGGCAAACATAAAAGATCTCAAAGCAAAGATTAAGAGTACCAAGGGAACGCTGAAGATTACTTCAGCGATGAAACTGGTATCTGCTGCCAAGCTTGCCAAGGCCCAACAGGCCATCACGAGTTCTCGTCCTTACGCAGAGGAGCTAGAAGCTACGATCAAAACGATCAGTGCACTAGTTGAGAACTACACTCATGAGTACCTTGAGGAAAAAGAAAATAATCATGAAGCATTATTAGTGATTTCTTCTAATAAGGGTCTCTGTGGTGGCTACAATGCCAACCTTGGTAAAGAGGTAGGAAAGTATCTCGCTGAAACTGAAAAAGACGTTAAAGTTTATTTTATCGGTAAGAAAGTGAGAGAGCTTATCGAGAAAGAAGTGAATTTCGGTAAGAACTATACTTTTGAAAAAGCTGATCCCACTTTTCTTGAACTCGAAGAAGTAGGCAGGGAATTGGCCGGTTTGTTCAAAACTGGTGAAGTTGGCTCTGTAAAAGTAGCGTACAACAAATTCAATTCCGCAATTTCTTTTACTCCAACTGTTAAACAGCTTTTGCCAATGACATTGGACTTGGAAGAAAAAAAGGTTCTTGAAGAAAAGTTTCCTTTCGATTTTAAGTATGAGCCAACGCCATCTGAAATCTTGGATACTCTGATTCCAGAGGCCTATTCGACAACATTGTATACATGTTTGCTTGATGGAATAGCAGCTGAGCACGGTTCAAGGATGGCCGCCATGGATAATGCTGTTACGAACTGTAAAGAAATGATTAGAACACAAACACTTAAAATGAATAAGTTGAGACAAGCGGCTATTACAACAGAACTAATCGAAGTTGTATCTGGTGCTGAATCTCTAAACGGTTAAGGAGACGAGAATGTCGCAAAATACTGGTATAGTTAAACAGGTTATGGGTCCAGTTGTGGACGTGGAGTTTGCTGATGGCAATCTTCCAGAAATCTATACGGCCCTTAGAGTAAGTAACCCTTTTATTAGCAAGGAAGAAAACAATCTCGTTCTTGAAGTTGCTCAACACCTTGGTGACAACGTTGTAAGAACAATTGCCATGGACCAGACAGAAGGTCTAAGACGTGGGCAAGATGCTACAAATACAGGTAAGCCTATTCAAGCTCCTGTTGGTAGAGATGTTCTTGGTCGTATTATTAACGTTACTGGTGATCCAATTGATGAAGCCGGTCCTGTTAAATATGAAAAAACTTATGACATTCACAGACCAGCTCCTAAGTTTGAATCTCAATCAACTTCAAAAGAGCCCTTCTATACAGGTATTAAAGTTATCGATCTTCTTGCACCTTACCTAAAGGGTGGAAAGATTGGTCTCTTTGGAGGTGCCGGTGTTGGTAAGACCGTTCTTATTATGGAGCTTATTAACAACATTGCTACTCAACACGGTGGTTTTTCAGTATTCGCTGGTGTTGGTGAGCGTACTCGTGAGGGACGTGACCTTTACGATGAAATGAGTGAGTCAGGGGTTATTGATAAAACGGCACTTGTTTACGGTCAGATGAACGAGCCACCAGGTGCCCGTGCCCGTGTTGCTCTAACTGGTCTTTCTGTTGCTGAATATTTCCGTGACGAAGAAAAGCAAGACGTTCTTTTCTTTGTTGATAATATCTTCCGCTTTACTCAAGCTGGATCAGAAGTGTCTGCCCTTCTTGGTCGTATTCCTTCTGCCGTTGGTTATCAGCCAACTCTTGGTACCGAAATGGGTGCCATGCAGGAACGAATTACTTCAACTAATGATGGTTCAATTACATCGATCCAGGCCGTTTACGTTCCTGCCGATGACTATACTGACCCTGCACCTGCTACTACCTTTGCTCACCTTGATGCGACAACTGAACTTTCTCGTCAGATTGCTGAGCTTGGAATTTATCCAGCGGTTGATCCCCTATCATCAACTTCAACAATTCTAGCTCCTGAAATTGTTGGTGAGGAACACTACCGTACAGCTCGTGCTGTTCAGCAGATTCTCCAAAGATATAAGGAACTTCAAGATATTATTGCGATTCTTGGTATGGATGAGCTTTCTGAAGAAGATAAGCTTATTGTTGCTCGCGCTCGTAAAGTTCAGAAGTTTCTTTCACAACCATTTTTCGTTGCTGAGCAATTTACTGGTCTTAAAGGTAAGTTTGTTAAGATCGAAGATACAATCTCTGCCTTCAATGCAATTCTTGATGGCAAATGTGATGATCTTCCAGAGCAAGCCTTTTACCTTGTTGGTAACCTTGATGAAGTTTACGAAAAAGCTCAGGAGCTACGCTCTTAGTAAGGGTATAAATAATGAATTACTTTACTGTTGATGTTTTAACTCCAGAAAAAGTTGTCGCCAAGGATGTACCAGCGGAGTCACTTTTGATTCCAACGGTACGTGGCCAGATCAACATTTTGCCGCACCATACTCATCTTATTAATAGGTTGAGTACTGGAGTACTTTCAATTTTTGGTGGAGCTGATGATCCAGACCGTCACTTCTCGGTAACCTACGGAATCTGTAAGGTACTTGAGGATAAGGTCATTATCATGTCTCACACTTCAGAAGAAAGCCACGAGATTAGTGTTGAAAGGGCTCAAGAAGCACTTGAAGCAGCACTATCAAGACTCAATAGTGGTGATGCTCTCAGCGATGAAGAGGTTGAAAAATACCGTCGTAAAGTTGAAAGAGCTCAACTTCGAGTTCAATTGGCACAACAGTCTTAGTATTGATCATGGTTATCCATGACTAGTCATTGAGCCCCCTAGTTTTCTAGGGGGCTTTTTTGTAAAAAACGTTTCTAAATTGTCCTGACTATCTAAATTCTTGGTGAAAAAACCTTGCCCACCTAGCATATTTCTCTATGTTTGCGAAAATATAGAGAAGTATGAAAAAGTTTCTCGCCCTCTATTCCATGTATATCATCTACCTGTTGGTATTGGGGCAGGGCTGTAGTGCGCTCAATGGTGGGGCAGGAGTAGATCATATCGTCTCTGTGCCACTTCCTTCTTTTTCAAAAATTTCAAAAATAGACCTGCCAAAAATTGCACCAGTTACTGTTAAAGAAGCCCCTATTGAAAAAGTATTAGCGAAAAAGGAAAAGCTCGAAATCTTTAAAACTAAACCAAGTGACGATTTAAAAATAGAGAGAAGAAAACTTGAAGCTAAAGATGTGGCCAAGCTTAAGGGAAGTTTAGAAAAGGCTCCAACACCATCTGAACCTATTAAGAAAATTTACAATATAGTTGAAGATAAAACTCCTAAACCAGTTAAAGTTGAGGAATTTTTAGCAGCGAACTTAGCAAGTTCCAGCTTAAAGGATTCTTTAGAACATTCAAATCATGAACTAAGCTACGACACCGGAATAACACACAATGGGTTTAATATTGAGATGCCATCAAAGGTCGTTTCTTGGAGTGAGGCGTTTGGTGAAGGTATTGAGGAAGAGCTTTTGGCCTTAGCTGAGACGGAGTCTCAAAGAGTAGCAGATCTTAAAAATGAACAAGATGAAAGTCCTCTTGCCAAGACAATGGCCAGGGCCTTTGAACAAACCTCAAAAGAAGATGAGGTGAAGAGTATTCAGTCTGGCGTTGCTAAAGGAAGTTATGATCCAGCAGATCCTAAAATGCTGGCGATGTTTGATAACTCACAAGTTAATATTGAAGAGATTGTTAAACAGCGCGAAGAAAAGGCACAGCAGGACCTGACTAGTCAAAGCAATGATGATTTGGTTCTTATTGATTATCAAGAAAAGTCAAAAGGCGCTGAGGCCGTACAGGCAACACCTTTTAATGAAAAAAACCTATCTAACCTTGTAGCTACACCGATCTCTTCAGCGGTTCAAAATGTAATTAAAAGGGAAATGGGTCCAGTTGAAAGAAAGCTAATGAAAGAGCTTAACAACTTTGGACCAGCAAAGAGAAAGGGATCTTCTAATCCAAATACAGATGTCATGAGAGACTCAGAAAAGGAGAATAAGCTTCGTAATAGAGTAACTCTATATACACTTGAAGCAAGCCTTGGGGAGGGCTTTAAGGGTGATGTCACGAACTTTAACTTCATTCCTAGCTATGACAATAATGAAGTCAAAGAAGATTACACCGAAGGCTTTCTTAATATTGACTACTCATTAAATGGAGAGACTGGGGTATTAAGAGGAACACTAGTAAAAAATTATTTTGTTAGAACCACCCTGGAAATTCCGCTAGGGAGTGAATACTCAAAGTTTGAAATCCCCATGATTACCCAAGATAGTCTGATTGATTACTTGGATAAGAATAACTTAGAGGGAGCGGGAGGATTTTATTTAGTAGACTTAGGTGAGTTCCTAGAAGATGTTGACCTGGAAAAATTCAATGTCCAAAACTTTAATGTTTATGAGCATAGGGTACTCCTTAGCGATGATTTTAAAATCGTTAAAGAGGGGGGAAACTATCGTTATGTACTCTTTATTGGTGTTGAACCTGGTAATATTAACGTCAGATATCTGGGTATAAACGGTCAAGAAACCTCAAAAATTACATTTATAGCCCCAGAAGAGCTAACCTATGATTTTAGTCAGCTAGAGAGACCAATTGATCTTAAAATTAATACCACTCTTCAGCATACTCTTGGTAAAAAGCCCTCAGTCTTAGATATTGAGGCAAAAAATATTGTAAATTTTCTAAGTGGTGAAAAGGCAGAAAAGCAGGCTCCTGGTGAGTATATATTCAAGACACCATGGAAGATTAAGGGCTCAAGGTCTTATTTTGAGTTAGGCTATCTAAATGATTCCATATTTGTAGGTCTAGATCGAGATGCTTCTTTAGAATTACCAAGCCTAGAGTTTATCGGAGAGGTTATGCAGGCCTTCCAAATGGATGGAATTAATAGAGAATGTCTCCTTCAACTTAATATGAAGAAGTCTATTCGTGAGATTAAGCTAAATGGGGAAAGTGACAGGGGTCCAACAGCTTATGATTTATCTTACCTAGATGAGGATGGTGTCTTTAGCTCAGAATTATCACCTCTATCCAAAAAACTATTTGTTCTTGGAAATGAAGAAGGTATCTACAATATTAAAGTGCTGTATGAAGACGGAACTAGTGACTATCTACGTACATATTGCTCTCCCTCAACTTATTTACTAGAGCAATTATAATTCTTTACAAATTTAAACAAATTTTTAGGGTAGCGACGCCTAAGCTTTGCATGATCAACTTTTAGATATTTACGTTCATTTAGTTTCACATCGGACAAAACAACTGTCCCTTTAGGAAAGTTGCTTTTGCGATAACGAAGAGAAAGGTGGTTGTTGAGCTTTGCCATATTTCGGGTTGAAGAAGTTATAGTAGGCAAGAGCTTAAGAATTGGAATTTTACATTTCGTAACATAGATATCGATGAGACCGTCATGCTCATCGAAGGTCATATTATAGATCTCATTTTTGTAGGCCAAAGTATAAACTAGGGCCACGAACTCACTATAGAAATTCTTAGCTGCAAAGCCCCAGTTAGGATGTCTGAAGTGATCAATAAGGTGTTCGACTCTCGGACTTTTAAATCCTCGTTTAAGAAGACTTTTTACCCCTCTTCTTAAAAGCCCAGTTCCACTATTATAAGCATTAACAGCGAGGTCCCAGTGTTTCATAATTTTTTTATTTTGAGCAAGGAGATGAAGGGCTCCTGCTGTACTCAAGACGGCGCTCTTTCTCTGGTCTGAGTAGCGGTTCATAGTCATGAAGTGTTTTCCTATTACGGACATAAACTGCCAAGGACCAGTCGCTCCTACTTTAGAGCGGGCATTAATGTTGAAGGAAGACTCTAGGAAGCTAATAGCAAGAAGCTCATGAGGCATATTAAAGCTTACAAAAAGCTTTTCAATCGTTTCGGCGTAGCCCTTTAAGTTCTCAAGCCCTTGTAAAATATGATCTTTTTGGCCAGTTTGAGTCCTAAGATTATTGGATAGATTTCTAAAAAATCTACGACGACTCCGTTTATTCTTAGGAATCTTAAAACCAACCTTAGAGATCGCCTCTAATACCTTTTTACATTTGGCCTCTGTGCAATTTTTTGTTTCTAACTTTCTAAAAGCTTCTTTGTAGGATTTTACTACAGATCTCATGGCCTTATTTTGTAGACTATAGCGAGTGTTCTTATTGAGGTCGGCTCCTTTAAGATCTGAGAAATTTACAACGTCATAAATGAGACCTAAGTTTTCAATGTCGTGAAGTAAAGAATGAGAACTATCAAATTGAGTATAGACTCTATACCAAAATTCAACTCGGTCTCTAAGACCTGAGGGGATTTTAAAGTCTGCACTAATACGATTTTTGGGGTCAGAGAGGTACTTTTTAAAAAGGACTTCTTTTCCAGCTGACCTGTGAGTAGCTGAAACTTTATGGGTAAGGGTGTCTTTTAAACTTAAATCATCTTGGAAAAGATTTTCCGGGGAAAATGCATAAGCAAATGTGGGTAAAAGAAATAGAAAGATTAACTTTCCCATTCGTGCCTTTTAAAGATTTCAATAGTTCTGGTATATCCCAATTTAACTAGCTCTCTCATCCGTTCAGGATTTAGTGAAAAACTATTTTTGAAAAAGATGTCATAGTTTTCATGAGTGGGACAGATATCCACAAAGTGTACATTTGGATTGTAGTTAAGCTTTCGTTCCAAAATTCTCATGAGATTTTTTCTATGCTCTTCACCAAACTTGTTGATTTTAAAGTACTCATTAACAGTATTAATAATGTCTTCACTCGCCGCCCTTCTCGCTCTTGAGGCAACAATCTTCTTTTGTATCATGAGGTAAATGGATTGAGTCGCGATAGCAGGAAGGCCATAGTTGACTAAACTGCCAATAGCATCCTGGAAGTGATACGGGGTATGTGTCCAACTGCTAATTACAAAATCACAATGATTGTCGACAGCAACATGGGTACTGAGGGTCTCTCTAATTTCACCATCAATATAGTAATCCACTCCACCCGTGTAGGGGTTCGTAACAGGACTTGGTGAATAAAAAGGTGGTACGGACATTGATGCGGCCACAGACTCACTGATAGGTATGCCAGTATAATAACTCGCAGTTTTGTCGTGGTAGGGTGAAGGATATTTATATTTAGAAAAGATAACCTTACGACTATGGTCCAGTTGCGTAGCAACAACGAATACGTCTGCTAGATAATCTTCATAATTATTTGAAATAAGAACTTCTTCCTCTAAATATTTTTTTAACCCTGCAGTTGTAAAGAGACCATTAAACTTAAGTAGAGGGTTTAAAATAGTCTTTAAAAACGAAGGGAATTCAGCGAAGGGGTCGTAGTTATTTCCTTTGGGAGGGTTGGGTCGATCCTTTCTAATGGTTAGCATGTCCTTATAGGTAACAGGCTTAATTGCCCTGCCATTCTTATTCATGTGAGCATGAATAATATCAATAGGTCGATAACCACTGGCAAAATAGAGAGAGATGAGTGCACCAGCGGAGCTACCGACATAGGTACTTATTTCAAGGTTACTGGGATCACTTTTATTGCTTTTTAACGTGAAGCCGAGTTCCTCAAGGGCCAGCCCAACACCAATGTGCCATGCTGCAGCTTTTACAACACCACCACTTAGTACAAGGGCAACCTTCTTGCCTTTAAAATTATCTAACTCAACTCTTCTCATACTAATGTTATCGGTGAAAAGTAGACAATTTAATAGCGAATTCTTTTAAATTTTAACAATTTAGAATAACATTGAGGTGGAGGTTTTCTATGGAAGGAAAGTGGCTATCTATTACTGACTACTCAGCATATCGAAATATCTCTATTTCAACTGTCAGACGTTATATAAAGGCCGAAAGAGTTAAGTTTAAAAAAGAAGATGGAAAATACTTTATCCATGTATCTGATGAAAACTTTACTATAAGAGTCAACAAAAAAGAGAGAGAAGAACTTGCTCTTCGCTTAGAAGTACATGAGCTAAAAGATCGGGTAAGACTTCTCGAAGAAGAGAACAATGATCTTAAAATGCTGATAGAAATTTATGAGGCAAAACTGGGCATAAATCAAAATGGTATCCCACCAGAGTTACCTCAGGAGCTTTCATGAAAATTAAGCTAGTTCTCTTTGCCTTGATATTTACATGGTCTTCTATGGTCTATGGAAGCATGAGAAGGTGTATGCTTCTCCCTGTAAAGGATAGTGTCGGTGGCGCTCTTGGCTTCAAAGTGTTTACGGATGTTGAACGATATTTAAAAGACTCTGATTGGTGCTATTACACAAGTAATAGTGAAATTCTCAACATACTTTCAAATTACAAAAGAAACCTTAACTCTATATTGGAGGACCCAAGAGTACTTAAAATCATCTCGGAAAAGACTCAGACGGGTAGCCTGATAAAGGTAGAAATTACCAACCAGATCCAAGGAGTGGACCTAGAGATTGGAGTCTTTGGAGAAAATGGTGAAGACGTTTATTTTAAGGAGAAAACAAGACTTACAGTAGATGACCCAAAGGTGATAGCACAGACCGTTAAGAATTGGCTTTCTGTCTATGAAAAACAAATTCCATATGACGGCCGAATTATAGGTGTTTTGGGTAATCAGTTTTCAATCGATGTTGGTACGAATAGAAGTCTTTTTGCTGGTAACGAATTACTTATTTTAAGACCTATTAGAAAGCGTAAACATCCGCTCTTGAAGGAAATTATTGATTGGGAGACTGAAAAACTAGGTAGCGCTAAAATTATTCATTCTACAGAGGGGCAGTCTCAGGCAAATGTGACCCAGTATGATACGAAGAGAAAAGTAAGAAACGGGGACTGGGTCGTTTTAAAAAAATCTTCAAAGGTAGGAGTTGTAGAGCAAAAGAAGTTTGTTGAAGAGGATGATTACTCCTTTGGAAAGCTAGGGGAAGTCTCCCTCATGTTTAATTTTGGTAAAGGCTCTGCAACGTCAGAGAATCCAACAACTAAAAAAATTGGTGGAACAGTTTTAGGCGTGGATTTGGGGACAACTTTGTGGATAACTCGAAAATATTGGGTAGGACTAGACATTTCTCGTGTCGTGGGAAGCTTGTCTCAAGAAGAGGGAACCTTAACGAACTCTTCAAACTCAATGGCAAACTCATTTTTTAGAGTAAAGGCCGGTTATAAATATCTTCCTATGGGCTTTTTCTATGGCCCACAAATTGATGCTTATTTCGGTTATGCGAACTATACCTACGCTTTGGATACAGCAACGAGTGACGGTTTTACGGAGGTAAGCTTCAAGGGCATTCTGATGGGTGCTAAGGGAAGTATTCCCATTAAAAAGGTTTTCCGTGCCCATGTAGAGCTATCTTTTCTTTTCAACCCTGGTTTTACCGAAGAAGCTTCTGTTTATGCAACAGAGGATGACTCAGCAAGAAATTATACATTGGAGTTTGGAGGCAAATATCTCTATGCTCCGAACATGACATTTGATTTCGCTTATGGTGTAAATTCCAGTAAGGCATCCTTTGTTTCCCCTGTGAGAAGTACTACGGTGAAGCAATCGACTTTTAAGTTAGGTACTACATTCACTTTCTAAATTTTGAGGCGAAATGAATCGAGTTAAAGAGCTTGAAGAACTCATCAAATACCATAAGGCCAAGTATTATCAAGGCCATCCAGAAATTTCTGATATTGAATACGATAAATTGGAGGAGGAGCTTAAGAGAAAGGATCCTCGAAATAGAGTTCTCCAAATAGTAGGAAGTGTCCCCTCTGGTTCAAATAAAGTTCAGCATGCTACCAAGATGCTATCTTTAAATAAAACTTATAAATTTGAAGAACTTCTAAGCTGGAAAGATGAAAATGAGATCGTGAGCACTTTTAAAATCGATGGTGTGAGCTGCTCACTCGTCTACGAAAAGGGCTCCCTTGTTATGGCCAAGACAAGAGGAGATGGTTCCGTAGGGGAAGATATTACAGAGAAGGCCATATGGATGAAAAATATTCCTTCTACATTGAAAGCGGAGGTAAACGCTGAAATACGGGGAGAAATTTTTTGTATCGAGGAAGACTTCTTTCATTTGAGCGATGAAATGGAGTCCTTAGGTTTAGAAAGGCCAACATCTCAAAGGAATATCGTTGCAGTGCTAATCGGAAGAAAAGAAAATATTGAGTTATGTCGCTATATCCAGTTTAAGGCATTTGACCTTATAGAGGATAAGGCATCTTACAAAACTGAATTAGAAAAAATAAAAACTATTAAAAATTTGGGAATTGATCCCGAAGAAATCTATATTCATAAGAATGAGAAGGACATCACTAAAAGGCTGGAAGAAACCCAAGCCTTTATGAGTGAAGGTGATTACCAGATCGACGGACTTGTTTTTTCTTATAATGACTTAAGTCTTCATGAAGAACTTGGCTCAACTGCACACCACCCTCGTTATAAAATAGCCTATAAGTTTCAGGGTGAAGCAAAAGCTACAGAAATAAAGAAAATTACATGGCAAGTATCAAGAAACGGAATATTAACACCTATTGCTGAGGTGAAGCCTGTAGAGTTGTCAGGTGCTAAAATTTCAAGGGTAACGCTTCATAACTTCGGCATGGTAAAACAATACAACCTTAAAAAAGCAGATAAAATTGAAATCATACGAAGTGGTGAAGTCATTCCTAAATTCATGGCCGTTAAAGAGCCTGCACCAGGTCGCTACGAAATTCCTTCAGAGTGCCCGAGCTGTAGTGGAAACGTCCGAGAAGATGATATTAGGCTAAGGTGTGATAACAAGTCCTGCCCAGCACAAATAAAAGAAATCATCCTAAACTTTATCCAAAAAATTGGGATTGATGATCTCTCTTCTAAGCGATTAGATGAGATGCTAAAAAATGGTCTCATTAAAGAAATCCCTGACCTCTACAAGTTAAAAATGGATGACCTCTTGACACTAGATAAGGTCAAAGAAAAGCTCGCAACTAAGCTCCTTTCAAGCATTGAAAAATCAAAGCAAGTGGACCTGATCACTTTTCTTAGCTCTCTAGGGATTCAAGGTGGCGCTTACAACAAGTGTGAGAAGGTCGTTTTGGCCGGTTATAATACATTAGAAAAAATAAAATCCGTTACTGTTGAAAATTTAATAGATATCGAAGGTTTTGCTGAGAAGACTGCCACAGAATTTCATAATAGCTTACAATCAAAAATGGATACGATTAAGGCCTTAGAAAAACAAGGCTTTGACTTCAAAGAAACGACCATAAAAGATTCACCTATTAGTCAGAAGAAGATTTGTATCACAGGAACACTAAGTCGAAAGCGTGGTGATATTGAAAAAGACATTCGTGACAATGGTGGAATTGTTGTAGGTTCCGTTTCAAAGAATACAGACTATCTTTTAACTAATGATACCGCTGGAACGAGCTCTAAGTTCAAAAAAGCAACAACACTTGGCATATCAATCATAAGCGAGGAGTCTCTCTACGAATTAATGGGAGACTAAAATGACAAAGAAAAGACAAGGGTATGAGTGTACACAGTGTGGGTACCGTACAGCTAAGTGGCAAGGGCAGTGCCAAGACTGTAAAAGCTGGAACTCTTTTGAAGAGTATTCAATTAATAAGCATTCGAATCAAATATCTCTAACCCGACCAATTACTCAGGTAACATCTCATATCGATCACTTTACTCTTGAGCTTGGGGATACTGGAAAAGTATTTGGATGTGGATTAATGGTGGGCTCACTATCCTTACTTGCAGGGGAACCAGGTGTTGGAAAATCAACTTTTCTCATCGAGCTGTGTAAAACACTAATCAAAGAAAACAAAATTAAAACGATACTTTACGTAAGTGGGGAGGAGTCAGAAGCTCAGATCTCTAGTAGGGCGAAAAGACTCCGCCATAATGAGGGTGGACTAAGTATTTTAAGCACAGGACTTTGGCAAAATATTTTGGAGACAGTAATTGTCAAAAAGCCGGATATTGTGATTATAGACTCCCTTCAAACAATAAGGGATGACGATCTACCGAGCCAAGCTGGAAGTCCTAATCAGCTAAGGGCCATCACATCAGAAATTATCCATCACTTTAAGGGCGCAGGAATAACGACCATTCTTGTTGGGCATGTAACCAAAGAGGGAAGTATTGCAGGTCCAAAGCATGTGGAACACATGGTTGATTCTGTATTTACCCTAACAAAGAATCAAAAAGAGGTAAGAATTCTTAAGGCCAATAAGAATAGATTTGGTACGGTAAACGAAGAGGCCTACTTTCAAATGAAGGAAGATGGTTTACGTCCACTCATGGCCGCAGATTATTACCCTAGTGTAAGAACAGACGAATATGGGGTGGCCTATCTTGTCTCCAGAAAAGGAACAACCCTAAATTTAATAGAGATTCAAGCCTTGGTTATTGAAAATAAATATAATCAAGGCAAACGAATATGCCAAAACATAGAACTCAATAAGCTTCATCTTATACTTGCCGTTCTTGAAAAGGAGCTTAAAATTCCTCTTTCAACTTTTGATGTATTTATTAAAGCAAGTGACGAGGCTCGTTCGGAGGGATGCTTTCCAGATCTCGCCATAGCGACATCTATCCTTTCAAGCTTTCATCAGTCAGTATTGAAAAATCCTTTCGCAATGATAGGAGAAGTCCGCTTAGGGGGGAATATATCCTTAATAGCACCTTCTAGTGACTATGAGGCCTTTGGTAATAAATTTGGAGTTCACGGAGGCTTCTCTTATGAAAATGTTTCAAGCATCAAAGAGCTGAATGAAATGATTAAAGATAGAGCTTCTTAATCGTTTCTTTCCATTTTTTCTTTTTGCCCTCATGGTAAGGGCTTTCTTTGGGATGAAATGACTTATCTTCTCGCCATTTTTTAGAGAGTTCTTCATTCGTTAATGTCCCTTTTCCAATTGCAGCAGCGCAGGCAGCACCATAAGCCGTTGTCTCGATAACTTCAGGTCTAATGATTTGAGTCTGAGAAAAATTCGCCTGGGTTTGCATGAGAAGATCATTAACAACAGCACCACCATCAACTCTAAGTTCTTTAACTTTTTGTTGGGTATCCTGTTCCACACTTTCAATAAGGTCATTGATGGAAAGGGTGATCCCCTCAAGACAGGCTCTAGAAATTTCAGATTTACCAGTATCTCTAGTTAAGCCAACGATGGCAGCGGTAGCATCACCAACCCAGTAGGGAGATCCAATGCCAGTAAAGAACGGTAAAAAGAGGATATTTTCCATTCGCTCATCACTGGCTTCCATGGCCATTTTTTCAATTTGAGAACTTTCTGGAAAAAATTCGAGCTGATCACGGAGCCATTGAACTGCAGCTCCTGCGATATAACTAGAACCTTCTACCGCATAGAAGCACTTCCCATTTTTTCGATAGGCTATGGTAGTAAGGAGTCCATTTTGAGACCTCACAAGTTCGGTACCAGTATTGATCAAATAAAAGGCGCCTGTTCCATATGTACATTTTGACATGCCCTTATCGATACCCGCTTGGCCAAATAGAGCAGACTGCTGGTCGCCGAGAACGCCCGTAATAGGAATTCCATCTGGCAAAAAGCCAAGACCTAGTGTTTCTCCAAAGTGAGTAAAGCTATCTGTAACTTCTGGTAGATGTTTTTTATCAATTTGGAAGAGGTCTAAAAGCTCTTGGTCCCATTCATCCTTCTCAATATTATACAGAAGGGTTCGTGAGGCATTCGATGCTTCTGTTTTATGACTAGTACATCCCGTTAATTTATATATAAGGAAGGTATCAATAGTTCCAAAAAGACAATCATCATCTTTGATGGCATCTTGAACTTGAGGATCATTTTGGATCATCCAGTGAATTTTTGTTCCACTAAAATAAGGGTCAAGAGGTAAACCCGTTTTTCTTTTAATGGTCTCCTCATGCTGAGACTTAAGCTCTTGGCATGTCTTAAAGGTTCTTCGATCTTGCCAAACGATTGCATTTCGTACGGGTCTTCCATCTCGGTGAAAAGGGCAAATGGTTTCTCTTTGATTTGTAATACCGATACATTCGATTTCATTGGCCTTGATAGAGCCTTTAACAAGTACTTCCGTAACGGTCTTGATAACGGTATTCCAAATATCATTAAGGTTGTGTTCAACCCATCCTGGTTGAGGAAAAATTTGAGGGAACTCGTGATTAACCTTTGCAATGAGCTTTAAAGATTTTGAGTCTATTAAAACAGCAGTAGTTCCAGTTGTTCCTTGGTCGATAGAGAGAATTGCACCCATTTTTTAAGTCCTAGAGTTGAAAATCGTCTGTGTCGTTGGGAAGAGCGATGGCATTAACGAGGGCACTCCATTGTTTACTAACGGTAGTGTTCATTCCGGCAATCAATGAGATAGATAAACCCATCAAAATAAGAAGTAAGAAAAGGAACTCAATGAAAGATTGACCCTTTGAGTCTAGAATTTTTTCCTGTTTCTTGACTTTAAAGGTACGAATCTTTTGCCTGAGGTGATTAATCGCTAAAAAGGCCATATAATCCATTATAAAAATTCTTATGCTAAAAACAATGAAGAAATATATCCCAATATTCATTCTTATCTTCGGCCTGACCTTATACTTGGTTAGCCAGGGCTTTTTGGATAATGGTGACCCTACTGCGACTCAACCTGCCAAGCAGAGCAAAATTAATAAGCACTATGAAGATGTATTAGCGAGCTTTAAGGCAAAGAGTATGGATGGGGATTCTCTATCCTTCTCTAAGCCACCCAAAGTTTTGATTCTTAACTTTTGGGCCAGCTGGTGTACACCGTGCCTTGAGGAATTTCCCTCATTGAATTCTCTTATTTCTAAATTTGAAGGCCAAGACTTAAAGGTCGTAGGTATTAATACTGATGAAAAAGATCAAATAGGTAAGGTTAAAAAAATAATTAAAAAGTATGAGTTATCCTTTCCTGTCGTCTTGGACAAAGAAGGAAACTATATTAATGACTTTTTGGTTTCTACCATACCAATCTCTATTGTCTATCATAAGGGAAAGGTAATGGAGGTTTCAAAGGGCTCTAAAGACTTGATGGCCGAAGAGTTCATTGACCAGGTAACAACCTGGTTAAAGTGACCCACTACACTGACTAAGATCTAAAACCTCTGCTTGGGCCGCTCTAAGCGCGCATTGATCTGCATAGAGTCTGGGTCCTTCACAATTAACATTGTTAGGACATGGGGGGAGGCCACAAAGCTCACCGGAGTTTTCATCGCATGTACTGCCTACGTTGGCCGGACATGCTCCACTCTTATATTCATACCCATTACATTGAGCGATACATGCATTGAGGATGGTTACATAGTGTTGACCATTGAAGCCACATACAGGGCTTGATGTTTCACTGCATGAGCACGTCATTGCATTATATTCTTCAACTTGAGTTGAGCGCGTTAATGGTGATCGGATCTCTTGACCACAAGAAAAGAAAAGACCAATGAGTAAGAAGTAAATTACTGCTTTCACATCTGCTTTTTCGGATGGAAACGCGTTTTACTTGAGCTTAGGGCTCGGAAATAGCGAAGTTTCGACCCCAGTTGTAAGTAATTTCATCTACTTGGGGGACTTTAAAGAAGCTAAAGCGAGGCTTCATATTAGCAACAAGGGCACCCTGATTGGTGAGGTCCAATGCGTGAGCGGCATTGTAGGTTATGCTCGCCCATAACTCTACGAGCGAAATTTTAAGATTAGGAGCTGCTATTGAGGCAATCATAAGAAGGTTATCGCAATGACAGCTCCCTGGATTATAGTCAGAGGCCATGGCCACTTTTGCACCTTTATCGAGAAGTTCTCTTGCATTGGCCTGAGGTTTTCCAAGGAAGAAGCCGGTGCCAGGAAGAATTGTGGCCACTGTTTTGGATTGGGAGAGGGCACTAATACCCTCGAGTCCTGTTCTGAGAAGATGATCACAGCTTATGGCCTTATAATCACAGGCTAGCTTTGCCCCACCATTATCATTGAATTCATCAGCATGAACTTTGATCGGAATAGATTTTTCCTGACAATATTTCAAAAACTCTTCTGTATCTTCTTTATTAAAGTAGCCTTCTTCAAAGAATATATCGGCACAATCAATAAGGTCGAGTGCGAGTGCTTTTTCAAAAGCAGGGTAGACGACCTCCTTTAGAAATTGTTTTCCGCTGACATATTCTTTAGGAATAGCGTGTGCTGGCATAAAGGTAGAGATAATTTGAACGTTGGGGGAAAAATGATCTTTAAGTTTTTTAATGACTTGGGCACATTCAATTTCTTTCTCAATATTGAGTCCATAGCCGGTCTTTACCTCGATTGTCCCGACGCCATAGCATGAAATTCTCTCAACTCGTTCTTTACCAAGTTCAAAAAGTTGCTCAAATGAAGCAGCATTGGTTTGTTTCATGGTAGAGAGAATACCC
>JAUIBX010000228.1 GCA_030427595.1 Bacteriovoracia bacterium | reverse complement strand
CTCTACACACTTCTGACAAGCCTCTTTCCCACCATTATGTTTTCCTTGAGGAAGTTCAGAGCATCCCCCAAGTTATAACGGTTACTTAGCCATCCCTGTGTTCAGTTTTTCTGAGCTATCCAAGCAATATTATATTATTTTTCTAAACAAATTTTTCCCTTAAGATGATCTAAGAAACAGTGCTTATGAACTGTGAAACATCGGAGGACTTGTGGAAAATTTAATGGCAGCAGCTTGTTTTGTGCCCTTCCTTGTTTATTTAACGATCAACCTTTTTATATAGGAGGTTTTTCATGACAAGACCTGAAGTGATCCGCCTGTGTGAACTTAAGCTTCTTAAACTTAAGCATAGGTACACGCGCTTTTTAGAAGATAAGAGCATGGTTTATCGACGAGGATTTTTTCGTCAAAGTGCTAATGAAGAGAAATGCGAAGAGCGCTCATACTATCTCAAACTCTTGCCTGAGATTTTATACGCTCTTGATCGCATCAAGAACGGTCAATTTGGACTGTGCCAAGAAACTGGCCAGCCTATTGACCCTCAAAAATTAATGTCAACTCCTTGGATACGGTATTCGCATGAGCGAGGGTGAATACTAGACTCCAGTGATTCTCCTGTTCCCAGGGGGTGTGGGTCGCAAGGCCCACACCCTTGTCCCAAAGCAACAAAATTATTTGATCTATTAGTCTCTATGACCACTTTAAAGTATCATAGGGTATGTCTTACAAAAGCGACCTCCTTCTCCTTCAGGTTCCTAATTTTGAACAGCCCGCCTACTTTGTGGGCATGGCCGCTTTGGAATCTTATTTAAGCCAGTGCGGCCATAGGGTGGTCGTAAGTGAACCGCTTTTTGATTTTTACAAGTCCTTAAACTCAACCCAACAAAAGGCCATGCGCCGCTTAAATCTCGACCATGAAGACTTCACAACTGAAGACAAAAGTTACCTTCATAAGGTAGCAGAGCTCTATGAGAACCTCATCACCAAATACAAGCCCCGCCTTGTAGGCTTCTCTGTTATCCATGGCAATGTTCACACCACTCTGGAAGTTTCAAAAATTTTAAAAGGTAAATACCCCCATTTAAAATTCTCCATGGGTGGCATTGGAATGCGCCTTCCTACCTTATGGCTTAAGGAAGACCACCTTCAATGGGACCGTTGGTCTTATGATCATCTCGATTACATCGTTAAGGGTGAAGGAGAATCAACTCTCGAGGAAGTTCTTAGGCTCCTTAAAGAAGATGCCCCCTATGAAGACTTCGCGGCCGTCAATGGATTAGTGATTAAGAAGAAATCTAGGGCTTCCAATATCCTCTACTATCAAAACCCGGCCCTGGCGCCCAACCTTGATCTTGAAAAGTATCCCTTTCCCAACTTTAGTCCTTTTATGAAATACCGCTACTACTATGGGGAAGAGGATCTGATGTATCCCATAACCTTTAGTCGAGGCTGTCCCTATTCATGTTCCTTTTGTTCAGTGCCTGAATATGCCATGAAGTATCGCTACTACGGTGTATCCAAATCCATTAACCTCATGAAGGACCTCTATGAAAAAGAAGGTGTGGATCACTTCCTGTGCATGGACTCTATTTGCAATGGCAACACGAAATGGCTTAAAAAGTTTTGCATTGGAAAATCCCTCACAGGGCTTCCCATCACTTGGGGGGGGAGCTTTCGCCTGCAAAAGCAGATGCGAAAGAAGCGCTACTTTGATCTCTTAGGAGTCGGTGGCTGCACCTTTATGATTTTTGGACTTGAATCAGGCTCTCCTTCCGTCCTTAAGCACATGAAGAAATTCCATAACCGCCAGATCATCGATCAAATTTTTGAAGTCATCCGTGAAGTTCAAAAAGAAAGACCTCTAAAAATATACCTACAGCTTATTGTTGGCTACCCCACAGAAACGGATGAGGATTTTAAGCACACTCTTGAGTTTGTCGAAAAATTCTCAGATGTCATCACCTCTATCAACACCATGTGCGCCTTTCTTCTAGGAGAAACTCCTCGCTTGGTGGAAGAGATGAAGAGAGACTACCAACTAGAGATGGTCGATTCCACCAATTGGTCTACGTCTGTTTGTTCTCCGGAAGATCGCCTACGTCGTTTTAATCAGCTTGAAGAACTTTGCCAAAGATTAGCTCTTCCCTACCAACCTTTCTATAAAGACCGCCTTGAAACCCTTCTTGAGCGTGGCAAGGCCGTTGTTTAATTTCAAATATTCTGGCAATTTCAACAACATAGATTATTAACTTTAGGTAAACACAAGGTTCTTTTCCTTTTTATAGGGAGGATTTTCGATCAAGCTCCATCTCGATATAAGACTGAGAAGGTTAAATCGAGGAGAAAGAAATGAAAAAGCTTACCACAATTATGGTAATGGGCTTATTTGCCATCTTGAGTTCACCTACTCATGCCCAAACAGAAAGCCCCAAACCTGGTCTTTACCAATGCCCCATCAACTACACTGAGTATGTGGACATCTCTATTGCCCCAGGTGAAGACTTCCCCAGCTTTGGTGGTAATCTTGAGGTTCCGCGCGAAAGAAAAGAAGTCCTTTTACTTGAATTTAAAGGAGTTGATGTCACTGTCGTGAACCCTCAGGCGCTCCCCAATTGGCTTCTTATTAATGAACCTCAGTATAAGAATCAAGGAAGCTTCTTTTGGGATAATGAAGACGGTACTCGCACCTTTCAAATTGATTGGAGTCACACATGGTACTTTGGTTCAACTTTCCGTATGGAGCCAACTCAAATCGCTCAAGACTCCTTTTCTACAAGTCTTCAATTTGATGACAATGACGGTTGGTACCAAACCTTAGGTCAGATCAACTGCCAAAAATTATAAGATCAAATGATTAGGCTGAACGGCTCTCTTCAGATAAGTGCTTCCACAGGTCCTTGAGACCATTTTTCTGAGCACAGTCGAGGGCCGTCTTGCCATTATAGTCTTTTTCCTTGGGATTAAGCCCATACTCATAGAAAACTTCTGCAATCTCTGGCAACTTCATTAACACAGCTAGTGCCAAATAATTGCTGCCATTATACTTGCTTTTGGTTCGCGCCCCAAGCTTAAGAAAAGTTCGTACCATTTCGGCATCGTTGGCCTTCATGGCATCATAGAGGGGCTCTCGCTTTTCCTCATCCCTTTCATTAATTTTGAGTTTGTGTTCATGAACAAGCATACGCACAAGTTCAGGATTTTTAGAGTAGGCCGCATAATGAAGACAAGTTTTTCCATTTCTCGCTTTTAAGGAGAGATCCGCTCCCTCTAAAATCAAGCTCTTTACTTTTTCAATATCACCGGTATAACAATACGCCATGACAGGCGTCACCCCTTTCTTATCTCGTTGATTGGGGCCTTGCTTCTCACCTTTCTTCTCATGAAGCCTTTTGACTGCCCACACCTCTTCTTTTAATTCCTCACTTTCACCTTTCACCATAGAAGATTCTTCTGCCAGGTCTTCTCTCTCCCTTAAGAGTGGTTGTCTTGTCTTCATCTTCGTCAGTACCCGATACCACAATGGCCTCTTCATCGGCTTCATCTCGAGCTTCGATGTGTTTAACCTCTTCTTTAGAATCTTCAATTCCGGAAACTTTTATCGGTTTCTCATTAGACTCAGACTCGTATACATAGGCAGGATCTTCTACCACATCTTCGAGTTGGGATAAGAGGCTTGTTGGGTCTTCTAGGGCCTCCCCATTATCAGAAACCGTTATAGCTTCTTCCTCATCTTTCTCTTTAAAACCTTTGACTCTTTCGTGGCCTTCTTCGATACGTTCTGTCATACCGGAGATCACTTGAGAAAAAGGTTCATCTCCACACTCAGACTGCTGGGCCCATAAGCGTATTTTATCAACGGCCTCAAAAAAGGCTCCACGTGCAAAGGGTTTTTGGATGGTATCAAAGACCATAAGATGATCGTTATTCTTTACTTCTTCATTAATTCTCTTACCTGTAAGAATCAAGGGGACTTGAGAGTGAGAGGGAAGCTCTTCTAGAAAATGACTTAAATCGGAACTATCTTTATCAACGCCAAGTTTATTATCAACAATAGCGGCAACGAATTCAGTGCTTGTCAGAAGTTTCTTTGCTTGGGCCGCATTAAGGGAACCAAAGACAGTATAGCCACCTTTGACCAATTCTCTTTTAATAAGAGAAAGAATATCCGGATCATCGTCTACTGCTAAAACACTATTATGATCCTGCCCTTTTAGGAGATCGTTCAAAACTCCGGGCTTAAGAGGTTTTTTTTAAGTGGAAAAAACTGTGGGTCCTTTGAGGTAGAGTTTTCGGCCATAGCTATCATCCATTCGTGCGGACATAATCGCCATTGGTAGGTTTTGATTTTCTCCGGCCAGATCTTGTTTTAAGAAGTGAATCACCTGATTGGAGGATTCTTGCTCCCCCATAAAAATATCAACTAAAGCGAAGGTGAAGCTATATTGACCAAGAAGCTGAATGGTCTCTTCAGTGGTGAGCGCACTATGCACCTCAAAGGATGATTTATTTAAATCATGGCGGATAAAGGCATGAATATCGGGATCATCATCGACGATTAAAACTCTATTGGTCATTTCTCCAGCAATTTTAAATGAAGCTTATTTTTGCATCGGAAGATAAGGCGACTTCTTTTAACCTTTTTTAGAGACTTAGCTTATTTCATCGGTCAATTATGGCAGCTATTTTGGGCGCTCCTCTTTTCTTAAAAACAAGGACTTAGAGGCGTTTCCCCCTTCTCCTCAAGGAAGGGCCTCTTTATACCGTAAACTAAAATGGAGGAGTCTGTTCATGTTGAAGTTGGCGTGCTGCCTAAGCTTACTATTCACGTTATTGCCAAAAACCTTGGCAAACCCAACCGATGACATCGACGCAATTACGCGTGAGATTTATCAACGCACAGGACTGAGTAATAACCAAGTTCCCTTCAATCACTTTGAAGCGGCTTACCTGCGCTACCTCCAAGGAAAACAAGATGGTGAGTTTACTAACACACCTCTCATTTCATTCGTCAATTTTGGGCTAGAGTCTGGTGAGCGACGCTATTTTCTTGTGGATGTCTCGCAAACTGGGGCTCGTATAATTCATGAAACTTATGTGAGTCACGGAGTTAATTCAGGTTCCACAACTCATGCCCGCACTTTCGGTAATGTTTCGGGAAGTCTCAAATCCTCTCTTGGTTTTTATCGAGTTTCAGAACCCTACTCTGGACGTCATGGAAGCTCCCTTAGACTCGACGGTCTTTCGGGCTCGTTAAACAGTCGAGTCCGTAGTCGGGCCATAGTTATGCATACAGGCCCCTATGTTACTGAGGCCTTTGCCAGACAAAATGGTTACGTCGGCCGTTCTTGGGGCTGCTTTGTGATTCCCTATTCAGTAAGGCAATCCCTCTACAGTAATATTCAAAATGGCACCCTCCTCTATGCTTTCTATCGCAACCAAGGTGCTGACTTTGAAGGCTCAAGGGCCGGTCTTGCAGATGTCGCCAACGCTGACACTCAAGGCTCAGGGGCCAGTGTCACCCGTGGAGAACCTGAGGCGAGTCTTAGTGATAATCCTCGTTTTTCAGGTGCTGATCCTTCACTTGCGGCTCAAGGTCAAGCCGGAGATCATATGGATTTAGCGCCGGGAACAGGTGTCGACGGCGACTCTTCTCTTGATTTTGATGGAGATGGCGAGCCCGATGATTTTGAAGTTGATGATCCTCAAATTAATGGTAGGGGTGATACTCCTTATCGCGGCAATGCCGATTTTGAGCGCTGCCAGTCTATGGCCGACCGTCCGTGGAATGAAGTGGTTGAGCGCACCCAAGGTGGAGAAGACCCTCATCAATTCTTTAGAGGTAGCTGGCTTGACCTCGAGAGAGAAGCTGCAACCACTGATAATATTACTTACGGGGCTGAAGCCGATGCCGCTCGCAACCACCTAGGTGTTGTCAACGAATGTGCGGCCATGGCCACTGTCGGTGATC
>JAUIBX010000227.1 GCA_030427595.1 Bacteriovoracia bacterium | reverse complement strand
TGATTCAGGCATAAGGGCTCTCTCGTTAAAATGTTAGTAGGGGTACTAAAATTTTAACGGGGTCGCCCAGACTGATTGATTTCTTATGCCTGTCTTTATTAGCTATGATGCAGTGAAAACACCCTTAAGTGTGAAGAGCCTGGAAAAGACATATCAGACGGACCTCGCAGAACCGAGTTCGGGCAGGCGTCGCTCCCGCCATTTTTGATTTTAAAATTCATCACTGCATTAGCCCTGCTAACTCAGGAATGGTTTTTTTAAAATTTTGGCACCTTTTTTCATCCATTAACTTTGTCCTAGTGACAAATGAAGGCAAAAGGTGTGAGCAATCTTCAGAGGCCATTTCATTCAACATGTAATGAATTTGACCTTTATCTTTTAGATTAGGTAACAGTTCCTTTTCGTAATATTTATTGACCTTGTCTTTTAATTTTTTGGGAAGAACCTTTATGCTTAGCTCTTCTGGGTAATTGACAAGGTCAATGTCTGGAACGTTAGAAACTCTTTTGTATCGACTTAAGTATTTATAAAGGGAAGGTAAATTAAAAATATTATAAATACTAATGGCCGTATGAACTCTTACTTCTCCAATTCGCCATTCCTTAAATTTTTTTTCCAGTTGCATTAAATTGAGTTCGATATCTTTAAAGCGGGAGGGGTATCTAATATAGTCATTTACTTCTTGAGTTCCGTCCAAGCTTACGAAAATATTAACTTCTTTGAAGTCAGAAAAGTTCTTGGCCAAAGATGTTGGTAGGACTGTCAAATTTGTGTTGAAGCTTAGTGTAATCTCTTTTGCTATAGGGTCTTGTGAGAGGTCATTTATTATGTTTTTTACTTGGGGAATAATAAATGGCTCACCTCCCGCAAAGTGTAACTTCTTAAGAGTTTTAGCATGCCGTAAAATATTTTCGATAAATGTTGTACTCTTATGCCAGTTGACTGACTGGTAATTAAGAAATCTATTGTCATCATTGGCCAGAATACTTGCCTCGGGAATCGTTAAGACTGAACTCTCAGGGCCACACATTCTACATTTTAAGTTACAAATATTTCCGGGCCTAAGATCAAGGTATTCAATGGTAGGTTTCTTTCCTTCCTGAATATTTTCAAGTGTTTTTTTAAACTCAATATTTGAAAGAGTACGGTAGGATTCATTTCCGCAGGCTTCTTTGGCGTAACAATTACTACATTCCTGCGGTCTTTCACCACTTAGCATTTTCTTTTTTATTCTTTGGAGTTTTGGAGATTCTAAATACCTTTCAACTGCATCAGGTTGGTCTGCACGAATGATATCACCATTGATATCTTTAAATGGTTCATAAGAAGACCGATAGCAGCACTGGGTAAAATGACCTTTAACATCTATAAATAAATGATTCCATGGTAGCACACAAAGCGTATTGGTTTCTTTCTGCTTTTCAGCTCTATTTGGGGATCGCTTAAAAAATTTAAACAATTTATTCAGCCCTTGTCTTTATTAAGTAATTTGTTAAATTCACCACAGAACAACACCTCAAGAGGTCGAAATTACCCCTTATCGTCACACAAAGTTATAAATTCTACTAGCCCTCTGTATCTGTCGTCTCAACCTGCCGAGGAGACGGACGGATTTGAACCGCCGGCTTAAAATATAGCCAGGTCTTTCATCCCGTTTACGACCGCCACTAAGGTCTTAGATGGCACAAAGGGTCATAAGAAACCGTTTACACCTAAACCTGAGGCCAGGAACAAATCTAACTACTCTCTTCAAAAGACTTCCTATTTTTGTACCGGTCAATCCATGAAACAGCGTGAAAAGTGATGAGACTTAAACCGAAGACATGGAGGTTTAAGAGAAAGTAAATTTACCAAGTCTTTGATTGCATTCATAAGTGGTTATTTTTAAAAATGAAATTTTGGTTATAAGCGAACTCGACCTTTAGCTGCAGTGCCAAGCACCCGCCTATCTTTTAACTATTCTTTAATCCAATTTTAGATTTTTTCTTTGGGGTTGTTTGAACGCCTTCTAAGCTATTTAGTCTTTGAAAGACCACTTTGAAAACGGAGGACAGCTTCGCTACACCATTCTCAGTAAAAACAAAGGGTTGGTAGCGTCGTCCTCCTTTTCCCTCTTTTGAGGTCGCAATTTGCGACCTCAAAGAATCATATTCCTCAGGTGTAAGCTTAAACATAAAGTCGTCGGGAAAGCGACTTAGGTTTCTTCTTACTTGTTCGTTCAGTCTCTTTGTTTCAACCCCATAGAGCTTTGCTAGGTCGCTATCGAGCATCACTTTTTGACCTCGTACAACGTAAATCATTTCTTCAATATTTTCGATTTGAATATTCAAAGTCCTCCAATTTAGAAACATTGAAGGTTACTGATTAATTACGAACAAGCGAAACACTTGCTTTAAAAATATCAGAAGTAAACTCATGAGAAATTAAAGGTTAATTCTCTAAGGAAGGCATTTTGATACGAAACTTAATGGCCAAGTATCGGACGAGGTAGGCCGTCATGATAGAGAGGGATGCACAAAGAAGGCTCGAAACTTCTAATTTTACGAGGCCGATATAAACCAACGAAACAAGAGCTGCGATTGTGGCGTAGAGTTCGCGATTAATGAGAATTGAGTGCTCCTTACTAAAGGCAGATCTTAGTATCCCACCCAGAACAGCAGAGACTGTTCCCATAACGAGAGACGTCTCAAGGTTAAACCACATGCTAAGAGTTTTGTGAGTCCCTATTACAGCGAATGTCCCAAGACCTAAGGTATCCAGAAAGAAGAGAAACTTTGCAGACCTTTCGTAAAATGACTTGAGAAAAAAGGTAGAGAGGGTCGCGAGGAAAATTAAGTAAAGATAGGCGGGATTAATTGTCCAAAAGGCCTGGCTTTGAATAATTAGGTCACGAACAGTACCGCCACCAACAGCGGTCAAAAAGGCAAGAAAGAGCATGCCAAAGAAGTCAAACTTCTCCTTTGCAGCAATGGAAGCTCCTGTTATTGCGAAAACAAAACTTCCAACAAAATCTAAATATTCAAATCCGGTTGTCATATATAAAATACTCATCCAAATAGCTTTTCTAATATAGTACCACGGTCTAAGAAGAGCTTGATGAAGAAACTAAAATGCAACCAAAGAGGTAAAAAAATGAGTGAATTGGCTCCCCACAAAACAATGATTGATGAGTACAAAGGCAATAAGATTTTAAAGATCTACAAGGTCGACGACGAAGGTAACGAAGTTGAGAAGTATGGCACCATTGTTAGCTTTGGTGTGACTAAGGCGAAGTATATCTTGGAGAATATTGAGGCGATTAAAGCCTTTGTAGACGAGCAATCTTAGGCCTAAAACCATTACTTTTTATAGGGTAAAGACCTGTAACATTGAATAAATTGCAGTCATCTTACCCCTCATTCCGAATGGGTATATCACTCGGATACAAATCCATTTTTATCAGAGAGGGGTAAAATGAAAAAATTAGCATCAGTATTAGTAGTTCTACTATCGTTAACAGCAACAGCAAATGAAGCTGTTGAGTGTAAAGATGTTCTTTTAGAAGACATGGTCGTAAGCGTTTGCTTTCCAGAAGGTCATGTTTGCATGGACCCTCATGGCATTGGTTACGGCAAGCCAATTCCAACAGACTGCTGGGATGGCGGTAGTCGTGCCTGTAATGCAGACACTGAAAACTGGCCAACTTGTGCCGGTGGCTTCATCGAAATCTAATCTCATTAAGCATTAAGCGAGTGGTACCTTTTGGGTGTCTCCTCATAGGACGCACCTAGTCCCAACAGGTACCACGTACCTCAAAAGGGGCGGTGCCCCACCAATAAAACCTTACACGGCCGCACTAAGAATAGTCATTCCGACTAGAGATTCTTAAGATTATTCAAAACATTAGAAAAGGAATTTTAATGAAAGCAAATACCAAGGCCGGTAACGTCCTCGTTTCTGTCATTTTCGCACTCTCGACTCTCCTCTCCCCTCAAGCCTTTGGCGCAACCCCCCTCGAAATACTTGAGCATAATGTTTCGCCGGGCAAGTGGCATAAAAGTGGCGACCTCAAAATCACTCAAGATGAAGTTGTAGGTAAAACTTTTAAAGTCACGATCAATTACAAGCTTAAGCCCAAAGGTCTTATGGGAAGAATCATAAAGCCCTTCCTAAAAGGCGAATATATTTTCGACTTCCCACAAGAAATGCTCTTTGAAGAAGGCTATGAAAGTCTCGAAAGTAACGGACCTGTAGAACTTTTTTACGAAGATAAGGTAGCGACTCTTAAATATCTCGAGCAAGTAGATATCGAAGGTTTTCAAGGGGCTCATAAAGTTGAGATTCGTTCCAAGTCGACCGTGAGTGATCGATTCCCTAACGGGAAATGGCATATTCATCTCTACTACCATCCCTCAGTTCCTTCAGTTGGTCTCTTTAAAAGTGAAATTTATTATCACGGGAAGGCTGGAAACTACGAGGTTTATTCTTTTCTCAAATAAAAACTTTAAAGTTAGCCAAATAAAAGGAAGCTGAGTCTTAATCGACTCAGCTTTTTTTTGCCACCAAATTATTGAAGTGTTGTCGCGTATTTTGAAGTGACGGGTAGAGGAACTTCCCTCTTGGTCTCAGGGTGAACCAGAGTCGTCCTATTCTTGTAAACTCTAGGCGTGGAATAGAGTAGCTTTAATGCTTTTGCCTTTGGCATTTCTTGAAACTTATCAGGATAGAGTAGTTTCAAAGCTTTATTGACTTTCTTGGCACTCGACATCGGCATCTTAGGAAAGATGTGGTGTTCCGTATGGTAACCAAAGTTCATATGAAGAAATTCCCAAATGGGATGATTCGTTACCGTAAGCGAATTCACTAAAGCATCATTTACTTTGGTATAGGGGCATAGATTATGATTGGTGAAAATATAGCTGGTAAGCGTATAGTTTTGAACCAAGAAAGGAATCACGGCCAGATAAAGCCAATTTTCTGGTCTAATTAAGTAAAGATAAAGTGAAACGATCGCGATCTGTGTGATAAACTCAATGGTCACCCTCTTATGGTTGAGGCGTGACCACATTTTATTACCAAACCTCATGTAGGCTTGGTTAATAAAGGCCTGAAAAGAGAACCAATAGAAGAAGTAAAAAAGACTTCTCAAATATCCAGAACCAGGGGAAAGCTTAAATACCCTTTTCATAAAATTACTTCTCTTCCAAACAGAAAGAGTAGGAAAAGCATCCGGGTCTTTGTAGAGAAGCTGAGTATTTCCATGATGAAGCTTATTGTGCCAGAAGCGCCAATAAGTGGGAGAGACCAGGCAGTTGGTAAAGCCGAGAAAGCCAGTGATCGCCTCGAGAATTTTATTTTTGAAAATCGCACCATGAAGAATTTCGTGGGCCAAAAAAGTATTTCTTGCTGAGACAATGCCAAAGGCAACACCAAGAAGGAGCTTGCCCCAAACAGGAGTAGTCTCAAGCATGAGCAGATAAGCAAGGCCAAGCATGGCCACAAAGTTTACAGGCATCCAAGCGCCACGCAGGGGATTTCTCTTAAAGACTTCTTTAGGAAGAATGGCCTGCAACTCTTGGTTATACTTACCAATAGACTTGAGTTCCTGATTCTCATTTTTAGGACTTGATACTCCATCCTCTTTTATAGAAGGAATGGGCTTAGTTGGGGTATGACTTGTTATCGTTTCAAGACTCATTGAAGGAAACCCTAGATTAAATTATCGTTTAATTGGGAAAATTCTAGATTAAGTCACACCCTTTAGGCATATTTTTTATGTAAATTTAGTGTAAAAGCACAGGTGTACTCAAGAGATACTCCTGAGTTCTCGCCGCATTAAAGTCATGTCCAAGTAAAAGTAAGAGTTTATACTATGAGCAACCAAGTCAATTTAAAGAAGCTCCAGAATAGCAAGTGGACTCGCCTTAACCCCCAAAATAAAGAAAAGCATTATTCGGTGGTCAAAGTCGAGCGCCATGAAAGCGACAAGCAGAAGGTGCAATTTGTGGTTCTAGAGGCAGCCCTCTCCAAAAGAAAGCTTCAGGTTGGTG
>JAUIBX010000226.1 GCA_030427595.1 Bacteriovoracia bacterium | reverse complement strand
CTGATCTAAAACGTCTTGAGGCACATCCGGAAGAGTCAGCTCTTCACATAGGATGTGATTTTTCACGGCCCTTTCAAAGATTTCTGAGAGGCACTGAACGCGGGCCTCATAGAGGCTATTACCCGCACTCATGCCATTTGAGACAAAGAGGTTACCGATGAGGTTTACGGGGACAAAAACTTTCTCACCATCAGATTGGCGCACAAAGGGAAGAGCGCAGATTCCTTTCTCCGTTAGGCCAGAGTTGGTGTCAATGAGATGCTCTGCTTTAAGCTCTCCCTCTGGATTGTAAATCGTCAACATGTGCTCATCCATTAGGCCTTGGGGAAGGGAGCCATCTTCGGGCAGAGGGAACCACAACTCATCCGGATAGTGAACGAAGTCATTAGCGATGGCCTCTTGACCTAGGTAAAAGTCCGCATAGAAGTAGTTGGAACTTAAGCGTTCAATAAACTCACCAAGTGCACTACAAAGAGCCGCCTCCTTGGTGGCACCTTTGCCATTAGTGTAACAAAGAGGCGAGTCCGCATCACGAATATGGACTGACCATACGTGAGGCACTGGGTTTCTCCAGGAAGCGATCTCGATTTTAATGCCGAGGTCCTGGATAATGGCCCTCATGGTGGTGATGGTTTCTTCGAGGCTACAGTCCTTACCTGGAATCTGAGTTTTAAATTCGTCTTCACTAAAAGTTTGATAATCAAGGGCCTCTTTTTCCTCCGCCTTATCAATGGCCTCGATAGTAAACTTAGGCTGATTTTGAATGACCCTCTTTACGGTACAGCGGTCCATGGCCGCAAGAATGCCCTCCTTATCTTTGGGATCAAGATTCTCTGGCAGCTCAATTTGAATGACAAAGTCTTGGTGGTAGCGGTTATCAGGGTCAACAATATTATTTTGAATGACTTTTATGTCGTCTGTAGGAATATTCCTCGTCTTGCAGTAGACCTTCACAAAGTACGCCGCACATAAGGCCGAAGAGGCTAAGAAGTAGTCATAGGGGCTCGGAGCCGTACCATCACCCTTGTAGCGAATAGGCTGGTCGGTCATGACCTGGAAACTCTCAAAGCTGGCCTCAAGGCGTAAATTGTCTAGATAACGTACATTTACTTGCATAGTGCCCTTCATAACGCACTAGGGGGCAAAGGACAAAGGGCTTTCATTGTTTACCTTTAGTATAGGTAATTTTTCCTTAGGCCCTTGATAAGACGAGACAGAATGTAAGCAATTTGATTTAGTGGCGCCAAAATCTAATGAATCTTTTGTGGAGAGGGTATGAAACGTCTTTTTAGTCTTTTAGTCGTCTTGGTAGCTGTATTTTCAACGGCACCATCTTTTGCTTATTCAATTTTTACGATCAAGCCTTATAACTGGTCAAAGGTTAAGAGTGTTGATGTTTTCATCGCTGGTTATGGCGAGGAAATGGGCCTGCAATTTCTTTATGGGGCCATTACACGCGCCCAAGTTCACGATGACCTTTACCCCGATAGTCGTGCACAGGTGATCATGTGGGCAGAAGAGTGGAATAAGAGAAAAGACCGTGAAGTTCTTAGAGATCGTGGGTTTACCATTCTTGAAATTAATGGACATAATTTAAGAAATAGTAGTATAGAAGAGTACCTAGAGACTCTTCCGGCGATCAGCTCTCTTCATATTGTGAGTCACAATGCCGCTTTTCAAGGCAACGCTATTCAAAGAAGAACAGATCGTTTGGGTCCCAACAATTTCCCATGGGAGAAATTCACTTCTAAGTTTACTCAAGACTCCTATGTTTTTCTTCATGGCTGTAACACTGGCTTTATCGTAGCGCCTGGTATTTCAAAGCGTCTTAAAAGACCTGTTTTTGGTTCACTGACTTCAACTGATTTTGAAGAAATTTTTGCTGACGGTAAGTGGTATCACAACAATCCAGACTTCGATCAACACCCTGTTGGCATGTCCAAGCTTAAGAGAAGTGGAGACCTTCACTCGCAAAATTTTAGCTGTTGGAAGGGATTTTGCCATCGTATGACTCCCAATATTCACCCCTACCGTGGTTACTGGGGAAGCTATGAAGTTGGTCTTCCCTACTATCAAGCCTTTTGTAACTACGGAAAGAACCAGGACACGGGAGACAAGGGCTGTCGTGCTGGCATTAAGGCCGGAATTGAAACAACTGCCACCATCAATCCACGTTCTTGGGAAGACAAAGTCTTAGACTTTATGTGCCCACGCATGGCGGATCCTACTATTCTTGAAAACTGTAAGGCCGTTCTAAAAGGAGCGGAAACAGGTCGTCGCGTCTTTTGGGGTAACCACCTCAAGTGTAATCTTCGTGGTTGTGAGTATGACATCCAAGGTGGACGTAACCGTGAAGGTGACCGCGTGAATAACTTTGTTGGCGCCAATGCTGGTAATGAACAACTCAGAAAAGACTTCAATCTTTTCATGAGTGTAGGAGAGTAGAATGAAGAGAGTGATCCTTCTTTTAATCGCTGGCTTCTCTCTTACTTCAACCTTTGCTGGGCCTAGTGAAGAGTTTATGAGCGCCCAAGAGCAAATGAAATATATCAATAAGGCGGCGAAAGAGCTTCGCCGCACTTACTGGATTAATGGCTACGAAGACGTTAGCACCAGACAAAGTCACCTCTCTAAGACTGAGATAGATGAGCTTGTTCGTAGCGATAATAACTATCATGGACACCTTGATAGTGATGAAGTCTCTGATGTTTATCGCTGCCATTATAAAAGTACCTGTGAGGTTTACTTGGTTAATAAGACCAGCAGTTATCACAGCGGCTGGGGTCAGGAGTATTACTACTTTCTCCTTGATACCAAGAATAAGCGCCACGACGAAGTTTCTCATCTTGTTTACGGAGAGTAAGTAGCGCCTTTGCCACTTCTTTAACGATTTAGGTATGATTTAGGTCTCAAACACTTTTGAAGTAGAGACTATGAAATCATACCTTTTTTTATTCTTCTTTTTACTTTCTTTCCTTTTAGGCCTTCCCTCTAGTTTTTCCCAAATCAGTCCCTTTATTGGTGCCAATTCTGGTCAAAGTGATAGCACTCATGAGTGGTGGAGTCTTGAAAATGACTATGTAAAAGTCTACTACCCCAAGAATTGGGAAGATGAGGCCATTCGTGCGGCCCATCTGACAGAGAAATTTGCTAAGGCCAGTGGAAAGAACTTAGGAATTGCAAAGCCTAAGAAGTTTCCTTTGATTTTGAGACCTGAGGTGGCCAGACCCAACGGCTTTGTCACTCTCATGCCACGAAGAAGTGAGTGGTTTTTTCACCAATCTTTTACTCCCTTTGTTGGAGGTCTTGATTTCTTTGATGCACTGGCCATTCACGAATATCGACATATCAACCAATTTGATTTTTCCTTTCGCTCCACCAATATGATGGGTTATTACCTCTTTGGTGAGATGGGGGTGGCGCTTCTTAATGCCTTTGGTCTGCCTTCTTGGTTTTATGAAGGCGACGCCGTGTGGGCCGAAACTTTCTATACTGAAGGGGGGCGAGGTCGATCACCCCGCTTTTGGGCCCGTCTCAAGGCCCTTGTGCTGTCAGATCAAATTCCCACCTATGATGAGCTGATTGGCAGAAGTTATAAGACCGTTCTTCCTAACCACTATGTTTTTGGTCATTTCTTAGTCAGCCGGGCCTACCGCCTCTTTGGTCAGAACTTTTGGCGTAGAGTTCTCGATGATGTAATGGACTTGGCCATCAACCCTTATCGCATCTACCAAAAATTTGAAGAAAATAGTGGCGTACCTTTTGAGAAATTCTATAACGATACTCTTAAGGAACTCAAAAATCGCTGGCAAATGAATGGAGCCAAGCTTCCTAAGGTTGAAAAGTTTGCTGAAGGCTATAAAGAGACTCGTTTCCCTCTTGAAGATGGTAGCAAGCTCTACTACTTAGAAAGAGAGCTCAATGGTTTTTGGACCCTTGTGGATCAAGAGGGACAAGCTATTCGTGAGCTTCCTCTAAGTCCTACCAATTCTAAAGTTGATTTAAAGAAGGGACTTTTTCTCTACACTCAATTCTTACCTGACGCACGCTACAACTATAAGGGAAGCTCCGACCTCTTTATTTATGACCTAAAGAAAGATGAGGTTTTCCAACTGACAGAAGGGAGGCGAATTTTTCATCCTCAATGGCATTCTTCTGGTCAGAAGCTTGTCGCTCTTGAAAAGGTGGAAGGAGCAAGATTTCAGCTCGTTGAAATGACCATTAGGGAACATCAAATTGAAAAAGAGAGACGAGTGCCTTTTGGGCTAGGGATTCCTCTAGAAGCCACTTATGATGTGGCCAATCGCCTTTTGATCCTCTTTCAAGATCTTCAAGGAAGAAAAGGCATTGCAAGTTTAGACCTTAAAACTTTCAAGGCCCGTGAACTTGTTATCCCTAATAGGCTCAACTTCTTTAATTTGAAGGCAACTCAGAAAGGCCTTTTCTTTGAAGGAGATTTTGAGGAGAGGGTGCAAGTTTACCGTCTAGGAGAAAACTCTCTTAGTATCTGTAGTGAAGAGGGGATTATGGCCCAAAGCCCTAACTGGGTTGCTGGCCAGTTGGTTTATGCGGCCACTGATGCCATGGGAGAGAGTCTTAGAAAAGTTTCAAAACCAAAGTGTCGTCCTATTAAGTCCTCGAGTCTTGCGAAGTCCCAAGGGACTTTGGGGATGATAACAAAGGGTGAGCCTCGCCGGGAACTTAAAGAGTATCAAAAGCTTGAAAAGGAAGAAGCGGGAGAGTTCTTTGGAGGTCTTTCCCCCCATTCATGGAGTTTTATTGGAGGCCGTGGTTATCAAGTTCAGCTAACGGGAAATAACTACCTGGGAACAATAGCCTATACCGCAAGTGTGGGAGTGGATGCGGAAGAGAGCACTCCTTTTGCTCTTCTTGGTCTTGATTTTAGTAAGCATCTCATCACCACAAGTCTCTATGGTCTCTTTGAAGAGAGAAAGTCACGTGTCATCACTAGCGGTCCTGAGATTAGTTGGCGTGAAAAAGAAGCTGGTGTACGCCTCCTCATTCCTCAAGTAAAGGTCTCTGGCTTTGACTTTCTCCAGTGGCAGTTGGGGATTAATGGTGGTCTTATTCAGGTTAGTGAACGAACAGGTGTCCCCCTCAACGAAACCAATAATGAAGACCTCACTTTCTATGGAATTGAGGGGAGTTTTCAATGGCAAAAACAACTGACTTACCAAGAAATTTATCCAGATTATGGTTTAAGAGCTCGCGGTTTTTATCGTCAGGTAGAAAGTAGTAGACGAGATAGCTTTGAGTCGTCTTTAACTTTTCTTGAGACGTCTGTCTTCTTACCTGGTCTTAGTGAAAATCAAGGGCTTCGCCTTAAGGGAACTTTTGAGGATCAAACAGCAGGACTTTTCAATTATCGCCATTCTCCAGTGGCCGAGCTTGCCAATGAATATGTCTTCTCTCGCGGTTTTCAATACGCCTATGTGGATCGTTACCTAAAGAGTAGCGTGGATTATGTTGCCCCTCTTTGGTACGCGGATTGGAATCTTCTCGACTTTCATTACCTCAGGCGCGCCTACTTGAGTGCTTTCTATGATCACACTCAATATGACTTGGTTGGCTTTTCCGGTGATCTGCAATCTTTTGGTGGGGAGCTTTATATGGAAGTGACTCTCTTAAGGAGATTCCCTCTTATCTACGGTCTTCGTTATAGTAATAAGGTCAATAGTGATCAGGTTTGGGATTTCTTTTTGGCGAGCCAATTTACTTTTTAGCCATTGGAAACTTTGAGGCTTTCAAGATGACTAAAGGATTCAAATTCAGATTGCTCTTCTACCTCTAGGCAGTAGTTGTGAATTTTATAGAACTCATCTTCAATCTTTTGAGTGATTTCTTGGCGGCGCTTAGGGCTGAGCTTCTTTCTCTCAAGAATATTGGCACAGCCTAAGATGACCGTAAGGCAGTTGTTGATTATGTGCTTAATCTCACCTTCGTGTACTCTTCTGAGTTTGGCACTCTTTGGTTCCAGGCCAAAGAGGTGAGTGAGGTCATTTTGAAGACCGATGTAGTAGAGTTTCCCTTCATACTTAAGGGGTAATAAAAGAA
>JAUIBX010000225.1 GCA_030427595.1 Bacteriovoracia bacterium | reverse complement strand
AAGCTTAGGGTTACTGCCTTTTTCCTCTTTTCTCCCGATCGCCTTAGATTATAATAAGAAGGTAAGGAGAAAACCGGTCATGAGCGACGATTTACTGAAAATATCAGCAGAAGAATACTTAATGAGAGAAGGTGAGGAGTCTAATGAGATGTATTACCTGTCTTCTGGTACCCTGGGAGTTTTTAAGCGTAAGGGTGACGCTGAACAACAGATCGGCACCATCTATTCTGGTGAGTTGGTAGGAGAAATGTCCTTTCTTGATAGTGAACCGCGCTCAGCAACGGTCAAGGCCATTGGTGATTGTGAGCTTAAGGTGATTCCCAAAGAGGCCCTCAAAGTTTATCTTGATAAGCAACCTAAGTGGTACAAGGCCTTGGTCCAAACGCTTTTAGACCGCTTAAGAAGGGCGAACCAAAGAGTACGTGTCTAGAGTTTTCCTTAAAACCAAATCTTAAATTGATCGTAGAGTTTTTGCTTCGTTTCTTCGCTGAGAGGGTTGGCATCAAGGCTCAAGTGATTGAGGCTCTTTAGGTCGTAGAGCTCATTGGGGAGTACTTGCAGTTGATTGTGATCAAGGCTCAGGCGTTGCAGGTTTGAGAGCTGATCTAGGTTGAGAGGCAAGTCCTCTAGGTTATTATTGGCAAGGTCGAGGACCTCAAGTGACACGGGTAAAGACCACGAGTTAAAGGCCTCTTTTTGAGATTTAAGTCCCTGTAGGCTAAGGCTTTTTAATTGGGGAAGCTGACCTGGCCATGTAAAGTGCCCTCCTTTAATTTTTAAGATTTTGAGATGAGGGGGGAGCTTGGGCAGCTCTTGCAACTCTGGGCACACCAATAAGAGGTGTTCACACTTTTTCAAGTGATCAAGATCTGGGATTTTATGAATGGCATCACCTAAGATTTCTAAAGAATGCAGGTCTGCGGTGAGCTTCTCGCGCTCTACAGTACTTTGATTTTTTCTCAGCTTTATTCTTAGGTTCATCATTTCAATTCGTTTTAGCGTGAAGAAAAAAAGCCCCGAATTTCTTCGGGGCCAATAGCTAGTTGATATTATAGTTAACAACTTCTCTAGGGTCCAAGCAGACGCGGAAAGGCCGTCTTCTCATAGCGTTTTGATATGATTTTCCACAGACTACGCTTACGATCGGTGTGGATACCATAGTCGGGGTGATCCTTACTGAGACCATTTCCGGAGCTTGAGCTTTGTGAAAGATTCCTTACGTGAGCATAACGGTCGGAATCATCCTTTCCGTTGCCAGGGCCGATGCCATTTGCGCCAGCAAGTCCGAGGCGAGTACGCTCCTCATCAGTTAATCCATCAAGATTGAGGTTAGAGCCTCCATCAGTGAGAGAATAGCTCTCATTAACCTTCTTATTATCTTTTGCAGAACCACCGACCGTGCCCGCGTTGGCACCGGTCCTTCTTCCCCCACGGCGACCTGAACGAGAATTTCTAGTGCTGTCGTTAGCAGCAAGTCCTTTCTTATTCTTGTCACTATCGCTTCCGTTACCAGTGGTTCCATTTAGGAGCGAGCGGCGAACGCGACCAAAGGCCGAATTGGAATCACCACCGACACCGAGCTTGGCCAGATTTTCTGAAGCGGATCTTTCATTATCCGATATAAAGTTTGATCCTCCAGATCCCCCTTTTCCTCCAGCCGATGAGCTTTGAGAGGAATTATTGGAAGAATTATTAAGGCCAAGTTTCTTTTGTTTTTCAAAGAGGTCTTTTCTCACTGCGCTTGCATTGGAAACCAGCTTACCACCAATGAGGGCCGCCCCTTTGAGGTTACCGCTGGCCAAGCTATTGGCCGTATCCGTTGATAAGCGCGCTCCTGCCTTGAGGGCCTGCGGGGTGGAAGCATCAAAAGAGGGGTACTCAAAGGAAGTACAAGAGCCTTCTTGTGAGCAACCACATGTAGGATCAAAGTCGAGATTGGCGACATCTCCTACCATACAAACTGGCGAGGGGGCAGAATTAGGAATCAATTGAGTTTCGCCAAGACCTGTCTTATTGGTTCCCATTCTTCTTCTCATTTGAGTAAGAAGTTGAACGTACGCATCTCTTTGATAGGTCACTTCAGCAATCCCACCATGGAGAAGTTGGAGGTTTTCTTCAAGAAGGCGACGGGCCTTTTGAATGGTCATGTAACGGGTTTCAGGGGTAGGGAAGCCATTTTGGTCTTCTTCATCAAGATCTTCAACAGCTTTGACGATTTGGATTCCGTTAACGAAACCACCAAAAATTTCGCCGTCGAGGTGGTACTGGGCCAGTTGATCGATGGATTTTAAGACTCGATTTTTAGAGTTCTTTGGTGCTCCTTGGTTGGCAATTCTTATATCACTACGTGAGTGTTCCGGTTGGTTGGTGATGTCACTGGTTTGATACTGAAAGTTTAGGTTCCTTTGGACTAAGAAGTAACGGAAAGACTCTGTCCCTTCGGCAATATTAAGAGCGTTGGTGTTACTGCGAACATTTCTCTTCTCATTAAAGGTCGCTGTTTCAGCAGATGCAGGGCTTGAATCCTCTGTAAATTCACGGGTGACATCATTGGCCTTAGCCTCATTCATAGAAAAGGAGAGAATCAATTCAAGACCTAAGGTTGCCAGGGAGCTATTGAGCTCTTGCCAGCTATGAACTTCGTGACCAAGAATCTTCTTTGAGAGGAGAGCGATGGCCTCTTGTTCCGATTGAGCCCCCGACAGTTCCTGGTTTAAGTCTTTTATCTTTTGAGGTGTGAAAGTCGTTTGTTGAGAAAGGATATCTCCAACAGCTTGATTGGTGTCATCAGTAATGTCACGAATGGCCTCACGACGGGCCCTTTCAACCTCTTCGGCCTTACGTTGCTTGGCCTGTTCCCCAAGGTCAGCCATAGTGTCCTCTTCAGCTTGAGCTGTTTCAAAGTTGCAAGCTAAGTGAGAAAAGTATTTGCCGTGGTGAAGTTTCTTACGCCATTTCGCCAAAAAAGATCTGGCACGCATAAGCTCACTCATAAGCCAAATGGCAATGACTATACCTGCGATCCAGGCGGCCTTCATGGCCAGCGAGACCGCGACAGGGCACATACTACAACAGAAGCCACACCACGGACTACAGCCAGCACAAGTGCCTTGGGCGTTCGCTTGGGCTGCTCTTACGACAGCAAGGAGTGCTAACATGATGGCAATTTTCCTTTGAACAGCGGCAACCCACTTTTCACCTTTTTTGACGTTGGCGTCGGCTATTCTAATTTTTTCCATTTTTCCCATGAGCTCTTCAAGTGCAAGGGCTTCGGCATCTCTCATCATTTGGAGGGCCACTTCACGAGTACGTGGCTTATCTCTAAACTCTTCTCCTCTTAGGTTGACGAGGTACTCTTCGCAACGCTCTTTAAGAGGAGGATGAGTAATCTCTCCGTCTTGGTAACCTCTTAAGACTTTGACATGGGCCTCTGCTTGCTCAGGAGTTTCTCCATAGTCACGCCAGTCATAACCTGCTGGTGGAGGATCGAGGTAAGATCCATCTAGAGTTCCGTCTCCATCTTTATCCACTTGGCCACCCACTCTTAAACAGAGGTTTTCAAGTTGTTGGTCCATAACGTTGGCCGCTCTTTCAACAGTAATGAGCTGCATATTATTTTGATCGCCACCGAGCATCTCCTCCGTGCGACAATCTGATTCTTGGGAGTAGTAACGAGTGTCATTGGCGACTGCCATCAACCAAGTGGCAGCAGCTGCTTTGAAAACATAGGTAGACTTAGAATCTACTTCCGACTGGTCATGCTGTTCACAAACTACATCTTTGACCGCTGAACTGGCGAGGGCCACGGTTTTAATATTGGAGATAGTGAACTTAAGGTTTCTGGTCTTATTAGGGTTGGTATCGGAAAGACCATCAATATCATCAAGGTTAGTTCCTTCTGGTAAACCGGCCGTTACGGCCATCTTGTACATTTTGTAGTCTTCCATGTACTGCTTTTCTAACTCGAGATTGAAAAGTGCATCGGCCCTTTGAGCGGCCATTTGCTTAGCCTCGTAAATACCGGCATTGGCAAGACGAGTGAGCTCAACGTCCGCTTCAAAGAGGGGACCAGAGAGTTCACAATCAGTATCCGTGTTAGTGGTGATATCAAAGTTTGAACCACACCCTGATACGGCGTGAGAGGACGCCATAGCGTTGGAATTCGCTGCTGTATCATTAACAGCTCCAGTGGCTTCATTATTAGTATTTCTTGGAGCCCTTTGATAATTTCTTTGAGCCGCTCGCAATTCATTACGGGCAGGAATCACCTGTCGAGTTAGGCTACTAACGCGAGCAGAGGCCACACGGATTCTTTCCCTTTCCTGAGGGCTACACCAAGAATCATCGTTACAGGCAGCCTGGGCCGCATTGAGTTCAGCCTCTGCCATTTGCAGCTCTCTGTTTACACGGTCGTAATTTTCTCTGGCAGCACTTAGGCGCTGGCGAGCGGCATCGTAAGTGGCTTCAATAGGTTGAGCGGGGTCGGTGAAGTCGCCATGGCTAACAGCATACTGTTGTTGTTGGTTGAGAAGATCGGAGCCTTGAGAGTTGAGTTCGTTGATACGATTTCTCATGGCCGCCGTATTAGATTGAGTGAAGCTTGTGTAAGCGCTATTGGCACTATCATAAGCACCAAAGTTACTATCTGAATCTGCACTACAGTTTGAAAGAGTTCCTCCGTTGGCGATAGAGGCTTCTTCGTGGGCCTGGTTGGCGGCCCTTTGGGCGTTGGCCTCATTGACAGCAGCGTCCGGCATACTGACGTCATCAGTAGGGATGATATCAACACTGGTATTATTTGAAGCTGGAGCTGAGGTGGTAGGAACCAAGTCAGAGCTTTGGGCCCTTGCCGGTAGTGCGGCCATCTGGGTCATCAAAAGGCACCAGGCCATGAAGTGCACCCAAGCTTTCCTACCATTGAAGCGAATGTCTGAAGGCATCTCGTTGTTCTTTTTCATAGTTTTGTCGCTGTTGTTGTCGTTTACTTTATTTTACGCCTGTGCACGCGTAACAATGAAATTTACAAAGGGTATAAAGAACTTATCGGTGCTCTTTGAGGAGAAATTAGAGTATTTTTAATGACTTAGTGTCTTTTTAATAAAGTGGCTTACTTTAATAAGACGTGCCCACTATCCTTGCAAAGTCAGTAAATTCAGTAGTTTAGATGCATGGGCCACTACCGTCCTAAAGCAGGTCAGTAAAGGTTATTAAGTTATTGAAAATCTGCTTATTAACTTGATTTAGGGCCTTCATTGGGGACAGGGCTGGTTTAAGCTAATGAATCCTTGGTCAGGGTTGGTCACATGTTAAAATATACTCAGGATAGCGCCGAAGAATTGAATTAAGTTTTTAGCGCGCAAACGAGGATAACATTATGAAAACTTTCAAGGCCTTCACACTGGGAGCTTTGCTGGTGGCATCACCCTTCACTCAAGCAGAAAAAGAGTTGTCTGTTAAGGAGGGGGTGAAGAAATGTAAGGAGCTCATTGCTGAACATTGCGGGGATAAGTCTTTTGAAGATTGTATGAAAAAAGAAGACCCCAAGTCCGGTAAGGTCGGAGAGTGTGTGAGTTTCATGGTGAAAAATAGAAAGGCCTTTGACCTTAATGATCTCAACCCTAACTTTCAAACCTTACTCAAAGATATTAATGATCAAGACCAAGATGCTTCAAAGTGTATTGAAACGGCAAAAATGGTTTGTGGTGAAGGAGCAGATCTTAAAGACTGTCTTCGCCAACAGGCCGGCCGGTTCCCAAGTTACTGTAGGGACTTGGCACGAGATCGCGTAGATAAAATGCAGGCCGCTTACGATAATGATCCTAAACTACAAGGTTGTACCAAGAATCTTATGAAGCAGTGTAAACTTGATTTAGGAAGTGATACAGAAACTGATCGTAAAGTTTTAATGGCCGGTATGGCGAAGTATCAGGCCTGTCTGAAAAAGATGCTTCCTAAAACAAGAGGCTGTGGTGAGTTGGTTAAGGTCGATAAGAAGACCAAACCCTCTCAAAGTGTTCAGTTGATTAATCAATAATTTAACAGGTAACAGGTAACAGGTAACAGGTAACCTGCCCTACGGAT
>JAUIBX010000224.1 GCA_030427595.1 Bacteriovoracia bacterium | reverse complement strand
GGTTGTAAAGAAGGAATCAAAGATTTGGCTTTGTTTTTTATAGTCAATTCCTTTTCCCGTGTCTTTCACATGGACAATAAAGGAATCTACCTGGTCTTCTATAGTAATAGTCAGGTGACGAGTTTGCTCCTCCTCCATCGCATCAAAAGCATTAGAAAAAAGGTTTGAAAAAACCTGTTCTAGTGAGCTTTCATCCCCAAAAATTTTCGCTTCACCAGGGACGATTTTTGAGACGGTGACGCCAATTTTCTTACCCTTGGACTCGGTAAAGAGCAGGCTATTGTCGATGATTTTGATGAGGTCTACATCTTCCTGAAAGTCCTCTTCATTGCGATTGAAACGTCCCATCCGATCAACCAGCCGGTGTAGTTTATTGGCCGCCGTATGAACTTTTTTAAGGCGCTCCTCAATTTTCTCATCATCCATTTGCTGACGTTTCTCCTTTTTTAGGAGCATCTGGGTATAGGAGATGATGACCGTGAGAGGATTTTTAATGTCATGGATGAGGCCTGCGGTAAATTCTCCCACTAAGGAGAGTTTTGCACTTTGAACCAGACGACTTTCAGCTTCTTGAAGCTTTCTTTGAAGATCATCTTCGTAGGTCTCAATTGTATTAAGCATATCTTCGCGACTTAAAATAAGAGCACCTATTTCATTTTGTGGAACTTCCTTAGGATTGTACCGAGGAGCTTTGCCATTATTCTTGGCCTTTTCGAGATTCACTCTATTGAGGTGAACAAGGTGGCGGCCTGCTTTCTTATAGAAAATGACCATTGTGCCTACGGCAACAATAAGCGTAATAAGTAGGGTTAAAAGGAGGATATTTTTCTTGTAGGTAAGCAGTCTCGATTTGATCGCCTCTTCATTCAGAAAATTCGGATGAGTTTCTTTAAGTGTCTTTCCCGTATTCTTATAAATTTGTTGCGAGAGCTCGGCCTTTAGGCTCAAGAGTTCTTCTTTCTTACTTTCTACTGAAAAGTATAGGAGCACGCCCTCTACTCCTAGGATGAGTAGGGTAATAATAAGCGCAAGCTGGCGCATTAATGGTGAGCGAAGGGCATTCATTGTCCCCTCTATCGGCAGATACCCTAGAAATTTTATTAAGGTTTTTTGACAGGTACCTTAATTTTTAAAGGATTAAGACCTTTAAAGAAGAGTGTTAAGGTCGTCTCTTTTTTGTCGAACTTTTCGCGCTTCATTTTCATGAGCATGATGTGATCACTCATAGGCTTAAGTTCATGAGTTTTTCCCACTGGTATTTTGATAAAGGGAACTTGGCGCATCTTCATCACCCCATCAACTTTCTTATGGGTGTGAAGCTCATAGACGGGAGCATCGGGGCCCGTGACTTTTTCCAAAATAAGTTCTTTATCGGTGTTGTTAGTGATTTTCATGTAGGCCGCGGTCATTGGCATATTGGGGATAGGTGCCTTAAACCAGGCATCTTTAATCTCTTGAGATTGTATCTGCATGGAGAAGAGAATGAGAGCAAGGATAAGGGGGTTTCTTTTCATAGTTTCACCAACTTTTTGAGATCCTTTTTAAATTGAGGATCATTAATAATATCTGAATAGGAGCCTACCGTTTGACCTTCTTTATTAAGGAGATAAAAGCGGCTCGTATGATCTACGGTGTATTCCATGGCCGAATCCTTGAGGGGGACAAATTCAAAGTGGACAGCGTAGGCATTGGTTATGGCCTCGATTTGCAACTGATTTCCCGTAAGAGAAATAAAGTCTTTGCCAAAGTACTGGCCATACTCATGAACGAGCTTTGGTGTGTCACGCTTATAGTCCACACTGATAAAGACTTTATTGACCAAGGGTCTATGCCATCGAGAACTTTCATTAGCTTATTGAGGGAAAGGGGGCAAACGTCTGGGCAGCTGGCAAACCCAAAGTAGAGAATGCTAGGTTTGCCTTTTAGCTTTTCTAAAGTGTACTCACCAGAGACATGCTGAAGCGTGAAGTCGCCTCCTATATCTTCATAGAGTCCTGCTGTGGGAAGCTCCGGTGACTGGACTTGGTAGTAGTATTTAACTCCTAAAAGAAGGAGCGCAAAGAGGAGGCCTAGTCCAATAGTCTTAAGAATATTTAATTTTCCACTTTCTTTCATGATGGCCTCTTGACCTCAAGATCAAAGCTAGTACGCACCCAAGTGTTCTTGGCTTTGATAACAAAGTAGAGTCTCCAGGTCATCAGCTTTTCCGTGCATGTGGGAAAAGTACGAGTGGCCTTAAATTGTTCTCTTTTTAGAAAGCTTTCAAGAGGAAATACCTGTTCATCCCGTGGCATTTCCATGTCATGACCTAGAATACGTAGAGTCACTTTTTCAACTTCTAGACCTTTGGCCTCCATGGTGTAGGAGACGTCTTCTGTGGGGATAATGGGGTGAGGGTTGAGAGTAAAGGTGAAAACAAGTCCGTCCTGTTTAATGGTACACACGCCTTCCTTTTGAATATCGCAATTATGCTTAAGGTAAATTTCCTTAGGACCAAAGAGGTAGTGTCCTGTCACTAACGCCAGAAGGGTGACTACAACGATGGGGTAGAGCTTGTTCATGGCCTATATTCTCAGGCCTAGGAAACCTTGGCCATGATTTTCATCAATATTTGAGTTAGTTTAGGGGCGACTCGTACGTAGACCTAGTCGACGGCCGGGATACAGGCAAAGCGCTTGTCCGGAGGTCTAACCCCTTCAACAATTCCTGTTGTGACGCCATTTTTCCCAATCTGGTCAGGAAAGCGCACGGTATAGATGATCTGATCTGACTTTCTGATATAGGGAGCATTCTTATCGAGAGGCCAGTAGAAGTGAATTGTCTTTGAGCCGGCCGTAATAGCATCAGGTACGAAGTGCTGGCCATTTTCAAAGTAGAACCATACGTCTTTGAGGTCACCTTCACGAATCATTAGAATATCGATAACAGAGCCACCAGAGGCATCAAGGTAGGGTTCTGATTCGGCCATAAAGAGGCCTTCTGTATCAACGCCTACTTTGTCACCAACGATTTGGTAGATGACATTGTCACTGAGATAGTCTTCTTGGGTGGGGCATTCGCCGCGGTTATTGTTGTCCACAAATGGGATCATGATGAAGCCAAGGTTGGCGTTCACCGCATCTTTGAAGTTGGCGATATTAGGAATATTGGCCCATTGAAAGACGCTAAAGAGGTTAAGGTTACCATCAGCGATGCCCGTCCTATTGCGATATTCTTCAGTAATTTCTTCGTTGATATCAATGATGCCATCAACATCGCCATCGTTAAAGCGGATATCACTTTGGTCCCAAACCGCAAAGTGTTGCGGGATGAGCTCGAGGCGCGGAAAGAGTGGCGAGTCGTTTTCACCATAGACTTGCTTGTCGTGACACTTTATCAGCTCTTCGCCAGGCGGTAGACTGGGGGGATTATTAGAAGCGGCAAAGTAGTAGTGACTTCTGGCAAACTCTGTAAAGGAGACCACCAGCTCATTTTTTTGAAGAGCAAAGGAGAGGCAAGTGTATTGAGACACCGGCATAATTTTAAGAGGTCCCTCTGGTGTTTGGTTATTATCATCAGGAGTCTTTAGACGGAATTGAAAAGCGGAAGACGATACCTGAGAGCCAGATTGGCTTTCTCTGATGCGGGCAACATAAGTTTTTTCGAGCTCGAGTCCATCGAGGGAGACATTGAAGTTGTTGCCTGAAATTTCCATGTTGAGAAATTGAGTGCTGTCGCCGTCAAAGACTTCAAGCTGACAAGCAGGACCGGTGAAGTCAGAACCCTGAATTTCGTTTTCGCACCAGCCTTGAAGATTTTGCAGTTCATCGTTGAATTGAATATTGGGGCCAACAGAGACGCGACCAAAGAGAACGATATTACTTTGAGTTTTTGATTGGCAGGTGGCTGCACAGTCATTGATCGAGACGGCCTTTCCCGCCTGACAAGCGCAGAAGTTATTATTAACGAAGACTTCACCATCAGGACGTAAAACTCCTGAGCCTTGCACACAAACTTCAAGAGCCGAGTCGATGTTGGCGAGGATGTCTTCAAGAGTGGCAGAGTCGAGATTGAGGGCCTCAAGTTCGGACTTAGCGTCTTCTAGCTCTTCTTCATTGGCAACACGAGTTCCGGTGGGACAGGATTCAACACATTCTCTTTCACTAATATTGTAGGTGGCTTGGCAGAAGGTGGGGCCTTCTTCCGTTGTTCCAAATTGACGGACGATAGGGCGACCAGCACGCGCCGATTCATCGACACATGAAAATGTGAGAAATCCCAGGGTGATGGTGATGAGCACGAGGGTCAGGGCTCTAAAGCCTGGGGTCGTGAGCAATGAATTTAGGTCCTTAAAATCAATTTTCATAACGTCTACCAAACGACTTATCGAGTGTTTCGCTCTGCTTCTTTAGGCAAAACTTGCCGGCTAAGGGGCTGTTTCCTTTATTTTAAAGGGCATCTGGCGTTGGGGTCTTTATTGGAGAGTAGCTTCAGCTATTTCAAGGGCTTAGCTATAGGTAGAGTTGTGCATGACGCCACAAAAATCCGTCAGAATTGCCTTGTTGTAGACCTAGAATACGGATAACCTATTGATATCTATGGAATTACAAAAAAGTTCTTTAGAAAAATTAGGAACTTACCGAATCGGTAAGTATAAGCTAATTCAATAAAGAACTGGTGGAGGAAACCATGACTAAGGCCGATTTAATTGCTGCTCTTGAAAAGCAGGCCAACCTAACTCACAAGCAGGCTGAATCAGTCGTTAATATTTGTTTTGATTCCATGATCAAGTCTCTTTACGTAGATGAGAGAATTGAAATCCGTGGCTTCGGCTCTTTTGCTAACCGCAATTACAAGGCCTACGAGGGACGTAACCCCAAGACTGGAAAGGTTGTAAAGGTTCCACCTAAGAAGGTGCCATTTTTTAAAGTTGGTAAAGAACTTAAAGAAATGGTGGATGCCGGCAAAGACAAATACGTTATCCGCGAAGCTTAGAAACTCTTCAAACTCGCCAAGACTCTATTGACTTTGAGTTTTTGGCGAGCATAATAAGGTCTCGTTTTCACGAACGAAGGACCATCCAATTGAGGAGACGTGCCAGAGCGGTCCAATGGAACGGTTTGCAAAACCGTAAAGCCGGCGGTTCAAATCCGCCCGTCTCCTCCATTTTTCCCCAAATTCACCCATCATTGCATTCACTCGTTTAACCCCGATTCGGTCACGCATTTGGTATGCGCTCCCTCATCGTGAACAAACGATTGAAAGCAAGCATGGGCAAATTTGAGAAAAAATGGTGCTCTAAAAACAAGGGCGGATACAGAACCGCCGGAGGCGGTTCACCTCCTGCGGTGTGAACTGCCGGTGGCAGTTCAAACAGCGCAGAGAGGTATGTGACTAGGAAGTGAAGCTAGCGAAGCGCGGCTTCACGAACGTTCTCTTGAATGACATGTGGATCTTCTCCCTTAATGGTGGACTGCACCGCACTCAAGCCTTCAAGTACATGCATAAAGAACTTTCAACCGGTAGTTTTTAAACGACTTATATCCGTACGCCCGCTTCTGCAACTGCTTACAGACATTGTTGTACCCCTCGGTTCTGGCATTTGTAATACGACTCTCAAAGTAATTCAAGATCTCCTCCTTCCAATCCATCAGGGTTCTTCTGAGGCTTTTTAGCTCTTTGAACTTGGAACATGCCAAAGTATCGAGCAATAATCCAAGTGACTTCTTAGCTCGCTTTCGACCCTTACAGCGATACATTCTATGAAGAGCTTCCTTCGCCAAGTAAAGTTGTTGAAGTTTAGGATATTGCTTTAACCACTTATGGATCTCACTTCGAGTCCAGTAATCAAGCTTTCTTGAGTTCATTAAAAGAAGCTTCCTTATTCTCAAGTTTCTTTTATCACCGGTGATCTCCTTTCTTGCACGATTGATATGAGGATTAAGAAGCCTAATCACATGAAAGTGATCCGCCACAACCTTTGCGTTGGGAAAAAAGTCTTTCGCAAAAGAGCGATAGGATTTTGAGAGATCACACACGACATTTTTTACATTGCCTCGACCTGGAATATAGTTGAGTGCCGCTTGAAGTTGGGCATTAATTCTTCCCGGAATTAGCTCCTTCACGCGCTTGTTATTATAG
>JAUIBX010000013.1 GCA_030427595.1 Bacteriovoracia bacterium | reverse complement strand
TAAGACCAATAATCCGGTGATCCTACTCGATGAGGTTGATAAGCTTGGTGGCGATTACAAAGGTGATCCTTCCAGTGCCCTTCTCGAGGTTTTAGACCCTGAACAAAACAAAGACTTTAGAGATCACTATCTTAATGTTCCCTTCGATCTTTCAAACGTGATGTTTATTGCTACATCAAATGTTTTAGAAAATATCCCGGGTCCACTAAGAGACAGAATGGAAGTTCTTAACCTCTCTGGTTACACTCAGGAAGAAAAAGTAGCAATTTCTAAAAAGTATCTTATTCCTAAGCAGCTTGAAGAAAATGGTATTACTGATGACCACGTCGAATTTACTGACGAAGGTCTTCATTCCGTCATTGAGCACTTCACAGCTGAAGCTGGACTAAGAAATCTTGAAAGAAGAATTGGTGCTCTTTGTAGAAAAGTGGCCATGAAGATTGCTAAGGGAGACGAGAAAGTTACTCATATCATCCCTGATACAGTACTGGATCTTTTAGGACCGCCTCAATACACCAAAGAAGATCATCGTGAAAAAGATGAAGTTGGTGTGGCGACAGGTCTTGCCTGGACTGCCGCTGGTGGACAAGTTCTTTATATTGAATCAACTAAGATGAAAGGAAAGGGACTTACCCTCACCGGACAACTTGGTGACGTGATGAAAGAATCTGCTCAAACGGCCATTGGCTACATTAGAAGCCGTGCTCAATATCTGGGAATTCCTGAAGATGTTTTTGAGCATAATGAAATTCATATTCACTTACCCGCAGGTGCCATCCCTAAAGATGGACCAAGTGCAGGTATTACGCTCGCAACGACGATTATCTCTCTTCTCACCGACTGCCCAATTGATAAAACAGTGGCCATGACTGGTGAGATCACCCTAACAGGAAAAGTTCTTCCAGTTGGCGGTGTCAAAGAGAAGTGTCTCGCGGCCATGCGAATGAATATCAAAACGGTTATCATACCGTGGAAATGCCAAAAAGATTTGGTTGATATCCCAGAAGAGTATCGTGAAAGACTCGAACTTATTCCGGTGAAGACCATTGATGAAGTTTTAGATTTGGCCCTTATTGGCTGGGATGAGCGCAAGAAAAAGCTCAAGTCAGTTAAGAGCAAAAAGGGTGGCAATCGTGGCAAAAGTAATATGCCTCCGGTAGCTGCATAATCTCAAAGCTTTTCTGGTATTTTTTCTGGCGATAATCCTAATTTCTTTTAAAATACTTTAAAGGGAAAGGATTATGTCCAACCAAAAGAATCAAGATATTCGTATTGCTGTCGTTGATGACTCTGAGTTTTCACGCAAGTCTATTGTCGAAATCCTCGAAAATGAAGGCTACAACGTAGTAGGCTCTGCTGGTTCAGCAGAAGAGGGAATCACCTTAGGCGCCACATCTGGTGCTAATGTTTTCATTATTGATGTCATCATGCCAGATAGATCTGGTTTAGAGATGGCCAAGCTTCTCAATGAAAAGTCTATGGGCGCCTCCATTATCATGGTGTCCTCTCTCAACATGGAATCTATCGTTATAGAATCGATCAGTAGTGGTGCTCTAGATTTCTTACCCAAACCCTTTTTACCTGAAGATCTGATTAAAGCCGTTGATAAAATAGTTGCTGAAAGAGAAAAGGATTAAACATGTTTTCCATGCTTAAATTTCTAATTACCTTTTGCGTGAGCTTCTTACTTCTTAGTATTCCTGTTCAAAAAAAGCCTCTCTTTTACTATCTTAACAAATGGGCCAAGCCCATTACTGATGAGGTTTTCATGGGCTCAAGGGATGTCTTAATAGATGGGGTAAAGAAATCAAAAAACTTCAGTCAGAAACTCTTTAACAATACTGTTCCTCAACAAGACGAAATATCTCTCCAAAATTCTTCTATAGATAAGAAGGAGATGCTGAAGTCGATTGAACATGATCACGGTGAGCAATACACAGCTGAAGAAAGGGATATGCTCAAAAAAATACTTCTTCAAAAGGAATAAAAAAAGCCACCTTAAAGGTGGCTTTTTTTAGATCTAATTTTGACTTTAATTACTCTACACGAGCTGCTCTTGTAGTATCTTCTTCTTCAGCGGCCACAGCATCAACATCATTAGCTGTTCCATTACGATTGTTTTGAATTGTTTCAACACAATTTGCTGAAGCTTGCTCTCCTAAAGTTTGCTCGCTTTCAGAGGCAAAAGATGCAGTAGTTGTTCCTAGTAGTAGTAATCCAATTAGTAGTAAGTTTTTCATGTCTCTCTCCTTTTCTGTTTTGCTTATATATAAGCAAGGGATGTGCCAAAATAAACCATGTAATAACAGCAACTTAGATGGCTCCAACTGTATAATTTTCCCACCCTGACTAAGGTTTATACACATCTCGCGGCACGGCCTGCCAGTGGCAGGCCAAGTGACGCGAAGATGTCTGTGACTTGCGAAGGCCTGCTAGGGCAAGGCCCGCTGTACGGCCGAAGCATTCCACCTATTTTTTCCGGGTACAAAAAAGCCTCCTTAAAAGGAGGCCATTTTTTTTATACTGGTATAATTAGAAACAACGATTAATCAAGAAGTCATTGATCTTAAATTTATTGAAAAACTGATGCTGGCCAAAATGAACTTCATGAGAAATCCCAAGTTGCTCGAGCGACTTTCTTTTGTACTTCCTTTTAACAGAATGAGGGCTCCCCTGTGCAAGATAAATCCCTAGTTCCGGCGAATGAATATCACCCTCATTGAGGTCTCTATTATAAGTCATTAAGACTTTAACCTTATCATCACTAGAAATATGGCTTATGGGGCTGGCCTTTTTATATCTTGCTGCCAAAACTCTATCAAAAAGCCTTGGGTTCCTGTTGTAATTTTCAACATTTATTCCAAAGAAGGCAGGTAGTCCTTTTTTCTGTTCATATCCATCCGCGCCCAAAAGGTCTCTAATTTCCCCCATATTTAAAGTGGTCTGAGCTTCAAAAACCGCAGCACAACTGACTCTTGTAGACTCGCCCGCTAAGCCTGAAACACCTGGTTTTGAAAGATCATCATGAAAGGCAAGCCATAGGCTTATCGCACCTCCAGCTGAGCCTCCCGTTAGAGCAACATTTCTCTTATTAAAGCCAAATGACTTAGCCTTTGATCTCAGAAATTGAATGGCCTTGGCCGAATCGGCCATAGCAGGAGGGATACTTTCACCAGCGCCGAAATGAGCCTCATCAGACAATCTGTAATTAATTGAAGCAAAAGCAAAGCCCGAGTCTAAAATTTTCTTCGGATTAACTGTAGAAAATCTTTGATAGGCAGAAGACTTATCTCCCTGGTAAAAACCACCACCGTGAATATAAACCACAAGCCCTCTGCTCGAATTGTAGTTTTGAGGGCGCCAAATATCTAGCTTTTGAGAAGGATGACTCCCATAGGCTACATCTTTTTGACATGAATACTTTGAACCATTTAAAAAACAAGAGCGGGTTTGAGGTCTTCTAAAAGACTTCGGTGTGCAGGTATAGCTATGAGTACAGGTACATTCATCTTCTCCTTGATTATCATATCGACCGCTATAGCTAGATGTCTTAATTATCTGACCTTGATTTAAGGCGAAAAAATCGCCTGGAATAACTGGTGATGTTTCCTGTCCATAATTTCCAGCACACCTCCATTGCCAGGCAATACTCCCACCTCCATAAGTACAAGTCGTCTGACTAAACTCACATGAGTATTTCACAAAACGTCTCTGGGCAGAGACACTCATAGACAGGACAATTAACTTCAAAATAAATAATATTCTTACAGCTTTCATATCGACCTCCGATTGCTAGACTTTCGATACTTCTTTGACGGTCGAATGATAGAGTTTTGGGGCTAATATAAAAGTATAAAAAAATTAGGTACTTAGAGCATGAAGTTAGCCGAGAAAGCTCAAAAGCTTTCGGATTAGGCCCAATTTTCCTTCATAGGGAGGATAGCGAACAGGCAGGTCAAAAAAGCCTCTTCTCATTACCGACTTATAATGGCTAAAAATCTCAAAAGAACGTTTTCCATGGTAAGAGCCCATACCACTCTCACCAACTCCCCCAAAGGGCAGGGTCTCACTGCTCAAATGGACCAAACTATCATTTAAGCACATGCCACCTGAGCTCACCTCATTTTCAAACTCATCAAGAATCCTTGAGTTTCGTGAGAAAGCATAGGCCGCCAGGGGATGTGGCCTTTGTTTAATAAACTCTATCGCTTCCTTTTGCGAGTTTATCGTTAACATGGGAAGAACTGGTCCAAAAATTTCCTCTTTCATAGAGGGGCTCCCCCCTGTTGACTTTAAAATTGTTGGACTAATAAAAAGGCTGGAGCGATCGCTCTCACCCCCTAAAGCAATTTCACTTGGGTCAATATAGCTTTCAAGGCGCTCAAAATGATGTTCATTAATAATTCTTCCATAATCAGAGCTGGCCTTAACCCCTTTAGGGAAGAATTGATTAAGGGCCTTTTCCATATTCTTGATGAGAATATCCCTCACCCTCTCTGTTGAAAGAATGTAGTCTGGAGCCACACAGGTTTGTCCGGCATTAAAAAACTTTCCCCAAACAATGCGTCTAGCGACAACTTCTAAATCATTATCTTCATCCACATAGCATGGACTCTTTCCCCCTAATTCAAGGGTTACAGGGCACAAATGCTTGGACGCCTTTTCCATGACAATGCGGCCGACAGTGCCGTTGCCTGTATAAAAAATGTGCTGAAAAGGAAGGTCTAAGATAGCCTGAGTTTCAGGAATTCCCCCCTCAACCACTGCTATAAGATCCTCTGAAAAGTACTTGGGGATAAGCTCAGAGACGAGACTTGAGACGTTAGGAGCCACTTCTGAGGGCTTTAGCATGGCCGTATTACCAGCAGCGAGAGCACCGATTAAAGGCGAAATAAGTAACTGAAAAGGATAATTCCAGGGACTAATAATGAGAACTGTCCCTAATGGCTCAGGGATAACATAGGAGCGTGCCGGAAACTGAAGAAAAGGGGTTGAGACCCGTCTTTTCTTCATCCACTTCTTAAGCCGCTTAAGAGTGAAATCGATTTCATTAATAAGGAAGAGGGTCTCGCTAATAACGCCCTCAAACTGAGACTTACCAAGGTCTTTATTCAGTGCCTCTAAAATAGCATCTTCATTATCTACAATAAGAGACTTTAATTTTAAAAGGTTATGACAACGGGTCTGATAGGAATGATTGATTCGTTGGCCAAAAGCCAATTTTAATCTTTGGTGTTTATCTTCGATAAATTGCAAGAGAAGCTCCTAAATTTAAGACTCTCTTATTCTAACCGGCCAATAAAAAAAAGTCCCACCATTTGGTGGGACTCAAACAGAAAAGATTATTAGATTTTTGCACTTAAATTATTCGCTTACAACGCCTTTATCAGACTCTTGCTGAGTAGACGTTTGAGCGTCATCAACTAGAACCTCTTGGCCACGTGAGTGGTTAGGACTGTTAATACAGTCACCTTTTTGGTCTTCACCAAGCTCAGCTGCGTAAGACATGTTTACGAGCAAAATTGCCATCATTACAAAAAGTAGTTTTTTCATTTCATCCCTCCCAAAAATTCGGGTTCTCTCTCATTTCTATTGCTTTATATAGAAGCAAGAGATGTGCCAAAAAAAGTAGCGAGGTTTCAACGAGTTAACTATAGGAAAAAGTGTATAAATTTTAGAGGTGTAAAAAATTTGATCACATCCTGCGCCCATGACCTGCCACTGGCAGGTCAAATGGCGCAGAGATGTATGTGACTAGCGAAAAGCGGCTAGAGCGCAGCTCGCGGCCGCTGAAGCGTTCTCAAATGCCATGAATTCACCCAACCAGCGACACTCCCGCAGGGAGTAAGCGACGCCAAAAGGTACCCCTCAACCAGCGCCAGTTGGCAACGCCAACTAAGCGACTCAAAATGGACCCCCCCAAAAAAAAGCCCACTCTTTCGAGTGGGCCTCTAAAAAAAGAAATATATTTTGATCTATTTAAAACTTATTCTGCATCAACAGCTGCAGGGGGATGTGGATTGTTCGTGGGCTGTTCATCCTCCAGGGTGACATCAGCAGCACCTCTGTCCGAATCCACAACTTCTTCCATACAATCTTCAGCAGTCAAACTCTCACCGCCTGCTACAGCTTCTGTAGCTATAACAGAGGCACTCGATACCAACATCAACATCAACATAAGGGTTTTTAAAGTTTTCATTTTTTCGCTCCACATTTTTGTGTTTGTGTATCTATTTTCTCTCTAAGTCCTAAAATAACCTAACCTTAGAACTAAGGTCCTGAATTTAGGTTCAGGACCCTGCCACCAAAAGTAGGCATTACATATTCAGATTAACACCTGCAGGCTTCACGATGGCCAGAAGGCTTTGGAAGGCTTGAGTAACTTGTAGGGCCATTTTATGACCTTGCTTTGACTCAACCTTCTTTATTTCACCGTAGTTGTCATAGGCTACGTTGATCTTGCCAACACCCTTCATTTTGATTTCTACAGGCTTACCGAGAGCATTGTACTTAAAGCTAAGAACACGAGTTTTATTGGTCTTGCGGTCTTTGTCGTACATTCTCTGGATACGGCCTTTATGATCATAAAAGAGCATAACGGATTTACCTTTGTCATTAGTGGCCTTAACTAGGTTAGCGCGATCATCGTAGTCAAACTTCGTAGTCCCACGACTATTGGTAACCTTAGTAATCTTGTTGAACTTAGGGTGGTAAGCAAGCTGAACCATATCACCCTTAGTTGAAGACTTCTTGGTAAGAAGACCTTTCTTATTGTACTCAAAAGTTGTTGTGTGGTTCCCTCTTGTGATTTTAAGAGGTAGAGAACAACACTCAGAGTAAATAGTCTCTGTGTTAATACCATTGATCTCAGTAGCAATTCTATAAGTGTATTGTGAGCCATCAGGACGAGTCTTAATCTCATACTCATACTTTGACTTTGAAACTTTCCCGCTTGGAGACTTCTTAGTTACAGTCGTCCAGTAGTGAAATTCTGGATTCTTAGGATTTGAGTCATACTCATACTTAGTCGACTCACCATTTCTTGAAACAACTTCCTCAACAAACTGAGTTTTTGGAGTATAAGAAATTTTGAGCTTTGAATTGTCGGTATAAGTAACAGACGTCATGTTGTGGTTGGCATCATAACCATACTTGAAAACATTTCCAGCAACGTCCTTTGACTCAATCAGGTCGTCACCACGATACTTGTAAAACGTCTTCTTATCGCCAGCAGAGTAAATATGCTTCACTTTACCATCTGGATACCACTCAAAGAATAACTGCTTAGCTTGACTGTCTTTGATGCTAACAAGCTTACCCTTCTTGTAAGTAAGGTCTACTTTATATCCATTTTTAGTAACGATTTGAGAGAGATTTCCGTCTTTGTTAAAGTACTCTTTTTTTCCGTCATTGAAGTGACGAACGAAGCCTTTTTTCGTTTTGATAAGTTTTTGTAGACCACGTGTATTTGAGAAGAGCTCAGTCCCATCTGCAATCTTAGCAGAAACTTTGTACTTACGAGCATAGGCTTGTCTGAGTTCAGCATCATTCTTTAGCTTTTCAAGAAGATCCTTTGCAAACTTGTCATTGATAGAGCTTCTTTTACGAATAGCAGCTACAATATTTTCAGCGGCCTTATTCGCGTCAACTGCTGTTTTCGGTGTGAATCGTGTCAAGGCGCCGGAGCCGTTTTCATGAACGACAACTGAACCATCGGCAGAAACAGTTACATAAGTTTCGTAATCACTACCCCATCCAAATCCAAACCAACCTTTTTCGGTCGATTTTGAGTTGTTGGTACGAGTAATTTCCAGATCCATTCCTCCACCAGGAACAATGATATCTGTGTACGAGATGTAGAAATTCCCGTTCTTAAGATTAACACCAGCAAATGCCAAAGCAGGCATTAGAAAAAACAATAACAGTAAACGAATAGCTCTCATGAGTAGTCCTTTATTCCATACAGACTTATTAAATCTCTCTGTCTCTTTTCGACCCCATAGCAAAAAAGCTTTAGCGCTTTTTTTAGGCTAAATCTTTATCTTTACGATCTTCAAAATGACCATAAACCCAACAAAATCAAGGGTTAAGGCTACAAGAGTGAGGATTATCCCAATGGGATTGGTGACAAGTAATTTTATTGAGTTCGGATCAGACGCGCCGTAGATTCCCGCGATAGCAAAAGGCATACAGGCAATCGTCACCCCTTGGAACATCCCTTGTGCTGTATAGGTATCAATTTTCTGTTGAAGACGGACTCTTTCCCTAATAACAGCCACAATAGTATCGAAAACTTCAGCGAGGTTACCACCTGTCTCCCTTAGGATATTGATGGAAGAGACAAACATATCGTTATCTTCAGTCGGAACCCTTTTCGCAAGGTTTTCAAAACACTCCTCAAGAGTCACACCAATTCTATTTTGCTGTAAGATCATACCGAACTCTTGAGAGATCGGGGGATTAAGTTCATTCACAACCATTCCCAAGGCTTGGGGTACTGAAAGGCCGGCACGAATTCCGTTTGCAAGAAGGGTTAAACCATCAACCATTTGATTCTGATACTGCTTAATTCTTCTTTCGACTAAATAATCCACAACAAACTTTGGTACGCGAAATGATAGAACACCGACACCTATACCGATGATGAATCCTAGTATCCAACTAATCCACATGCCAAAGAAAACTAAGAAAAATGTTGAGAGAAGGAGAGAAAAGATCAAAAGCCCCATTGTGAGGCGATCTGGTGGTATATCAATAAAGAGCAACTCTAACTTTTCTTGAATGTAAATTCTTGTACCGAGTGTTTGTCTTTCAATCCAATCAAAAATAACCGTAGAGTAACGCAAACAAAAAACAAAAATCAAAAAGCCTGTGAGTGCGACAATTCCTTTATAGCCTAAAATGGTAGTAATGACGTAAGACATACTTTACCTATGCTCTTCTCTTTTTAGGATCAGGTTTACCTTGAGGTCTCTTTTGTTGGGGAGCTTGCCCCTTATTTGCAGGCGCCTGGTCTTGTGCAGGAGGTTTATCTCCTTCTGGTTTCGGTGGCGCTTGCTGAGTATTGTTAAAAAGTCCTCTTGGAACGTTGTAACCTTTCTTCTCAAGGATCTCGATAAACTTGGGAATAAATCCCGTTGCTTGAAACTCACCTTGAATCTTTCCACTCTTATCAAAACCTCGTTGGTTATAAACAAAGATATCTTGAAGGATAACCACATCCCCTTGCATCCCTCCAAGCTCAGTAATATAAGTCACTCGGCGAGAGCCATCATCAAGACGAGACTGCTGAATAATGAGGTGAACAGCGTTAGAAATCATTTCACGAATAGCTCGAGGCTCAAGGCCCGCACCAGCATATTGAACAAGTGTTTCAATACGGCCGATACACTCACGCGGATTATTGGAGTGAACTGTTGTCATTGAACCTTCGTGACCTGTACCCATGGCCTGAAGCATATCGAGAGTTTCACCTCCACGACACTCCCCGACCACAATTCTATCGGGACGCATTCTCAATGTTTGCTTAACAAGGCAGCGAATATCAATCTCACCATCACCTTCGAGAGACGGTGGACGTGTTTCAAGGCGCACGACGTGATCTTGAGGAAGATCAAGTTCGGCAGAGTCTTCACAAGTAATCACCCTTTCGTTGGCAGGAATAAAGCTTCCCAGGACATTAATAAGGGTCGTCTTACCAGAACCAGTACCACCAGAAACAATAATATTCTTGTGGGCCTCAACAGCAATCCGCAAAAAGTCGGCCATATTCTGAGTCATAGAATCAAACTTAACGAGGTCTTTATAAGTGAGGCGGTTTTCAGGGAATTTTCGAATGGTAATCGTACAACCATCTAGTGCACACGGAGGAATAATTGCGTGAACTCGAGAGCCATCTCGCAGACGAGCATCCACATAGGGAGTCTTCTCATCAATTCGACGGCCAATAGGAGCAACAATTCTTTCAATTACATTTAAAACCTGGCGATCATTTGTGAATGTAATCGGAGATTTTTTAATTTTCCCGCCATGCTCATAATAAATTTTATCCGGCCCAATAACCATAATTTCAGAGCACTCTTTATCTGCAAGAAGATCTTCAAGGGGGCCTAGGCCGAGGGCTTCATCAAGGATCTCTTTAACAATCTGGCTCATATCTTCGCGAGAGTTAAGGATTCCCTTGGTGTCTTCTTTGTTAAGTATTTCAACCACGAGTTTCTTTGTTTGCTCTCTTAAAATAACCTGTGCTTTAGGATCATCTTTATCCGTTTTTTTAAGATCCATCTCATCGACAAGAGTTCTATGAATCCTCGACTTAAGATCAGTCCAAGAGTTCCCCTTGCCTTCCCCTTCTCCAAGAGAGGAGGAACTTTTCTTTTGAACATCAGAAGGCTTTTGGAGACGAGCAAGAGTCTTAAGTACGTTTCTTTGAATAAGTTTTCGTACACATTCCGTTGCTCCCTTAGCAAAAGCAGAGTTTTTGCCAATAATCATGATGGGTTTTTTCTGATTTAAGGCAGTGACACAAATTTGATCGTCTTTAGGTATCGTCGCAAATACTGGCTTACCGATTGTCTTTCCCATCACTTCAGGAGTGACGGGATGCCCTTTTTGAACTTGATTTCCAATCAAAAGAATCATGTCCTTAGGAAAGAGCATCGTAACAAGCTCGCTATAGAGTCTTTTTGACTGATTTAGTGCAAGGATATCGGGAGTGACGACAATGAAAATCGCTGTGGAATACTCAAGAGCTTTCAATGTCAAAGGCGTTAGTTCACTTCCACCATCGATGACAGTTAAAGGAAAAAGGTTAGGGGCAGCCTTAAGGAACTTGCCCATGCCATCGGAATTAATTGACTCGGATGCCGCCGGATCATCAGGCATTCCAATGTATTGAACTCCCGCAGGGTGGGCGGAAATAAAAGGCATGATCGAGCGAGGATCAATGGCCCCATTAAATTCTGCAAGTTCACGTACAGTCTTTTTAGACTTTATACCGGTAATAAAGTTTTGATCACCTGAAGCCTTTTGGTCAAAATCAAGAAGCATCACCTTTGAACGTGTTTCGGCTGCATGAGCAAAGGCCAGGTTAGCAGCAACCTGAGATTTACCAACCCCGCCTTTTCCACCAATAATGGTAATTACGTGGCCGGCCATTAGCGTCTTCTCCTACGAAACTTGCGCTTAATGTCTTCTGTTCCAGAACTAGCTGATTCAACAATCTCGGGTGTGACAAAGACAACAAATTGAGATTTCGAATTGGAGAAGGCCTTACCTCTAACAAAGTTAAATAGTGGACTTGAGCCTTGAACCTCATCAGGTGGGAGTTTGTCATAATCAGTAGAAGACTTATTAATCACAATCCCGCCAACAACAGCACTTTCTTTGGATTTAACAATGATCTCAGTTTTTATGGCATTTGATTGGGTTGCCGGTGGGTTTGCCCCTGTATTTGAAGAGACTGTTACATTTAAAGTAAGGTTAATCTTTTCTTCTTGTAAAATCTCTGGTCTCACGTCAACGGTAAATTGAGCTCGGGCCTGCTGGGCCTGGGCAAACTCTCCAGAACCTAAACTAAAACGACGGGTATCATCTTTTGTGATTCGACCATCTTTCTTATCTTTGACGACAATGACTCCACTTTGAACGACTCGGGCATAACCCGCCTGCCTAGCTGAATTTAGCTTCGGAAAGAGATTAGAAATTGTTCCTGAAAGAGTGCCTTCTGATCTCGTTGTAACACCACCATTATTTGTCCGACCAATATTGATTTCACCTGCTCCATTTGAAAGGAGAGGTGTCCATTTAAAACCAAAGGTCTTGGAATAGTCTTTAATAAGCTCAACAAACTGAGCCGTTACCTTTATGAGTTTATCAAGAGGTGGAGGCTGACTCTTCTCATTTACTTGGATAAAGTTTTGAATAGCTGGCTTTTGAGCTTGAATTACTTGCCCAGTTCTTTCTGCCAAAGAAGCAATTTTATCGGGATAAAAGGCTTTTGCAATATCTTCAGCCCTTCTCTTCTTGCCTTCAGAGTTTACGATGCCCTCCAGCCAATATGTATGATTAACAACTCGCACTGTGACATCTGGTAACTGGTTCTTTTGAATCTCTTCCTGCATTTTTCTGGCAACTAAGCGCTCAGTCTGGGGACTAAGTTCCACAAGAAAAAGAACCTCTCCAAACTTTTCTTGATTTAAAACCTTAACAACGCGACCGATATCATTAGGAACAATGATATTTCCTCCAACATAAACAGTTTCTCCCTTTATACCAATCTCAAGACCTTCAACATCCCCAATAAAATCTTTCAATTCTTTTACAAGACGGGATTGATCATTTGCGGTTACTGTAACCACAAATATGGCCTTCACATCCCCGACATTGTTTCTTAATGTAACCGATGTTTTGCCAGGCTTTTGGCCCGCCAAAACAATTTCTCTTTTCTGAGGAACCATTGTAATTCGAACCAATGACTCATTACCGACTTGAACCTGTGGATTAGGTGAAAAATCTAATTTGATAATCTTATCGATCCCTAAGATAACTTCAACAGGCTTTTCTTGTACTGTGCTTGATTGGGCAAAGCCTTGAGACATGATTGCAAGAATCATGAAGAGTGAAAATAAAAGGCTAGCTGCAAATTTGTGTATCATTGACCTCTTCTTTTATTTTGTGAATCAAAATACTTCTTAGCTTCGGCTCGTCCCTCTTCGCCGATAACATCAAAAATATCAGTCGATTTGATACGAACACGTTTTTTGTCATTATTATTTCTTAGGGCGAGCCAAGGTCTTTGACCCGAGTAGGCCAATAGAAAGATTAACTTCTGGGCCTCGTAAGGAGTAAGCTCCAAAGTAACGGTGTCATATCTTTCATAGACTTGTGCATTCATCTTACGAATTTCTTTTGGTGTCTTGACCCCGTAAATAGGAATAGCATTGGTCATACTCTTACCAGTCGAAAGAACCAGAACATCCTGAAGGATCGTATTCGTTTTTTGCATATCCTTTCGCCCATTAGAAAAGTCTATAGGCGCGAGTACATCGACTCGATCTCCAGGCTTGATCAGCTTAGAAACCGCTTGCCTCTCTGTGATCTGAATAGCGATGGCCCTTTTACCAATACTCACCTGACGAGAAAGACCCGTTTTTGCACCAGGGTAGGTTACACGAGGCTTAGTAATCTGCTCCCCTTTCATGATAGGAACAGTTGCCATGGTGTTTTCAACGCCTTTAATCGTTGAAAAACTTCCCGGTGAGGCAAAGTTTTTAGGAACTGTTTTAATAGACACCTTGGTGTCATCAAGAAGCTCCAATTCTTTAATATCTCTTTTCGCTACCACCACTGAAACTTCCGTTCCATAGCGACTTATCAAGGCACTTTTTTGATCTTCGATATAGGTGTAGACCATAAAGACGGCTATACCTGCGATGACCAATGCCAGGGTGAACGCCCGTGTATTCACACTCAACTCCTCAGAATCCTGTTCCTTATAATTTTAGCAAAGGGTCAATTTTATTAGAGAAAGGGGCAGAATTATCCCCTTTTTGACTAGTTAGAGACAGAACAGGCGAGATACTTACTTTTGGGGTCAGGTACTCCGGGACCAGATGAATTAAAAACAAACCAACGGTTACCCTGAAGGGAGTAACTTTCACCACAGACACCATAAGCAGTATAAACTCTGACAAATGAGGTCTGTCTTTCTCCACTTGTGGGATCCTCACAAGTTTCACCATTATCGCTTGCAAAGAAAGAATTAAACTTAAAGCAGGGTCCAATAGGACTACCAGTGCCACCACCATCTAGTCGGTCTGCAAAACCAACCATCGCGATGCCTGCACGAGTAAAGCCCGCTTTAAAATTTTCTAGAACTCTATTGTTAGGAACAAAGCTATTTTGCTTTGTCAGGTGGTAGAAATAGCGTCTCGTCACCTTTTGTTGATTAATTGATACATTGATTGAATTTCCAACATTAAAAATAATCGTATAAAAGAAAATCAGAATGGGCATAAAGATGAGAAGCTCAAAAATCGCCTGACCACTTTCATCTTCATGTAAATGTTTTCTCATCTCTTTTAGGCTTTTCAAATTAACATCCATTATCAGATACAGTTGAATGCTTTAGGCAACTCGCCCCTGAACCCACTCGCGACATGGCATCACAAATTCTAAACTTGCACTCTGCTCTTGTAGGCTCCATACCTAAGTAGGACTCTGAAACAAAAGGAAAGCGAATCTTCTTTGTTGAGCCTGGTATATTTATCGATTCTTCGTACTCAACACGAGTTCCAATATAGAGATTGGTTCCCCCCAGGTTACTTTCGGGGTCTTCTATTTGGAGATTGCTATCAAAAGTAGGAATAATGCCACCAATATTAAAACCCTCAAAAACAGCTTCTGCGAGATCCTTGGCCGCACCATCTGAGCCAGAAGGCTGGTTAGAGTCTCTTTCCCCAACCATATAGGCACGCGAAGATAAGAAGTTCACATAATGAACAAGGTAGCCGTTAGTGTAAGCAATGGAGATTTTTAAAAAGGCAAATACGAAGCCTAACGCCATGGAGAAGCTCACGAGAAATTCTATCGTCGATTGTCCTTTTTCTTCTTTTAACTTTTTCATGGTGGTGGGTACGGACTTCCTCCTGCTTGAAAACCAAAAAATCGAGATAATGAGCCGTCTGGCTGACTAAAGGAAGGATGGGCCGTAGGCCTTGCATTTCCTATATCGTCTCCAGAGTCGACTTTAGTTGAATAGCGATAATCAAGCCTCATTCTTTCTGCAATCGCATTAAAGAATTGGGAGTCTTCACCAAAAAACTCTTGAAAAGTTGGTGAGTTGAAAACAGAAGTTACGAGAGAGACTACTACGGCCAACAAAAGGACATACTCAACAGTAGATTGACCTTTTTGTCCTTTTAAAAAATGAATTGGTTTCTTATTTCCCACCCGAAAGCTATCCATGAAATCGCTATAACAGGAGCATAAGCAAACTTAGTGCCGTAGACTCCTTTTATTCCGTTAACGTCCATAATCCTAATGGCCATGGATAGTTTATCAAAATTTCGAATAGTATTATAGAGAAGAAGGTAAAGTCCGATCGCAATGGTCGAATAAACCAGCTTCATAAAGAAAAGCTCATGATAAAACTCGGGCACTAAAAGGAAAAATGAGAAAAGATATTTTGAATCCCCACCGCCCATAATTTTAAGGATAAATAGAAAGAATCCCACCCCAAGAAAAACTGCAGGATAAAAGAAAGTCACAAAATTAAATTTATAAAGAGATGGAAAAACAAAGAGCATCGCAAAATAGAGCGTGATATTGAGAATAGACCAATAGTTTGAAATCTTTCGATAGCGAATATCAATATAGGAAACAAAAACGAGTTCTAAAGCGAGGAGAATGAAAAGGTATAAGGAGAACCTCAATCCGTAATCCCATTTTTGTAATCACTATAAAAGCACTGAGAGCGGCAGACACCCGTCGTCAGTTCTTGAGTCAGAACCCAGCCAAGACTTTTGGTACTTCCGGCGATGCTTGAACCAATAGCATTCGCTAAGCCTACACCTATCAATGATATGAAAGAGAAAATAAGCAAATACTCAATCGTCGCCTGTCCAACGTTATTAAAGATTTTCATGTATTTGATTTTAGCAGGAAATAAAAATAGGAAAAGAAAGGAAGTCACTTCCTTTTTAAGCGATATTTAAGTTTAAGTGAGCTAAATACCAGTTTAGGACTGTGCCTAAACTGGTTTATTGATTATTTAGCTCGCCAACCCAACTTTCAGCACCAGTGAACACACCATCAGTGATGTCACCTAGCCTCTTGGTTGCTTGGTCCTTAAACTTGAAGACGATAAGGGCAACAACGGCAACGAGTAGAATATACTCTGTAGATGTCTGACCCTCTTCATCCTTAAGAAAAGCAATGATTAGGTTTTTCATGCTCAGCTCCTAAATTCCTCTGTTTGCAAGTTATCGGCTTAGGCACCGAAAAACTTGAGTTTTTTCCCTCGTGGAAACTGACTTATATGACTATTATACTCCAGTTCATGATGCGCAGCAACAAATAAGCAAAACTCAATATATTCAAAAACTTACGGTAGCAAGGGCTAAATTTAACCATTGAATAATGCGTTATTTTCGGGCATACTCATAAATGGGTTTTGTGGTTGGCATACAGTATTTCGCCCTACAATAACTACCAAGGAAGCGGTCCCTGGCCATGGTGAGCAAGCTCACAACAGCGAAAGCTCGAGGTGAGAAGCCTAAAGTGGTTACTAACTGCGTCCACCTGTCAAATGACGGGCGGAAACTTGAAGCCAGCAAAACCCACTCTTTTTTTCTCTTTCTTCTCCAACCCCCTTTCAATCAGCCTTTCATTGACAATAAGCTTCACTAAAATCATCATTTAAGTATGGAAAATCTTAATCAGAATGAAGCAGGAACAACTTGGGTAGAGAATCTGGCCATTGAAGAAATCAATATGTCAGAGTCTGGTGTTATTGATATCCACGAACACCTCAACCCTCTTCACTTCCTAGAAGAATCATCCATTGAATTTATGAATGAGCTTCGTGATCTGATTGAACTCTATGTGGCCAAATTCAACGAGTATCGAGGTCATCAAAATAGTAATCACATTAAGATTTTCAAGATTTCAAATACGGTTAATGATTTTATGCTCTTTAGAAATTCATTGCGCTTAATCTTTGCCCGTAAAGCTAATGACCTTATTAGCATCGCCTTTATTTCAAACGGAAAAGACCTATTAGCTCCTCGTCTTCAACAAGAGGATCGATTTGGCTCTGAAGGTGTTCACGAGATTCGTGCTCATTTAGGGCCTTTCAATAAAATCAGCTGGCGCTTTCAAGGCGAGCCTGTGGATATGCACGCCATGGCGAAGCACTACCTCACTGAGTTTATCAAACAGTCAGCTCAGTAATTCCAAAGCAAAAATTTTTAAATAAACTTGATGCCCTCAGAAGCTTGAGACTTCTTCTTATTCTGAGCTTGGCCACCAAATCTGTTGTAAGAGAATTCTAAAGACTCTCTAATAGAAGGAAGATTGATATTGAGAAAACCTTCAAGGTTGGCCGTATCAAGTTTGAAGTAGAGCTGCTCTTCAACCTGAGTCGTTGATTGAGTTTTGTTCATCGGAAAAGGCCAGCGCCCTTTAGAAATCAAATCTTTACTGGCACCAAAGACTTCACAATAGGTTTTCGAAAACTCATAAAGTGTGCCGATGTCATTTGAAGAGACTTGAAAGAGCCTATTTGAAACCTTCCGGTCTAAGCACATTTTAATGAGTAGACCTAAGTAATAAACATCTAGGAAACCTGTATGAATGAAATCGTCCATGGCCAGTGTTTTATTTTGCATCATTTGACGTTGAAAGTTCTGAAACCATGTTGGTCTTTGGGCCGTAATAGAGCGGCCATAGAGGCGACAACAGCGAAAGAGAATATAGTTTAATGAAGTCTTTTGCAGATAAAACTCTGCAGCGGCCTGAGTCTTCCCGTAGGTAGTTAAAGAATCAGGAATGTCCATTTCAAAGTAGTTCTTCTTTTGTCCGGCAAAGATAAAGCTTGAGCTTATGTAACAGATTTGCGCCTTATAACGCTGGCAGTATTCAGCGACATTAAAAAGACCAGAAGTATTAAGAGCATCAGCAAGCTCTTCTTTTTTGTGACAATCCAAGACGGAAGAAACTCCTGCGCAATAAATCACAAAGTCTGGTTTGAAAGCAAAAAGAGTAAGCTGAACCTCTTCCTTGGCAAGAACATCACAACGAATCGAGAGTACTCCAGGAACCCTCACCGAATGCTTGTGGTAAGTTCCAACAACCTTATAGTCTCTCTTGAGAAACTCAGCGAGATTAGAACCAAGAAAAGAAGAAATACCAAAGATCACAACCGTCTTTCGGGTGTCTTCCTTCTCTTCTTCCTCTTTCTTCTTTAAGGACTTCTTACCAATAACCATAAGAAAATATTAGCATGAGCGATAGGTATTATAAGATAATGGGCAAGAAGTATCAGGGTATGGAGGTTGGTTATATGAGTGACAATTGTATTTTCTGTAAAATTTTAAAAGGTGAAGCAGAGGTTTCCCTCATCGCTCAAAATGATTTTGTCACCGCTTTTATGGATCTTCACCCTATTCAAGAAGGACACGCCTTAGTCATTCCCAACAAACACTTCCAATGGTTTCAAGAAATTGAACCCGTCTACCTTGAAGAGATGTTTAAGATGGCCCAAAAAATTCAAGCAGCTATCCTCAATTCCGACATCAAGTGTGATGGCACAAACTTCTTCTTAAGCGATGGTGAAGTCGCTGGCCAGGAAGTCATGCACTCCCATCTTCATATTTGCCCGCGCGTAGTAAACGACGGTCTCCCCATGGGCTTCTCTCATGGTGGAGGTTTACATGAGTGGGAGAGAGAAAAGTTGGATGGTGTGGCCATGAGGATTCGTAAGGAAATTTAGATTTCAAAAATAAAAAAGCCCTTCTACGAGAGAAGGGCTTTTTGTATACCTACAATGGTTAACCCCCAGAAGGGATTAGCTGATAATAGCATATTTTTTGGGTATGTCTCCCCATTTCCCTCAGTGACGAGGGCTCCTAAATGGAGGTTTTCATGGAGGAGAAGTACCTACAATGGATTAAGGTATTGATTTTGTTGATTAACCTTTTGGTTATGCTCTACGAGATTATTTACTCTTAAGCCCTTAGGGGGGAGACGAAAGTCTCCCTTCTTTGGTTTGTGGCTCGTGGTTTTTTTAGAGTCGCTCACCCTACGGGTGTCGCTTGTTGAGTGGTACTTCATTCTTTGAATGTGCGAGGACAAGCTTACGCTCAATCGCCGGAATAACCTTGCAGCAAGCTGCCGCGGTCATTTGCCGATTTCGCTTCGCTTTTAGTTTTGGTGGGGTTCGGGGTTGGGTGATGATTTTGGCTAGTCTGTCATGCCTGTTTCAAGAACAACTTCTCTAGTTCGAAGATTTACCTCCGAACGCTTTCGTCAAACTGCCGGAAGACTCCTCGCGCTTCGCGCTTGCGGGTCTTTGTCAGTTTTCCTTCGCTTTTAGTTTTGGTGGGGTTCAGGGCTGGGTGATGATTTTGGCTAGTCTGTCATGCCTGTTTCAAGAACAACTTCTCTAGTTCGAAGATTTACCTCCGAACGCTTTCGTCAAACTGCCGGAAGACTCCTCGCGCTGCGCGCTTGCGGGTCTTTGTCAGTTTTCCTTCGCTTTTGGTTTTGGTGGAGTTCAGGGCTGGGTATGCCTGCTGTCGGCTCCTGCCTCCGCGGCATGCATTCATCCTGAATGCAAAAAGTCACCCGGGCTTCATTCGAAGCTCCGGGTGATAAAAAGAAAGTTATTTATCCAAGTAATTTGAGGGCAGCATTAGGTGCCTGGTTTGCCTGTGACAACACAGATGTACCTGCCTGTACGAGAATATTGTTTCTTGCCAAGTCTGCAGTTTCAGCTGCTACATCGACATCTCTAATTCTCGATTTGGCCGCACTAAGGTTCTCATCACTGATCGCCAAGTTGTTGATCGTTGATGTGAGCCTGTTCTGGGTCGCCCCAAGTTCGGACCTAACTCCGTTAATTTGCACCAAGGCATCATCAAGCTTTTTGAGCGTGACTTGTGCCCCCTCTTTGGTGCTAACGGTTTCGCCAACAAGTCCCAAGTTTGCAAGGGTAGTATTAGCTTTTGTACCATCGTAGCGCAGACGGTCCAGTATAGGGTCATTGTGTACGCCGACTTGAAACTCCAGCATTCCTCCTGAGCCATCGAGAAGATTAATCCCGTTGAACTCTGCGGATTTCGAGATCCTGTCGATCTCTTCTTTGAGCTGCTGAAACTCAATGTCGGAGAAACCTCTCTCCGTAGCCCCAACTGTATCCGAGGCAGCTTGTACTGCGAGTTCTCTAAGTCGAATGATAATGTTAGAAATCTCACTTAAGCCTCCCTCGGCCGTTTGTATCATAGAAATAGCGTCGTTAGCGTTTCGCTTTGCTTGTCTATTTCCTCGTATTTGCGCTTTTAAATTTTCACTAATTGCTAAACCTGCAGCATCGTCACTTGCTCGCGTAATTCTCTCTCCTGAGGAAAGTTTCCTTAGGTTGTCGTTCATTCTCCTGTTTGTAACACTTAATGAACGTTGAGCCGAGATTGACGGCGTGTTGGTATTAATTCGTAGTCCCATGACTAATCTCCTTCAAACATCTCTTACCTCCTGTAAATTGTCGCGGGCATCATGCTCGCCAAAAGTTAATAATAGTTTTCATGCAGTTCGAATAACCAACTTTCTTTTTCTACGTCTTTGTATTTAAGCAATTTCCTATTGCAGGCTAGGTCATCGCTTTAAAGCATTCATCCATTTGGTCCTAACATTACGTACTCCGTTTCGTTTGTTCATTCAGGCTTACCCTTGAGCAGCTGATTGAATGAGGTTAAGGGCTGTTCTAGTTGAGGCATTGGCCTGACTTAGTACTGAAGTACCGGCACTCATCAAGATATTATTTCTTGTAAGTTCAGCAGTTTCAGCAGCGACGTCAGTGTCTCTAACCCTGGAGTTCGCAGCAGATAGGTTTTCAATACTTACCGCAATGTTATTTACAGTTGATTGAAGTCTGTTTTGAAGGGCACCAAAGTCAGCTCTGATCCCGGAAACAGAAATAATCGCCTGGTCAATTGCAGAAAGTGAGTTCTGAGCAGAAATTTTGTCAGCAACAGAAGCCAGGTTAAGACCTAGAGCTGCTACGTTGACGTCTGCACTAGAAGCATCAAATGTAAGACGGTCAGATATAGGGTCATTTCGAGTCCCAATCTGAATGTCGAAAACCGCACCAGTACCATTAAGAAGTGGTACACGGTTGAACTCTGTCGAGTTCGCAATACGGTCAATTTCTGAAGTGAGTTGCTCGAATTCAACGTTCAAGAACTTTCTTTCAGTAGCACCGATGGTGTCTGAAGCGGCCTGAACACTGAGCTCTCGAAGACGAATCAAGATGTTTGAAACTTCCGATAGTGCACCTTCAGCGATCTGAACAAGTGAGATACCATCTTCAGCGTTTCTTTCAGCTTGTTTAAGCCCTCGAACCTGAGCCTTGAGGTTTTCGGAGATTGCCAAACCAGCAGCATCATCTCCAGCGCGGTTGATTCTTTGCCCTGAACTTAACTTTTCTAACGATTTGTTCATCGAAAGACGCGTGCCTCGCAAATTCCTCTGGGCATTGAGGGAGGCCACGTTAGTGTTAATTCGAAGTCCCATTTTATCCTCCTTGATAACGGGTTCCGACGAGGACAATCCCAAGTCGGCGTACCTTCCTCACATCCATCCATGACGTAGGAATAGCACCTTCAATAACCTCTTCGCCGCGGCACGCAATTTCTTTAGAACTATTTGTCGCTTTTTTGGACAGGCAAGAATTACCAAACCTCAATAATTCCAATGCTTTAAATGCAAAAAGTAGACTCATTCAATCAGGCTTTGCCTATATTTTTGGCGGCCTTATTTGGTATTTGCCCAAATTTTGCACACAATAGAGCCTATGAATGTCAAAACACTGGCCGAGTGCCCTGAAAAACTAAACGAATGCCTACTCCTTATAGAGGAGTCCTTTAACTATGACCAAAGCCACTCCTTTAAAGAGGACTTTGCCCTCCTTATAGATAAGGAGAACTTTCAAAATTGTTATTTTCTTTTAGAAGAGGACCTCGTGGCGGCAACGTTATTCACTTTGCCACGAACTCTCCTTTATAAAGACGAAAAACTTCCCGTTCTTTTCCTAGGAGGCATTAGTGTACGCGATGAAAAGAGAGGCGGTGGTCTTTTTAGAACTCTTCTCGAAACAATTCTTCTTTTAAATCCAAATTACGGACTTTATTTTCTGTGGTCAGACCTTGCTCAACTCTATGAGAAGTTTAATTTCTACGAGTTTGGGATGATGAAAGAAATTGATCAGTCAGATTCAAAAAACAACGAGGAAGAACTTAAGCCCTTCTCATCTGATCATACTCCTCAACTCATAAAAAGTTATATGAGTCTTAAAGACAACTTCCTAGTGCCTGAAAGAGATGAACATCACTGGCACATTCTTTTACAAAATAAATCAATTAATATCTTAGAAGACTCTGCCCAAAATATTTATTTGGTTAACAAGGGTATGGACCTTCAGGGTATTTGTCATGAGCATCATCCCCTCAACGCTCCTCTCGTCCCTGGATATAAGAACTGGCGACTTATTGAAAATCCAAATCAAGAAGAAAGCAACACTCTCCTTTATATGGGCTTTCTAAGACTTGGAAATCTTGAGCCTCTCAATAAACTTATTGAAAAAACTTCTCAAGGTCGTCTTTCTATCGTTGAGCAAGACCAAGGCCTTATTAGAGTTAATTTTGATGGTGAGGTTTATGAGCTTGGCGAAAGAGATTTCATCCAAGGCCTATGGGGACCCGGTAAAGTCGAAGAGTGGCAAGGACTAATTCCAGAAATTATGATTCCAGGCTTCGACTCTATTTGATTTTATTAAGAGTAAAGTAACCCTTTAAAAAACTTCCTGCACCTAGGACCCAAAAAATCCATGTGATTGTTGGAATCATTGTCCAGTGTGAAACCTCGCGGATACTTCCAATAAAGTACACTCCACTTCCTACAAATAGACAGGTCAAGAGTGTATAGGCCACAAAAACCAATGAACTATTGATCATGCGAGCACTATCTTCGTAACCTGTAAGGATAAGCTCTACTCCGTACTTCTTATTAGAAAAATCTCGTAAAAACCACTTGAGGTGACGAGGAACAATTCGAGCGATACTAATGAGATCCTTGGCCGCCCAAAGCCCCTCTTCTAAAAGTTCTTCTTTCGTAAAACTCTCACGAATGATTTCATGAATATCATCTTCCATCATGGCATAGATATCGTAATCCTGATCAAGAGAACGCCCTACCCCATCAAGAGTCATTAGGGCACGAAAGACAATAAACCACTCACGAGGAAGATAAATTTCATGCCGCTTCAGGGTCGAGATAACAGCTTTTAAAACTTCACTAAAGTCCGTTTGCTGAACTGTTAAACCAATATAGGGTGATAAGGCATCCCTAACATCTTCAATCAGGCCATCAATGTCTGGAATTTTGTCATAGGCCGCAACCTCTAAGAACTCATAAACAACATTTTCATAATTGAAGTTAATTAGAGAATAAACAATCGCAATAAAGTTCTTTCTTCCTTTTTTAGAAAGTGTTCCCATAAGGCCAAAATCGATAAGACCAATCTTACCATTTTCTAACCAAAAGAAGTTACCTCCATGAAGGTCTGCATGAAAGAAGCCATCGGAGAGAAATGTCTTTATAAAGATTTTAAGACCTTCATCAAGCTTTGGAGCAAGCTCATCAATATGAGGCATAATCCGCTGATAATCACTAAAAGGTATCCCCTTTAGTTTTTCCATAACCAAAAGGTCACGAGAGCTAAATTCCTCATACATCTTGGGAAGATAAAGAAGCTCATCTTTATCGTGATTCTCAAGAACCTTTTTAAAGCGTGAGCAATTCAAAGCCTCAGTGTGAAAATTTAATTCATTCGTCAGCGACAAACTGAAATCTTTTACAACACGAGAAACACCAAGATACTTCACCTCTTCGGAGACTTTCTCTGCTTGAGAGGCAAGAAACCTTAAGATGGAAAAGTCCGTTTCCATCATTTTTTCAATTCCAGGTCTTTTAACTTTTAATACAACTTCAGTTCCATCAAGAAGCGTACCTTGATAAACAACACCAATACTTGCAGTGCCAATGGGGTTTGGATCAATCTCTTTAAAGACTGATTCGATAGGACCACCTAAAGACTCTTCAATTTTTGACTTAACCTCTTTGAAAGGAACCGGCTTCACCTTGTCCCTTAAGATTTTCATTTCATCGATAAAGGAACTATCAAAAATATCTTCGCGGCTTGAAAGAAGTTGGCCAAACTTAATGAAAGCAGGACCCAGCTCCTCAAAACACAACCGTAGGCGATGACCCAGGATTCGCGGCCAGTCCTTCTCAGTTTGAGTATCTAGCTCTTCTTTAATGCCTTTTTTAGAACGAGGAAGAACAAAATTAGGAATACTTGAAATTACGTTGAGAGAAATAAACTCATCAAAACCGTTCTTAGCAAAGACCAACACGATCTCTCTCAAACGACTGACGTTTCTTATTGTTTTTGTAAGACCAATTCCTGTTCTAATTAAATCCATACTTCATTCCGTTGATTGCGCACTCAGTCTACTCTAAGTTTTAGCCCGATAGCTTTTCTGATAGAGTATCATTTGGGTCTGAACCCTCATTATAGCGATTTTTCTTTAAGAAAGATGGAAATTATCGGACGATAACTTTTGATGAAAAATTTTATTACTCTCACAATCGCTACTCTGTGCATCATGGGAAGAGCCTATGCTGTGGAGACGTGTAGCCGAATTGCGATCATCAACTACCAAGAAGTCCTAGTCGATACCAACTCCACGGAAAAGGGCGAAGGTCTACGCTTCCATCTAGAAAAGGACAAAACAGCGAAAAGCTATTTAGATGCCTATCAAGAGGGCACCCAAATCAAGTGGCAAAATGCTGTTTTAGGAACAGCGGGCACAACGATGATGCTCGCCGGAATTCTTACCAACAACGACTCAGAGCGCAAGCAAACCCTCCTCATTGGCGGCGCCACATTTATGATTCTAAACTTCCTTGTTGCCCGAACTTTGGAAGCTTCTAACGAACAAAACTTGATAAAAGCGATCGAAGAATATAACAAGAGGAACCTACCTAAAATTTATTTCAACCCCGATCGTGAGACGGATGGAAGTTTAGGTCCAGGTGTATCGTTTTCTATCAGTAAAGAGTGGAGCTTTTAGACCATATGCAACAAGTAACGCAACTTCAATGCTATAAGTGTGAAAAAGAACTGTCTCTTGAAGCCGGAACAAAAATCAGTAGGCAAGAAGAATGCCCGCATTGTTACGCCAGCCTCCACTGTTGTAAGATGTGTAACTTCTACGACCAAAGTGCCTACAATGAGTGCAAAGAGCCCATGGCCAACAGAGTTCTAGATAAGGAAAAAGCAAACTTTTGTGACTTCTTCAAACTCGGAAGTGGTGGAAGTGGTGGCGAGGCCAAAGACAAGCTTATGGACGCCGCCAACGCTCTTTTTAAGAATTAAAAAAGGAAATAAGAAATGCAAGGTCAAACACCAATTACGAAAAGTGGATATGAAGCTGTTGAAAGAGAACTGAGCCAACTTATTAAAGTTGACCGTGAAGAAATTAAAAAGGCCATTGGTGAAGCCCGTGAACTCGGTGACCTCAAAGAAAATGCTGAATACCATTCGGCCAAAGAAAAGCAGGCCCTTATTGAAGGAAGAATTTCCCAACTTCAAGGAATCATTGCTTCTGCTAAAGTTGTAGATCCCGCGCAAATGAGTGGAGATAAAGTAGTCTTTGGCGCCACCGTTACTCTCCTTGATGTTGATAAAGATGAAACTGTCACCTACCAAATCGTTGGTGATATTGAGAGTGACTCTTCAAAGGGAAAGATATCTTTTCAAAGCCCGCTCGGAAAGGCCCTTATCGGTAAAGAGGAAGGCGATAGTGTTGTCGTCAAAGCTCCAAAGGGTGAGATAGAGTACGAGGTTGAATCCGTTGAGTTCAAAGGAAATTAACTGGTCCTCACCTCTCAAAGCGCTTGTTTCAGGAAGAAAGAGCAAAACTGTTGATAAACTCATTTCAACAGGTCGCAAAAGCGTATCTGATCTCTTATGGCTCTTTCCCCTTAAAACCCAAGTTCTTCCAAGAGTGCAACCTTTTACCCAGACCCACCACGACTCTCTTTTTAAGGGCGTCGGGAAAATGGTCGCCTTCAGGGATCAGCCAAATTTCAAAGTCAAAGGAAAGGGAGGGACTCCCCTCTCCAATGTTACGGGTACAGTTCAAGACCGCTTTTCAAATGCTACCCTTTCTTTAAAGTGGTTCAATTGCTACCCCTCCCAAGTAAAAGCGATTAAGGCCCATGAGCATATCTTTTTTACGGGCTCTCTTAGTGAATTCATGGGCAATTTTCAAATCATTAACGCTGAAGTCGTTGATCTGACTTCGCAAGAATATCAAAAAGATCTCGAAAGCTGGCAAGCTGAATATAGAGAAACGATCAAGGTTACCTACCCAACTGTAGAAGGCATAAGTCCACACCATCTTGGCTCTCTCTTTGATAAAATTCCTGAAGAACTTTGGAATAATATTGAAGAAACTCTCCCCGAAGACATTCTAAAAGAGCGTCAGCTCATGGACCTTGGCACCACTTTTCGCCTGATGCATGGGAAGTGCTCTATCAGAGAGCTTGGAGAAAAGAATCTCGCAAAGGCAAGAGAGCGCTTAATTTATGAAGAGTTCTTTAATGAACAGGTAAAAATCAAAGTGCGTAAGACTTTTCTCAAAAAAGATCCTGCGATCACACTCAATGAGCCAAATTGGGAAAAATGGAAAGAACTCTTTCCCTATGAACTTACAACAGATCAGGAGTCATCTCTTGTTGATATAGCAAATGACCTCAAATCTGGAACTCCTATGATGAGGCTGATCCAAGGGGATGTTGGTAGTGGAAAAACCACAGTGGCCCTTATGGCCTCATTAATGGTGATTGATCAAGGTTATCAGGCGGCCATTATGTGCCCGACTGAATCTCTGGCCTTACAACACTTCCTTACCTTCAAGAGTCTACTACCCGATAATCACCCCATTGATCTTCTTATTGGTTCTCAAACAAGGAGTGAAAGAGAGAGCGTTCTCAATGATATTAAAAGTGGCCACGTTAAATTGGTTGTTGGTACCCATGCCCTCATTCAAGATAGCGTTGAGTTTAATAACTTGGCTTTGGCCGTAATAGACGAACAACATAAGTTTGGTGTTGAGCAGAGAATGAAACTTACTCGTAAAGGAAAGGGTTGCCACAGTCTGTTAATGACGGCAACGCCAATTCCTCGAAGCCTGAGCCTCACTCAATATGGGGATTTAGACCTCTCTATTATCAAGTCGATGCCTTCGGATCGAAAAGGAACTCAGACTCGAATCGTAACCCCTGATACCTATCAAAAGTACCTGTCCTTTTTGAAAACACGTATCTCTATGCGAGAACAAGCCTATGTCGTGGTTCCTGCTATCGAGGATAATCCCGAACAAGACATGCTCAATCTTGAGACCGTTCTTAAAAGGTACAAGGAATACTTTCCTGACTTTGAAATTGTTGGTCTACATGGAAAGATGAAGGCAAAAGAAAAGAATGATGCCTTTATTAACTTTCGAGAAAAGAAAATCGACATCCTTATCAGCACAAGTGTCATTGAGGTCGGCATCAATAATCCTAATGCCACCGTCATGAGCATTCTCAGTCCTGAGCGCTTTGGGCTTTCTTCGCTTCATCAAATGAGGGGTCGAGTTGGTCGTGGTGACAAACCGGGCTTTTGCTTTCTTGTTAATGACAAGCAAATTTCTCAACAGGCGATGGAGAGGCTACGGGTCATTGAAAAGAATACTGACGGCTTTATCATTTCTGAGGAAGACTTAAGGATTCGCGGAGAGGGAGACCTCTTTGGCAAAGACCAGTCAGGTATAAAGTCCACTAAAATCCTAGCTTCTCTAGTAGAAAACCAAGCGAGTCTCTTACAGGCCTGTGAAGATGTCGAAGTTATTCAAGAGCGTTATCCACAAATATTTGATCAATTTGTTGATAAAGTCAGTCAAGATGAGTTCCTCACTCAAACTATTTGACCCCTATTTTTTAAGGCCAACCTCTAATAAAATACTCCTATGGTCACTTTTGAAATTTACTTTCATGAAAGCAGCTCACCCCTAGAGCAGTCATTGTACTTCAGAGATATTCTGATTGGCACAAGTCGCTCCAGCCATATTCGTGTTAAAGGCGAGGACCTTCCAAGGCTTTGTCTGCGACTCTCCAGCTCTCCCCGAGGAATTCTTGTAGAAGGAATTAAAGACTTGGCTTTCTTTATCAATGGAAAAAAAGTTATCGGATCAAAAGTAATTAAACTTGGAGACAATCTCAAGGTTGGAGAATCCCTTATCAAGCTTAAGGAATATAATTATGACAGCTCATTTGCTCCTTTAAACCTAGAAGAGCTTTATGATAAGTTTCACTCGGAAAAAGAAGAATATGACACTATTCTCTCTGCTATAGAAAAAGAATTGATTCTCGCTGATGATGGAGTGACAGGATAAACGTGATGGAGTTTGAAAACTTCCAAGAACATATTTATCAAACACCAGAGGGTTTAAAACTAAACTACGGTCTTAACTTTGATCCAGCCAATCCGAGAGGTAAGGCCACCATTGTTTTAAATTATGGACTGGTTTGTAATATTGCTCACTGGCAACATCAAATCCCCTTCTTTGATAAACTTGGCTATAACATTCTCTATCATGACTACCGCTTTCATTTTAAAAGTGACGGCACTGACTCAATCACCGATTTAACATTTGAAAATATCGGTAAGGACATGAAGGCCCTCCTCTCTTACCTTAAAATTGAAAAGGCCTTTCATCTTGGCCATAGTATGGGAGTGAATACAACTCTTGAATATGCCTACCAAAATCCAAACGATGTTCTGGGTATGGCCCTCATTTCTGGAACTGTACTACCACCACAAGATATACTCTTTGACTCCAACTGGATGGAGATCCTTCAACCCATACTAGAGGCCCTTTTAAAAAAATACCCAACTCTCTACAAGAATATTTGGAAAACAGGGCACCTTAATCCCCTAGCGACTCATCTGGTTCACAAAGGCGGCTTTAATACGACAAAGGTTCCAAAGCAATTTATTGAATACTACCTCAAAAAGATTGGTGAACTTAGCCCGGAGGTTTTCTTGCAATTACTAACTGAAATGAAAAACCATCGTATTATTTCTGAACTTGAAGGTATTCATGTTCCTGCCCTCGTTATGGGCGGCGATAAAGACCAGGTTATTCCTAACTTTCTTCAAAATATTCTTAGTGACTCCCTACCAAACTCACGCCTCTACATCATTAAAAATGGTAGTCATGTACCCCAAGTCGATTTTCATGAAACCGTGAATGAGAGGATCTTAATTTTCTTAGAAAATCACTCTTAGCTATCAAGCCCTAAGTGTTCAATGAGTGTACCAAAGACGCGTTTCTGCGCCGTTTGCACTTGTTGCTTTTTGTATTCGACGTGGGAAGCCTCACCTTCGGTATTAATGAGATGCGATTCTTGATCCACCACCTGTACTTCATAAGGGTAGAAGAAGCGCACATCACGAGCGATGTGTGAGTAGTCCATCGCGAGAATTTTCTTAGAGATATCAGAGTCCTTTTGTTCCTTGGCCTCACGCCTAAGATCAATAAACTCCTGAAGAAAAGGGTTCTTATACTTTATGAGGTGACGACAGGTAAATTGAATTGCTTGGTAAGCTGACAAAGAGTGGTTATTTCTCTCTTCATTATCTTTATTTTTAAAAGAGCTTTCCTGGGTTTCCCTTTCAATGGCCTCAAGAAACTTTTCTTCAGTTAAGTCATTTCTAAGAGCAAACTTAATCAGATGTGAATGGCGCTTCTTAAAAGAGTCCATATCAACTAATGAATTCGTTGAACGACTCGGCTTAATATTATGAGGAATTACGACATAGTTCTCAATGAGAAATTTAATAACCCTTACTGCATCAAAGCGGTTACGAGTGACAATTCTCACACCAACCCGATCGAAGAGCTCTTCAGCGACATTTTCGGCTTTGTGAAGAAGCTTAATAATCACTGACTCACGAGTCTTCTTCGACTTTGTTTCAAACTCCACCAGTGGAACTCGTAAATTAGACTTCTTGGACTCAGCAAAGAAAAGATCCTCACCATCTCTAAAAAGATACTTATAAAAGCGGTCAAAAATTTGAGTTTGGATTTCTGAAAAGTAACTAGAACGAAGGTCCTTATCAACATGAAGGATCGTGTGCATAACCTTGAGGACAACTTCGGCCCACAACATATCCTCTCTTGAGCAACCTTCTTTATTTCCCGTGGCCATAAGAAAGAGGTCACTAATATCAGTGATCATAATAATGCTATTAGGAACCTTGATATCAAGGCCGTCTTCATTGCCTTCTTTTAAAAAATAACGACGAATAAATTGTAAGGCCTCTTGAAAATTGCCAAAGAGCTCTGCCCTGGCGACAGGGTCATTTGCACCAAGCCCATAGCCCACCAAGAATCTCTCCACCATTTCAGTGTTACTCATGGGGCCGATAAAGAATTTGGAATCAAGAGCAGACTTGCCCCCAATCACCACATCTAGTGACTCCCAATCAAAGAGATATTTTGATAAATAGCTTGGTCTTTCCATAAATTTTCAATAACCTAAACAAAGATGAGGCATTATAGCTGGGACCTATGAAAGAGAAAAACGCACCAAGTCTTTCTTATCCGGAGGTAGTCTTCCTATCTTTTTTCGGAGTTGGATTTTTACCCAAGGCACCTGGGACCTGGGGTAGTCTCGCCATCTGTCCCATTCTCTACATCCTCGGTGTTTCTGAAGCACCTTTCTTCGTCTTTATCCCCTTTCTCATCATGGCGACCATCATTACCTGCTATGTGGCAGAAGTCACACAGCAAAAATTTGATCTCCATGACCCCGGTTGGATAGTTATGGATGAGGTCCTCGGTATGTGGACTGCATGGCTCTTCACCCTTTCTGGAAACCAATCTTGGCTCACCCTCTTGATTATCTTTGGTCTTTTTAGGTTTTTTGATATCATTAAGTTCTGGCCTGCAACCTACTTTGATAAAGAGGTTAAACACGGGGCAGGTACCATCCTCGATGACATCGTTAGCGGAGTCTATGCTGGACTGGTCTTTCTTCTCGGTGATTATCTTTTCCGAAGCTTTTTTTAATTTACGCTTGACTTGCGCATAACTTACGCACAAAATGGTAATCAATAGAGTTATTTGAGTGCGCAATTTTTGTGAAGCGGCGAGAAAAAGCGTAGCAAATCTAAGCACTTACAAAGCTCTTAGAGGACGCGTCCTCGCATAGACAAGAGAGTAATTGAAAGGTGTCAAGCCAGATTTGTGATGTTAAATTCGAAGGACACACAACTACAGCACAGCACTTTTTAAGTTAGGAAAACTTAAACTTTTAGGAGACATTATGGCCGTTTCAAAAACAACCGCTTCAGGTGATGCGAACAAGAAGAAAGCACTAGACCTCGCTCTTTCCACAATCGAAAAACAATTCGGAAAAGGCGCCATCATGAAACTTGATGGAAGCGACAATCAAGATAAGATTCCTTCAATCCCTACAGGTTGCTTAAGCCTTGACCTTGCTCTTGGTATTGGCGGGATTCCTAAGGGAAGAATCATCGAGATCTACGGACCAGAGTCTTCAGGTAAAACGACTCTTACTCTTCACATTGCAGCTGAGGCTCAAAAGCAAGGTGGAACAGTTGCTTTCGTTGATGCGGAACATGCCCTTGATACACAATACGCTTCAAAGCTTGGTGTCGATATTCCCAACACTCTTATTTCTCAACCAGACTCTGGTGAGCAAGCTCTTGAAATTACCGATATGCTCGTTCGCTCTGGTGCAGTTGACCTCCTCATTGTTGACTCTGTAGCGGCTCTTACTCCAAGAGCTGAACTTGAAGGCGACATGGGTGACTCTCATATGGGTCTTCAAGCAAGACTTATGTCTCAGGCCCTTAGAAAACTAACAGGCAGTATTTCTCGTTCAAATTGTACCGTGATCTTTATCAACCAACTTCGTATGAAGATTGGTGTAATGTTTGGTAACCCTGAAACAACTACTGGCGGTAACGCTCTTAAGTTCTACAGTTCAGTAAGAATGGATATTCGTAGAACTGGTGCTATCAAAGATGGTGATCAAGTTATCGGAAACCGCACCAAGATTAAAGTCGTGAAGAACAAGGTTGCTCCTCCATTTAAAACTATTGAATTTGATATCATGTATGGACAAGGAATTTCTAAAACTGGTGATGTACTCGACCTTGCTGTTACTAACGGGATTGTCGAAAAAGCTGGTGCTTGGTTCTCATATGATAATGCAAAGATTGGTCAGGGGCGTGAAAACTCAAAAACCTTCTTGGCAGAAAATCCAGATATCCTTAATGAAATCAAAACCAAGGTTCTTGCTAAGTATGGTCTAGCAAAAGATCCAACAGCAAGCCCTGATGTTGATACAGCAAAAGGTGAAATCATCGAAGATGAAATGCCACCTCAAGAGGAAAAGAAGAAAGCCAAAAAAACTAAGAAAACAATTCAATAAGCTTTACGCTAAGCCGCCCATTGGGCGGCTTTTTTCTTTATGGAAGAACTTAACGAAATAACAGGTCCCCACAAAGATCACCAAAGAGACCTTCAAGACGAAGATAGTCCTCGTAAAAAGTGCTACAACAGCGCAATTGCTCACCTCGCACGCAAAGATTACTCCCGTTTCAAACTAAGAAAGAAACTTGTTGAGAAGGGTCACGAGAGAGGTACCGTAGAAGAAGTTTTAGACGAACTTATTGAGCGAAACTACCTCAGAGAGGATCTTTACAAAGAAGCCAGAATTAAAGGCCTTCTCAGAAAGGGATACTCTTTTAACGCCGTTAGTTACAAAATGTCCCAAGAGATGTGCCCCGCAACAGAGGAAGAGATTTTTGCGGTAGCCGGTGAAAATGACCTCACTGGCAATGACCAGCTTCGAGAACTCATCGAAAAAAAAGTACGAATTGATTACGACTTTGTAAGCAACAAAAAGAAGCTTAGGGAACGTACTCTTCGCTACGCTGTAAATCGCGGCCACAACATTAGCGATGCCAGCAAATTCTACGACCAAATCATTCAAAAATACGAAGAAGAGTAAAAGTCCTTAAATTCATTTCCTGAGCACATTATGCTATGGTTTGAGCCTGTTTTAACCAATTTTTAGCTGGTGGTTCAACCCATGAAAGTGCAAGAGATTAGAGAAAAGTTTTCATCCTATTTTCAAAGTAAAGGTCACGAAAAGGTACCAAGTTCACCCCTCGTTCCTCTAAATGACGACACTCTTCTCTTCGCCAATGCCGGAATGAATCAATTTAAAGATTTTTTCACTGGTAAAGCGACCCCTTCATACAAAAGGGCCGTCACCATTCAAAAGGTTGTCCGTGCTGGTGGAAAGCATAATGACCTTGAAAATGTTGGTCTTACAGCACGTCATCATACTTTCTTTGAAATGCTAGGTAACTTCTCTTTTGGTGATTACTTCAAAGAAGGCGCTATCGAGATGGCGTGGGAGTTCCTCACAAAAGAACTTAGTATTCCCGCCGAAAAGCTCTACGTGACAGTTCACCATTCAGATGATGAAGCTGCTGAAATTTGGGAAAAGAAAATCGGTGTCCCCAAAGAGAAGATTTTCCGAAAAGGCGATAAAGATAACTTTTGGGAAATGGGTGATGTGGGTCCATGCGGCCCTTGTAGTGAAATCTTCTATGACCATGGTGAATCCCATGCCACCCCTAGCTTCAAACCCGGTAAGGATCAAGACATTCTTGATGATGAACTTCGCTATGTCGAAATCTGGAACCTAGTCTTTATGCAATTTGAAAAAGATGGAAAAGGTGGTCAAAAGACTCTTCCAAACCCTTCCATTGATACAGGTATGGGACTTGAAAGGGTGGCAGCAGTCCTTCAGGGAAAATATTGGAATTACGACACTGACTCCTTTACCCCCATTATTAAAGAACTTGAAAAGATATCTGGTAAGAAATATCAAGATGAAAAATACCAAACTGCCATGCGAGTTGTAGCGGACCATATCCGTTCCTGCACCATGCTTATTACTGACGGGGTCATCCCAAGCAATGAAGGCAGAGGATATGTTCTTAGAAGAATTATTCGCCGAGCGATTCGTCACATGAAGGAGCTTGAAGTCCCACAAGGAACATTCGCCAAATTATCCCAAGTTGTTCTTAGAGAACTGGGTAACGAGTATCCCCAAAACCTAGCTAATGCTGCTATGGCAGAAAAGTTTTTGAACCTTGAAGAAAAGAAGTTTCTAGAGACTCTAGATACTGGTCTTAAATTTCTAGAAGATTCACTTAAAAAGGACGTCAAAGATAAAGTTTTTAATGGCCGCTCGGCTTTTAAACTTTACGACACCTATGGCTTCCCTCTAGATCTTACTCAAGTCATCTTAGCTGAAAAAGGTATCAGTGTTGATGAAGTTGAATTTGATAAGGCCATGGAGGAAAGAAAGGAGGACTCAAGAAAGTCTTGGAAAGGTGCTCTTAATCTCGATGATAAAGTTTTTCATGACTCAAAAGAAAAGCATGGAGAGACTAACTTCTTAGGCTACGAAAAGCTTAGCTCAGAAGCTAAGATTCTTGATG
>JAUIBX010000223.1 GCA_030427595.1 Bacteriovoracia bacterium | reverse complement strand
TGGTTTATGATCAACCAGAGGGTCAGAGCTCATTTAAAGTCAGCAAACTTCCCATACCTATCTTTAGGCCTTTAATTCGCATTCAAACGAATAGCGAAAGCTTTAAAGAAGACCTTATGCAGGAGTTAGAAAAGTACCCTACAAGAGAAAACCCCTTGGCCGCCTTTCTTGAAATGGCCCTTACAGATTACTCAACGACAGTCATTGAAGAGATTAGAGAATACCTTAAGGAATTACCTGTCGAGCTCATTAATAGCTACGCCATTTCTAAAAACGAAATGGAAGAGGAAAGAGACCTTCATATGGGCCATATTGCAGGGAAAAGCACTGCAGAACTTTTCTCTCTTTTTCTTGAAAGTTTTGAAATGTCACATGAAGAAAAAAAGGACCTTGAAACGTCCTTTGACCTATTACTAGAAGAGCAGTTTTCAGAAGAGAATAACTCAGCTGACGAAGAAGAAGGCAACCCCTCACGGCCATCAAAACAACAAGAGGTTCTTAATGCAAAAGGGGTAAATCCATGAGACTCAAGCGTTTAGAGTTAGAAAATATCACAAGCCTTAAAGGCAAGCACACTATCGACTTTGATGCTATAAGTGAGTATTCTGAGCTCTTTGCTATTACTGGTCCTACCGGTTCAGGAAAATCTTCTATTTTGACTGCAGTATCCATGGCGATTTTTGGAGACCATCCAAAGGGACTCACCTCAAGTGATATCATCACCACGGGAGCCCCAAAGGGCGAAATTTACCTTACCTTTTCAAAGGGAAGAGATGAATATGAAGTTCATTGGACTTGCCAGGTCCTTAAGAAAAATGGAGAACCCCGTAAAACACCACTCACCACCAGGGTTATAACTAAAAATAATCAAACCATAGAAGAAAGCGCTCAGGACATACTTGGACTTACCTACGATCAGTTTTCAAAAGTCGTCATTTTAAATCAAGGGCAGTTTTCAGAGTTTCTCAACTCAACTTTCACCCAAAGAAAGGACCTCTTAGAAAATCTATTAGGACAGCACCGCTTTAAATCAATTTCCCCCTTCCTCAAAAGAAAGATCAAGGACCTCGACGACCAGATTGAGCAAAAGGAAAAACAAGGCGAATTCACCCTTCTCCTATCTCAGGAGGATCTCGAAAAGGCCCAGGACGAATTAGAAAGTCTTAACAAGGAAAGAACACTCTTTGATGACTGTACCCCTATTGTTGAAAAAACAATGAGGACCTTAAAAGAAATCTATGAGCTCACTGGCAACACCCAAAAGGCCACTGAGAATCTTCAAAAAGACGAATTGGCCATAGAAGCTCTCCATAAGGATTTAAATTCGATAAAGAAAGATCAAAAAAGTATAAAAAACCAGGTCATTGAATTTGACCTCCTCCTAAAAAAAGAAAGACCAAAAATCTCAAAAGCAAAAGCCCTTAGTGAAAAGCGGGAAAGCTTAAAAAAACAATTTAAAAAATTAGATGAGAGTATTGAAGCAGATAAAGAAAAAAAGACCGATCTGACATACCGCCTTCAACAAAATGGAGCTGAGTTTCAGGCGCTCCAAAAAAATATTGATGACCTATCACAACAAATCAATATCCCTCATGATCAAAAGCAAATAAAAACCATCAAAGCTAATTTTCAAGACGCCCAGGCATTGATGGCAGGCCACAAGTTAAAATTGGAAAATCTTAAAAACTTAGAAAAACATAAGAGTCAGCTTGAAAAAGAAGGCACTGATCTTAAGAATAAAATAGAAGAGGCAAAAAACTCGTTTTTAAAAGTTATAAGGGGCTTTAACGCTTTAGAAGTTATCGTCGGCCAAATTAATAACACTGACAATCAAGGAAATTCAGAAAGGTTAAGACAACTTCATTCTCTTTCAAAAGAGTTTGAGATTAAAAATAGAACCCTAAGACAAAAGAATATCGAACTCTCCAGTATCAAGGAGCAAATCACCACCCTCATAAAGGAAATAGAGGGGTATGACCTAAAAGATATTGAAGAAAAGATCAAGGCCAAACAAACTGAATTTAAGGAGTCCCAGGCAAGGCTAAAGAAGAAAGAAGAAGAAAAGACGGATCTCAAGGGTATTAGTTATCTTTCCATTGCCTATGACTTAATCAAAAAACAAAAAGGTGAGCAACATCATTGTCCCGTATGTGACAGTGAAATTCGAGAAGGAAAAATAAGGGAAATAAGTGATTACCTTCAAGCAAGCGATAAGGAGAGATTAGAGACTGTCCTAACAGGAGTTGAAAGACTCATTCTTGACCTGCAAAAGAGCATTGCTGGCATTGAAAAAGACATCCATCACCTCGAAACTGGCCTCCAAAATGAAATACAAAAGAAAGAGAATTGTCGAAAAAAGAAGGAAGAGCTTGAAAATAAAATTAAGGCTTTGGAACATGAAATTCTATCAATAGAGACACTTCCAGAAGAAAATATTCCTCAGCTCCTAAAGTTCATCCATACTATGGAAAATTACCAAGAGCTCTTAAGAAAGCTAAGAGGACAATGGAGTGATGTGAGCTCTCAACTGGGCCAGATCAAAGGTCAAATTGATCAGGAGAAGGTTCAAATTTCCCAAATTGAAGAGAAACTCTTTGTTTATTTACCAAAAGACAAAGAATTTAACTTAGAGGAAGCTCTCTCCTACTTTGAAAACCAAGTCTACCTAATTTCAAAAATAGAAATGGACAAGACTAAGGCAAGAGGCCTGCAAGATTTGACCGATAATCTTAAGCAACAAGAAAAGGAACTCATTGACGTTATTTCTCAAAAGATGAAAGAAAGTGATGAGTATGCCAAAGAGATGGTAGCAATAGAGAATGAGTTTCAAATTGAGGAACTACCACACAACCCAGAGGAAATTGAGTTAGAGCTTGAGGCAAAAGAGAAGGAGTTAGCGAGCAACTTAGAAAGAGCAAATTCCCTTATTTTAGAAAAAGAGGTCTCCTATGAGAAAAAGAGGGCCCAAATCAATATGGTAAAAGAGCAAATTGAAAAAAGTAAAGAGCTCAGCTCTCATTACCTTGCAAACCTAAAAGAACTTTTGGAGAAATTAATTGAAGGCGAGGTCAGGGCACTTTATCACGGTCAGAATTACAAAACTCATGAAAATGATGAAAGTGAGGAAATTAATAAAGAAGAAATAAAAGGCGATGGATCAGTAATAGATTTTGATGACTTTTTAAAAGGATTAGAAAAAACCCTTAACTCTAACCTTAGCGACTCTGAAAACCTAACTCCCATGAAATCCTTTATTGAAGATATTGTCACTCCATTTAATGAGTCCTTCACTAACGCCCAAAAATTTAACTCCGAAAGAATTATCGTTTTAAAGACGCAAATTGAGGAAAACTCTAAACAACAAGAAAAACTGCTTAAAATCCAAGAAGAAATTCAAGAACTTAAGAAGAAAAGAACAACCTATGAGAAATTATCACCCTATCTTTTAAAAGATGCTTTTAGGGACTTTGCGCTTGAGGTGCTCGAAGAGTCCCTCTTACAAATGGCGAACCGTGAAATCTCTTCCTTAGCGGAGGGGCGTTATGAACTTATACATGGCAAGGCAGGCAAGAGAAGAGAGCTTCTCGTCAAAGATAAGTGGCAGGGACACACACTCCGAAAAGTTTCAACTTTAAGTGGTGGTGAAACCTTCCTCCTCTCCCTCGGTTTAGCACTAGGACTATCAGAAATGACAAGGGGTCAAACTGAGGTTGAATCCTTCTTTATTGATGAGGGCTTTGGTACCCTAGACCAGGAAAGTATCTCACAGGTCTTGGACTGTCTCATGAAAATGCAAAGTCGCGGAAAACAGATTGGCCTCATCTCTCACGTAAGATCACTTACTGATCAAATACCAGTCCGCCTTGAGTTAGAGAAAAATAACTTTGGAGAAAGCCAAATTCAATTAATTTAATGCCCCTTAGTTCATAGGGGCAGTACTTTCTTGGGAAGACGATGCTTCTTGACCTAGGTATTCAGGAGTAAAAACCGAGTCCTCATCTAGAATTTCTTCCATATTATTTTTTAGTTCATGCCAGAATTTGAGCATATCTTGACGAACAGGTCCTTGAATATGAACACCTTCAAGCTTTAAGGCTTCAGTAATTTTAAAAGATTTTTTCATCACTTTAAGAAGTTCATTAAATTCTCTTGCATGCGGCTGAGACTGACTACGCTCAATCGCTTCGGCCACACCAGAACTCTTCACGTCCTTTACGATCTTCTTTAACTCGCTAACGGTTCGGTCACTGACATAAGGTAGAATCTCTTCCTGTTCTTCAGGTGTGAGACGAATTATTTCATTCGCTTGAGAAACGGAAATCTCCCCTCTTTTGCGGGCATCTTTAAGAGATGGCGTCGATTTCTCCTCTCTTTCCATCGCTTTGATAATTTGGCGCTGAGACAGGCCTGATTTAAGAGAAACCTCATTTGCAAACTCTTCTGTCGCCAGGGTTTCAACATCAAGCTCTTCAGGCGCCTCGGCCCCTTCAAACTCACCATCACTCGCCTGCTCCATTCTAAGGCGTCTTTTTTGAATAAGAGTTTCCTTAAACATTTCATCTTTTTGAGCGAGCTCACGGTAAATCTCTTTTGCGCGCAAAAGATGTTGTTCCATTTCTGTAGAGTTAAGCGCCTTTCTCACAAGGTTCTCGTCAATAGAAAGAAGTTCTTGATGAAGACTGTCTTTTTCTACTCTAATAACGGGACATTCGGTATGACCAAGATTTTTTAAGGCCTGCCAACGTCGAGCACCGGCCAGAAGAATATTATCTGTATTAACAATGAGAGGGGCAATGAGACCAATGGTTTCAATACTCTTTTCTAGGGTAGATACGTCAGTCCCTAGACGTAAGTAAGGGTTCTCCATTTTGATATCATCTAGATTGATGGTCTCGATTGTGGCCACGCTGGTCTCCTGATTGAATTGGTCGTAATATTGTGTGTTGTGTTCACATATTAGACCCAATCAATCAGGAATAGTCACCACCTTGTTTGGAAATTTTTCGCCCAATCAGGGGGTTAGAAATCACAATTTTTTGGAGTCCTTGGAAAGGGAATGACGTCTCTGATATTCTTCATTCCCGTCACATAACGCAGTGCTCTTTCAAAGCCTAGCCCGAAGCCACTGTGCGGAGCTGTTCCAAAGCGTCTTAGATCGAGGTACCACCACAAGGGATCTTTTTCCATACCCATTTGATCCATACGTGTGATCAACTTATCGATATCCTCTTCCCTTTGAGAGCCACCGATAATTTCACCGACACCAGGGACAAGAACATCCATCGCTCTCACGGTTTTCCCATCATCGTTTTGTTTCATGTAAAAGGCCTTACAATCTTTAGGATAATCTGTGACGGTAACTGGCCCTTTAAAATACTCCTCCGCAAGGTAACGTTCATGCTCTGTTTGAAGCTCAACGCCCCACTCTGGCTTAAACTCAAACTTCTTACCCGATTGGGAGAGAATTTCTATCGCCTTGGTGTAAGTGATTTGCTCGAAGTCACTCGCCGCTACTTTCTCAAGTATCTCAAGGTGATTCTCATATTTTTCATTGGTGCCCTTTGCAGAGAATTGATGATATTTTCTCAGCGCCTCAAGCTCCTCACTAGCGTGATCAAAAGCATACTTGATCAGATACTTAACATAGTCAGCGGCCAACTCTGCATTGCCCTCAAGGTCCATAAAGGCGACTTCAGGTTCGATCATCCAGAATTCTGAAAGGTGTCTAGGTGTATTAGAGTTCTCCGCTCGAAAGGTTGGACCAAAGGTATAAACGGCCCCCATCCCCATAGCAAAACACTCTCCTTCCAACTGCCCTGTCACACAAAGACTAGTGGCCTTACCAAAGTAATCTCTTTTGTAATCCACCTGACCTTCCTTAGTGTGAGGAACCTTTTGAAGGTCAAAAGTTGTGACATTAAACATTTCCCCTGCCCCCTCAGCATCAACTGCAGTCAGGATGGGGCTGTTGAGGTAATAGAAACCACGATCACCAAAGAACTTATGAGTTGCCATGGCCAAATGATGGCGCACACGAAAAACAGCTCCAAAGAGATTCGTTCTTGGTCTTAAGTGGGCCTGTTCTCTTAAGAATTCAAGGCTTGTTGCCTTTTTGTCTCGATTACTAATCGGAGGTTCTCAGCTGACACTTTTAAAGCATCCTGCTGAATGTGCAAATCGGCTGCAAATACTGCAAGCCTAGATG
>JAUIBX010000222.1 GCA_030427595.1 Bacteriovoracia bacterium | reverse complement strand
TTTGGTGGCCAAGAAGACCTTATCTCTATGTGTTTTAAGCTTATCCCAACGGCCAATATATTGCTCAGTAAGTGTGTAGGTATCTTCAGTAGGGGGAACAGGATACATCTCTGCGGTATCAATAAAGTTCACACCCTGTTCAAAGGCGTAGTCCAACTGTTCGTGGGCATCTTTCTCAGTATTTTGCACGCCCCAGGTCATGGTCCCAAGGCAAATAACAGAGACGTCTTCATTGGTTGTTCCGAGCTTACGGTACTGCATGGCCATAGGGTGCTCCTACTCTATAGGGAAGATGGTATTTACTGACGAAAGAAAGTTTCTAACTCAGCATTGGTTTCTTTCTTTATACCATTGAAGAGGTAAAAGAGAATGAGACCCACCATTATCATCATAGGCAAAGCTATGACAGGAAAAGAGAGGCCGGTCATTTTTCCAAGAGAGTTCACGAATTCTTCTGATCCGGGTTGGCCTTCAAGAACAAAGAAGGCCAAAAGAAAGTTGAGAAGGGCACTGATAAAGAAAGTTGAGCCCAACATATAAGAGGATGTTTTGAGGCGCTTTTCAAAATGTTCTTCTTGATCAATTTCTTGGTAAACAGCGCGTACCTTTTCAAGATCAATCATCTGATCGAGAACCCGCCTGACAATGGGTTTTGAAAACCATTCAGAACCCACAACAAAGAGACCCATAACAAGAGGAAAAGCGGTTTCCTTAACGATCATCCACGTACGGTCCACCTTGAGAAGGCCAATTCCACCGGTCATCAGAATACTAAGGAGACCAAGCAGAGAAAAGACATTGACCTTTCCAGCTCCAAGGAGGTCATAGATGCCATAGAGGAGGGGAAAGGCCAGGGCCGTCACCAATCCATATACTTGACCTAAATGCTCGTCGCCTGAGAACTTCATCATTATGACGGTAGGAATGATGAGGTTAAAGCCAATATTAAAGAGGGGATTTTCCTTCTTTTGGCCTTTGACGATGGTTTCTTGAGATTCTTGGGCCTTTGAGGCTTGGGGCGTGTTTGGCTGGTTATTTTCTTCTGTGGCCATGGGGCTGTATTACCTGATCTTTATGCTTGTTTAATATCCCCTTACATCTTCAAAAGTCAGCCTATGTCAGTTGCCACATTTTGAGGGAGATAGTGAAAATATCTTATCGGCAATATTAACAAGCATCAAGCTTTAAACATCAAGGAAGATGAACATGAAAAAAGTTATTTTAGGTATGGCCATCGCTTCAAGTGCCAGCCTTCTTGCAGCCCCAACACAAAAACTGATTGTAAAGTTGAAGCCAGGAGTGGCTCCAAAATCAGTGAGCTTCTTTAGCCAAAAGTCTGTGACTGACGTTAAAGACCTCAACGTCTCTTTTGGTAAGTTCTTTACCGTAAAAACAGAAGGACTTAGTGACAAAGCTCTTGAGGCCCTTTCACAAGATCCGGCCATTGAGTACGTTGAAAAGAGTCAAACTTACACAGTTAATCCCATTGTTGATAGCAACAAAGAGACGATCCAAGATGCTCGTTTCTCTGATCAGTGGGGCTTCAAAAATACCGGAAGAAATTCTGGTGGTTGGTTCAACCGTGGTAAAGCCGGAGAAGACATCAACGCTGAAGGTGTTTGGAAGCTGACTCGCGGTCGTAAAGAAGTAAAAATCGCTGTGATTGATACGGGTGTTGATTACACACACTCTGATCTTGCTGCCAATATGTGGGTAAACGAAGCAGAGAAAAATGGTGTTGAAGGTGTAGATGACGATGGTAACGGTTACGTTGATGACGTTTACGGTTATGACTTCGCCAATGATGATGGTGATCCAATGGACGGTCACGGTCACGGTACTCACTGTGCTGGTAATATCGGCGCTCTTCACAACAGAAGCGGTATCCGTGGTGTAATGAATAACGTAAAAATGGTTTCGATTAAGTTTCTCTCAGACTCAGGTCGTGGAGAAACAGAGCACGCCATTAAGTCGGTTGATTACGCTATTAAAGTTGGTGTGAATCTAATGAGTAATAGCTGGGGTGGGGGAGCTTTCTCTCAAGCTCTTAAGGATTCTATCCAAGCGGCTCATGACGCTGGAATTGTCTTCGTGGCCGCTGCTGGTAACTCAAGAGCGGACAACGATGCTCGCCCAACATATCCTGCTAACTACGAAGTTGAAAATGTGATCACTGTGGGTGCTCATGATGGTTCTGGTAAGCGTTCAAGCTTTTCTAACTACGGTAAGAAAACAGTTCATATCTTTGCTCCTGGCTCAGGCATTATGTCGACAGTTCCAGGGGACCGTTACCAAAAGATGAGTGGAACTTCCATGGCCTGTCCCATCGCTGCAGGAGCTATTGGTCTTCTTATGGCCGAAAACCCCAACCTCACTCCTCTTGAAATCCGTGAGCGTGTTATCGCTACTGCGGTTGATAATGGAGAGCTTGGTCGTTTCACTCCAGTAGGACGAATGGATGCTGCCCGTCTTCTTAAGAACGAAAGAAACTAAGTTTTTCGTAACCCTCTCCAAACAAGAAAGGCTCCGCAAGGAGCCTTTTTTTATGGGTGAATATATTGTGGATTTTTAATATTAAAGATCTTGCCGCCGTCCTTGCCAAACTCAACCTGGCACCTTTTGGGCACCTTTTGGTCTTAATTACAGGTTACACCATTAAGTCCTTCTGGGGCGTCACACATGATCTGAGCCTGGTTATTCATATTTAAAAGCCAGTTCGTAGAATCTGTTACCCCACTTGTGTCCCAATTGCTAAGGTCAAGAGTGGTGAGACTTATGGTGTCCCGAAACATATAACTCATGTTGGTCACTTGAGAAGTGTTAAAATGTGAGAGGTCTAGAGAACTGAGTGCATAGGCGAAGCAAAACATACATTCCATTTTAGTGACATTAGAAGTGTTAAAAGATGAGATATTTAAATCGTTGAGTACATGTGTATCGGCGAACATATAACTCATGTCAGTAACCTGAGAAGTGTTAAAATTTAAGAGGTCAAGAGTGGTGAGTCCTTTCGCGCCGTTAAACATAGAGTTCATGGATTCTACATTAGAAGTGTCAAACTTGTTGGAGAGGACAAGATTTTTGAGTCCTGAAGTGCCCTTAAACATTTGAATCATACTCGTTACGCTAGACGTATCAAAATTTGAGAGGTCAAGAGAGGTGAGTGCTGAAGCATTTTCAAACATAGACCTCATGTCAGTAACCTGAGAAGTGTTAAAATTTGAGAGATCAAGAGTGGTGAGTGCTGAAGCATCTCTAAACATAGCGAGCATGTTTGTGACACTAGACGTATCAAAGCTTGAGAGGTCAAGAGAGGTGAGCCCTGAAGCACCGTTAAACATATAAGCCATGCTAAACACGCTAGAAGTATTAAAACTTGAGAGGTCAAGAGTGGTGAGCCCTGAAGCGCCGTTAAACATATTACTCATGTCAGTAACCTTAGAAGTGTTAAAGCTTGAGAGGTCAAGGGTTCCGAGTCCTGAGGCTAAGGCAAACATAGCAGACATGCTTGTCACATTGGTGGTGTCGAACATTGAGAGGTCAAGAGAGGTGAGCCCTGAAGCCCCGTAAAACATATTTGCCATGTTAGTCACGCTAGAAGTACTAAATTGTGGGGGGAGGGTAAGAGAGGAGAGTGCTGAAGTCTCACTAAACATATTGGCCATACTAGTCACTTGAGAAGTGTCAAAATTGGAGAGGTCAAGAGAGGTGAGTCCTGAAGCACCGCTAAACATGTTATGCATATCAGTCACTTGAGAAGTATTAAAATCCTTGAGGCCAAGGAGGGTGGTAAGTGCTGAAGCACCTTGAAACATAGAGGCCATATTTGTGACATTAGAAGTTTCAAAGCTTGAGAGGTCAAGAGAGGTGAGCTTCGTGGCACCGGTAAACATTAAACTCATGTCTGTCACCATTGAGGTTTCTCCACCGGCAAAGCTCTCAAGGTTAGTACAGCCATAAAAGGCACGCTTTAAGTTTTTCCAGCCAAGTACTCCTAAACTTTCGACAGCGATAATCTTATCTTTGTCGCCGGTATTGTTAAAGGACCAGGCCTCGACTGTCCCCGTAATCGTGATCTTATATTCGCCGGTACCTGTACCTCCATAGGTATGCGTGGCTTGATCCCTAGCTGTGATGGTGTTACTAGTGCCATCACCCCAGTCAACAGTGAAGTTGTAATTAAAGTCGGGGGGGAGCGGCAGCGTGACCGTACGGTCGCCGTCGCCAAAATTTCCATCACCCACACGCCAGGTGGAGACCATCTTCTTTTCGACAGCTTTGCCTTTTACACTACCTTTTGCATTGACGGTGCTGACACCATTGTCATACTGAATAGTAATGTTGTCCTGATAGGCCCCTGGTGTTGTTGGGGCATAATTTACGGTGATCGTGCATGAGTCGCCACTTTTTAGAGTTGGGCCACAAGTGTTATCGGCGATACTAAACGGAGCCCCTAAACTTCCCGCAATAGATGTAGAAGTCGCCGGCATATCCCCTGTGTTAGTAATGGTAAAAGAATGGGATGTTGTGCTCCCTACACCAGTGGTTCCAAAGTCGTATAAAGGCCCATCACTTATGATGAGGTTAGCAGGGGCCTTGTAGTTATTGTTGAGGACAAGAAACCCCTCAGTGTCACTGATGGCCTGATAGAATATCGATCTAGGTTCTCCTGCATCCGATAAGGAGCTTCCTTGTATTAAAGAGGCAGCGGCTGTGCAGTCTGATTGAGGAAAGGTCTCAAGTGTGAAATTTTGTTGAGTTGTAATGGTAAGACCCGTTGGTAAGAGGTATTGTCCAGTTTCAAAGTCTCCACTATTGATACAGGCAGTAGAAAGGAAGTCACCATTATTTTCTGAGTTGCTGTGAGCATTTATTCTAAGCTTAAGAGAGAGAATCTCACCATCACCACCGACACCACCACATGTTGTAAGAGGAGCGCCAGGCCACAGGGTTTAACGGAGATCTTTCTTAAGCCCGCCTCTGTACAAAAGTCGCCATTGATTTTGATATCGATGACTTCGTTAACATTAGCTATGTTTACGTTATTGACGAGACCACATTCTACAGGTCCTTGTAAGTCATATGGACCAGAGTAGGTAATGATCGTGAAATTCCAAATTCCAAAGGCCATCTCGATAACAAATTCATTGCCACCTCTGAAGATTTTGGCCCAGGATTCTCCTTTATCTGATTGACCATAGATGATAGCTCCCCCATCCATATTGATGTTATTCACGGCCAAAGAGGAGAGGAGGTTCACTTTTGTTTGGGCCTCTTTTGGTTTTGGCGCACAGGAACCCATAACAACAAGTAGGGAAAGGCCTAACAAAAATAGTGAAAGACTTTTTGTAGAGAATAATTTTCTCCTGGACGAAATCAGTTCATATATTCGTATCGGCAATATTATAATTTCTTTGAGGAAACTGACATAATTTCATATACTTAGAGTTGTCGCGGTTTATGGAATTGACCATCTTTTGGGCCGCCCTACTTGGGTTAAAAAAGAGGACTTCGCTTGAGTTCAAAAAAGAGAATACTTTTAACAGGTTACGGTGCTTTTCATACTCATGATGAGAACCCCAGTGAGAAGTTGTGTGAGGCGTTTTCTGGTCTTGAAGTTGAGGGCTGGGAAGTTGAAACCAAGGTTTTACCGGTAATATTTTCGCAGATTCCTGACTTGCTCGCGGATTTGGAGCTTGGTTCTTACGATGCCGTTCTCTTCACGGGGCTGGCCGCGAGTCGCGAGGAAATCATGCCAGAAAAAATCGCCCTCAACTGGCTTTATAGTCCAGATCGGGCCGACAATGCGGGCGTCAAATATCATGAGGGAGAAGCTCTTATACCGGAGCTTCCTCTGGCCCAGATGGCGACATTTCCTGTTGAAGAGTTAACCGAGTTTTTAAAGGAAGAGGGCATGAATGCTAGGCTTAGCTTTAGTGCGGGTACCTATATTTGTAATCAAACTTTCTTCTATGGCCTAAGTTACTCTTTAGGTCAAAATAAGTGCGCCTTTTTGCATATGCCGAAAGATGTGGATGTGAAGAAGTTGGCCGATGCCTTAGGCCGCTTCCTTGTCCGCCTTTAAGTTAGAAAGTTCAGCATTGAGTTTTTGAATCACTTGGTTTGAGCCTTTGAGCCTCTTTGTGATTAAGCGGGTAACGTTTAAAACCATGAGAGCAAAGACTTTAGGCTTCTTATTAAAATAAGAAAAGAA
>JAUIBX010000221.1 GCA_030427595.1 Bacteriovoracia bacterium | reverse complement strand
CACAAGGATAGGGGTCACAACTGTCTGGTGGTAAAAGTTGAGGGTGATGTCTTCTTTTTTGAGGGCGTGGATGATGTGAAATGAGCTATCCACAATGAGTCCTAGAGAAATGGAATAGGTCATAACGGTGGCAATATTGAAGGAAAGCCCAAAGAGCCACAGTAAGGGGAATGAGGCGAGTACGGGTAGAATATTGACCACCATAAATAATAAGAAAATGCGACGAGACTTAAAGTAGAGCCAACTTAAGAAAGAAATCAGAAGAAGGCTGGTAAAGAAACTCTTAAAGAGAACGGTGATCATTTTCTTTTGGGCCCGCATGAGGTGGTAGTAAAGGCCATTAAAATGAACTCCATTAAAATTCTCTTCCTTTAAGATTTTTTGAATGGAAGTTAGGACCTCTTCATAGCGATCGACATTGGTATTTTGACCCAAAATGGTGATGCGATAAAAATCTTCAGTTGGGTAACCTTCACTTAGTGATGAGGGAACCTGAGCTTTGAGGCCAAAGTAGGCCATGCGATTGGCGGGCAATTCTTCTAAACCGCTGTAGCGCTTATTCACTAATTTAATAAGGGAGTTGATACTCATGAGGTTTAGGTTGAGGTCTTTTTTAAGGCGCTCTTCCAAAAGATGGATAGTAGAGAGCTCTTTATACAGCTCTTTGCCGCTATCTTCTTTTAAGGGGACAAGTATCTCCATAATGGGGGTTCCTAGGTAATCCTTGGCGAGGCGATCCATCTGTTCTTTAAGTCCTGACTCTTTTGGAAAGTAGCGACTGGCATCTGTGATAATAGAAATTTGCGAAAGAGAAAGGAGACCTAGAGTTAAACTCACCACACTAAAGAGAATAATTTTTTTGGTGGACCAGAATTGGGAAATCTTAGAGAGGGGAATTTGTGGTTGGTCTTTGATTTTCCATTTGTTGTGCCATGGAGCTTTTAGTCCATAGTGAACTGCTATAAGCCACGCTAGAGTTAATGTCGTGGCCGCGAGAATCAGGAAAGCAGCTAAAATCCCAAAGTCACTAATGGCCTTGAGTTCACTAAGAAAGAGTGAGCCAAAGCCGATGAAAGTTGTCACTACCATCAAAATGATAGGTTCTTTCTTTTCTCTAAGGGCGCCAGGGAGGTCTTTAAACTCCTTGGCTGTTTCGTGAATATGAAGAACTAAGCTCAACTCAATAACAAAAATCAGAAGGGGGATGATGGAGGTGATCAGGTTTGATGTTCCATAGAAGGTCTTTGTCGCCAATAGGGATAGACCGGCGCCCATGAGACCGGGAAAGAAGACAACGAGGGCCTCTGGGAGAGAGCGAAAATAAAGGGTGAGAAGGATAAAGAGGCCGGCAAAGAGAGCAGGAAATAAGGTCTTCTTAATTGTTTGGGAGTATTGGTCCAATAGAATATTGGTAAAAGGAACACCTGAAAGTTCGATGAGGGGAAAATCTTGAATTAACTTTTTAAGGACTTCTTTAAAGGTGGTGCGATCACTCTCTTCAGAGGCCAACATGAGAAAGGCTTTCTCTTTTTTTGAAGGTTCTTCTTTCAAGTTGCCTGCAAGCTTTCCTAGGTCAAAGAGGTGGCATTTTCCTTCACATATTTTTTCAAACTTTGACCAAAGGAGCTCGCCCTCGTTATCTTCTTTATAAGGATGGGCACCAATGGCCACAGGCTTTATATGGAAGTTCTCAATGAAGTGGGAGTAATCCTTTTGACCTTCTGCTGTTAAAAAAAGTGTTTCTTCATTTTTCTGTTTAAGGTCTTGAGTAAAGGCCAGACTAAGGAGAGTAAGGCCTATCAAAAAGATGAGGCCTAGGCGAGCAAAGGGAAGGTTATATTTATTGGGGGAATGAGATTCCAAAAATTTCCTTTAAAAGTCATTAAGTCTTAAGATCATGTTAAAACTTTTAGGTGCTGTTTGCACTAACCTAAAGAGAAGTCGGCGGTATCTTTTATTATAGGAGAGACCTAGAGCAAGGCGAACCATCGCTTTATAGTGAAAATAATGCATTCTAAATACAAGAGCATGCCACCAATTCCATTTCGTGAAGTTTTTAGCGAGGATTTGTGCGCCTTTGAGACCGAGAGAGAGGCCTTCTCCTGTGATGCCATCGAGAAAGCAATAGGCATCTCCTACAAAGAAGACTTTTTCTTTTAATATATCTTTAGCATAGGTTGAAAAGGGTCCATGACCGCGAAAGTCTCCTTGTGCACTCTTTTGTGGACATTTCTCTCTAAGCTCAGGAAAGCGCTGCCATAAGGCCTCTTTGAGAGGACCATTTGGGGAAATCGCATCTTCAAACCATAGGAAGGCCACTTCCACTTTTTCATTTGTGACGGGAGTCACGTAGGCTTCGATCCCATCTTGCCAGTAGACCTCTACATTTTGACTCCAAGGTTTGACGTTGAAATGCTCTCGTGCACCCATGCGCCACTCACCAGTGCGCACTTTCCTGTTGGCGAGCTTCTTTCTTAAAGGGGAATGGAGGCCATCACAGGCAAAGGCATAGTGGAATCTTTCCTTGCCATTTGACCATTTGAGCTCCACTTGATTGGGGTAATTGGATATACCAAGAATAGTTGTTTCTTCATGGAGGGTGATAAGGGGGTTTTGACGGCACTTACTCACAAGCCTGTCACTTAAGACTGTTCTTTCAATGCCAACACCGGGCCTTCTAAGGATACCGTGGATATTAAAAGGGCCATCAATATAGTCGACACCTTGAAATGAATAACAGTCTTCTCCTTCTTTAAATGTGATATCGAGCTCTTCTAGAATCTTAAGGCCAGAGGGCATGAGTCCTTGACCACAGGCCTTATCACGCGGCCATGAGCCTTTTTCAAAGAGGTGAACTTCATGATTTTCTCTTGCCAGCATAAGGGCCAGAGCGAGACCGATGGGGCCTCCGCCAACAACAGCAACTTTCATAAGTCACCTTCTTTTGGCCTTAAGTTAAAGCTCTCGTGGTAATTGTTGAATTGATCCAACATTCTTTCTTCAAAGCGGATACGAAAAAAGAGAATGATGCCATTGAGAATACTAAAGGTCAGAGCATGGACCCAAAGTCCTGCAATGAGGGGAAGGGCCGCTATCTCTAAAACTACTCCCAGGTAGTTCGGGTGGCGAATCGAATTAAAGAGGCCTGACTTGATGACGGGAGCCTCTGGTAAGACCATAACCCGGGTTGACCACCTTTCTCCTAGAGTTCTAATGGCGACAATCCTTAGGCATTGACCGGCAAGAAAGAAAAGAAGGGCCGTGGTGAAGATTACAGGGGAGAAGGTAAGGTCTTTGAAGAAGCCAAAGTATACTAGACTTAATAACCACGAAGTATGGAGAAGGACCATGAAAAGATAATTCTTTTCAGGCAGCACTTTTCCTCCTTTAGCGGTAATGACCTTTTCATTCCTCTTGGCCACCTTTAACTCATAAAGCCTTTGGATGATCGTAAAAATGATGAGGCCTTTAAATATTAATTCCATTTGAGTAAGCCTATCTCCGCACTAAAGGCAGGGCCCATGGCCAGAGAAAGGGCCATCTTTCCTTTTGCCTTTCGACTTTGTTCTTCATATTCATCTAGATGGCGTTTAAAAATATCGAGGACACTCACAGAGGACATATTGCCCCTTTCATTGAGGCTATTCCATGAGTGGGTGAGGCCTTTTTGAGGCAGGTCTAGAATTTTCTCCATGGCCAATAAGACCTTTGGACCACCAGGATGGGCCAAGACATTGTGAAGGTCATTAAGTTGCAGGTTGTGTTTCTTAAGAAAGCTCTTAAGGGGGCCTGCTAGTTGATTTTCAGTAACGTCAGGCACATTCTTATTGAGGATGATCTTTAAACCGGTCTCTCCTACATCCCAGCCCATGACATCTTCGGATTCAGGAAAGAAAACACTTTCACTAGAGAGAATATGAAGAGGCGCGCTGTGGGCGAGGGGGTGCTCATCACCGACCATAAGAACCACTGCCGCCCCATCACCGAATAGGCCGGTTGATACGAGGTTGGCGACACTAATATCTTCAACTTGAAAGGTGAGTGAACAAAGCTCAACCGATAAGAAGAGAACGGCCTCATGGGGGTAGGCCTTTAGATAGTCATTGACTCGGTTTATGCCGGCCACTCCTGCCATACAACCAAGACCAAGGAGAGGCACTCTTTTGGTATCACTGGCAAAGGGCAGGCGGTTCATTAAACGGGCCTCAAGGGAGGGAATCGCAAAACCCGTCACTGTGTTACTCCAAAGGGAGGAAATGTCTTGGGCCCTAAGATGGTACCTTCCTAGAATATTCTTTGAGGCCTCCTCTAAAAGATCCACTGCTGTTTGGATAAAGTGATGATTTCTTTCACCAAAGGTCTTGCCTTTAAAGTAATCTTCAAGAGGCATGCTAAGGTGACGCCCTCCCACTAATACATTTTCCTGAATACTTTGAAGGCGTTTGGTATTTTTAACCTTTTCCTTCCAAATATTTTTAAGGGCATCAATGATCTGGTCTTGAGTGTAGTAATTTTTAGGGAAGGCCGTCTCAACGGCAACGAAAGCTGGCATATTAAGGCTCCTTGAAAGTGTGGGGCACACTAAAGTTTATTCTAATGGCGTCTGAAAGTTTGGCGACCGCAATGCTAGGGTCGGGGATTTCCATTTTTTGTAGGGACCAGACAGACTTTCCTTCAAAATGAAGAACTCTTTGTCCTTCTTCATTGATGATTTTTGCGAGGGCCTTTATGGTAAATGGCTTAACTTTACCACGAATATAGGCTTGCCCTTGATAGACTCGCTTTCTCTTTTCTTTGAGTGAAATGGGGCCAGGTAAGACCACTTTGATTTTGTCGTAGGTTGGGCTGCCCATACAAAGGGTATGAAGCTTGCTATCGCGTGACTCCGAGTCGGAGTTCATGGCGACAATGGGAAAGCTTAAGGTGAGGTTTTTAAGAGTTGCCGTCTTTTCATCATAGTCAGCGCTGTATTCATAATCCAAAACATGGCCGTAAACATCGCTAGAAAAGAGGCCTACTTTTGTACTTTCAACAATCCATGTGAGGTGTGCTGCTTTTTCGGCGGCTGAAAAATCAGGAAATGTTTTCTTTCCTGAAATTTCCTCTGCCTGGGCAACTCCAAAAGATAGGGCCAGGAAGAGGCACAAAGAGGCCATTAAGAAATTTTTCATAGAGAAATCCTCCAAAGTATGCGCACGAGGAAATTATCGAACATTTTGTTTATAAAGGGAAAGGCCATCACCTCATTTGCGTAGCGTTGATAGCCCTTATTTCTCATCAGGCGTTTTTCTTTTTGACCCGCTCCCCAAAGAATGTAGAGCGTCCAACTCAAGCTCAGAAAGAGGTGGTCATAGGTCATATTGGGGCTTGTCCAAATCATAGCGATAAAGGCGGCATAGATAGGGTGGCGGCAAAAGGCATAGGCACCATGGGTGGCCAAAGAATTCTTAATCTTCTTGCCCTTTAGGGCGAGGTACCACTCTTCAATTCCCGACTGGCGAAAGAGTCCTGTTGAAATCATGGCCCACAACATAAAGAGCCAGCTGGCGCCATAGAGGATGTGAAAGAAGAATTGAGCTTGGCCCTGGAGTTGATAGAGGGCGTTGCCTGTTCCAAAGTCCATCCAAAAGCTATCCAGCATAATAATGGCGATACAGGAGTGCAGGGAGTAGAAAGTGGAATACAGAGACGCTGGCATGGCCTTAAAGAAGAACCTCTTTACCTTTGCATTAAGAAGAATACTATGAGGTGCGCTAAAGAAGAGAATCAAGGAGGTATTGATCAAAAGGGCCTCTGGCCATGAGGTAAATATTTGGCGGCCAGAACTGTCGTATAGAAACCAAAACAGGCGCCAAATAGCATAGTGAAAGATGAGGATATTGAGGACGCCAAGCGCAATGAAAAAAGGCTTCGTTTTAAGTGTCTTTTTGAGGAATTCTAATCTGGTGCTTTTAGTATGAGAGTATTCTGTCATGGGTCCTCCTCACCATTTGTCATGTATTGGTGGGCTCACACATTTTCTAACTCCATAATCGCTATAATTAAGACTTCAATCCATGGGACAACAGGCCTATAATTGGCTAATATCAATTGCTTAGAGAAAAAGGTGGGTCATTTGACCTAGGGAAAAATGTCACAAAAAGAACGCATTCTTATTGGTCTTTTATTGAGTTTTATCGGTTTCTTGACGGCCGTTGATGTTATCGAAGACTTTCAAGATGGGACCGAGTTACG
>JAUIBX010000220.1 GCA_030427595.1 Bacteriovoracia bacterium | reverse complement strand
CAAGGATTGGGTGAGCTTCCCCTTGAGAGCACACGAAAGAAATTAAGAAAGCTTTCTCAGGCCAAGAATGAACAGGCGAAATTTCTAGAAACACTGATGGGCCCTCTTAAAATATTTGAAGAGACGGCCAATAGGGTGGGACCAGACTTTCTTAGTGAGCTTTTCTTTAAGCAAGACCTCTTAAGCTATATTGATAATATTCACCGTGACTGGATTTGGGGTGACAAAGAAAATGAAACCTCTATAGAACTTATTAAGAAGACACTTGGTGGTCATGACGTTTTTGAAAAAACTCTGGTTCTAGGAAGTGGCGCCAGTCGACTTGCTTTTGATTTTCATCAGGCGGGCCTTTCTCAGAAAACTGAGGCCATTGATATCAATCCTCTTCTCCTTGTGAGTGCTAAAGAATACCTCTTTGGAAAGGGCCTTAAGCTCTATGATTTTCCAATTGCCCCACTAGGGCAGGAGAATTCCCTCATCCTCAATAAGTTTAAGAAGAATTCAAAAGATGAGCACAAAGAGGGACTAAGCTTTCTCTTGGCCGATGCCACTGAACTTCCTCACCCAGACCAATCGGTAGACTGTGTGATGACTCCTTGGCTAGTGGATATTCTTCCCCATGGAGCAGAGACTCTCATGAAGGAAATATATCGTGTGCTTAAGCCTGGTGGAAGTTGGCTCTTCTTTGGGCCATTGGGCTTTACCCACCAAAGAGCTGCCCATCACTACTCCATAGAAGAACTTGAAGAGTTAAGTAAACTTGCTGGGTTTTCTAAGGAAGGGGCGAATGAAGAAGTGATGGCCTATATGGATAACCCTCACTCTCAACACGCTCGTAAAGAAAATACCTATTGCCGCCTCTTTAAAAAGGTGGGTGAGTTTAAAGTTCCTATCGTTGCTCCTGTGCAAGGTCATGAGTGGCTTGAAAATAGTGATAGGGCCATTCCCTTAAGTGAAGAGATGATGGTCATGCGGGAAACCCATAAGGTCTATGCCACTTTTCTTTCTCTCGTGGATGGCCATACTCCTCTTAAAGGTTTGGCAAAAAAAATAGCCCCAACATGGGGGCTAAGTGAAGAGCAGGCCTTGGAGTCTTTAAGGCGTTTCTTTTCTCGAATTTCAAAAGACCTATAACGTAAACTTAGTAGTCCTTGCACTTCCAGTCTTGGGAATGGATATCAAAATTTGGTAGACGCACAAAGCTTCGGTACTTCTTCTCCTCAGGAAAGACGCGATTGATTTTCACACGCACATTCCCCGTAGTGAAAGTGAGAACTCGACCTTCGTAAGTTTCGATGAGGTTAAGCTTCTTCCAATAGGTCTTCTTTTCATCATCAAAATTCTTATAGGGTACTTCAACTTCGTAATACTGATTGCGACCTAGTTTGGACTTAACAATGAAGAGTTCTTCCACTTGGTTGATACGGCCAAAGTTCATGCAATGAAAGAGCCTCTCCCTCTTAGGGTTGAGGCCAGCCTGTGCACTGGGAAGGAGAAAGGAAAGAAGCAGACTTGTTTTTAGTATTTGTGATTTCATAGGCTTAGTGTAAGGGGCAAAGGCATCTGGGTCGAGGGGAGAAGTTTGCGCCACGCGCATTCTTTCACAAGCTTGTAAAGTTTTGCCAAGGTGCGCCTAACGTCCTACGATAAAAGCTCAAGTGCCGCATAAAAAGGGACACCCATGAAGCTTACAGGAAAGTTTTTTAAATCGATCTTATTAACATTCTTTCTTCTCCTTTGTGCCAGCGTGGTTGCTGCCAACTTCGTTGAAGACGAATGGCTTAGGGCCGAGCACAAAGAATTGAGCCTAGGAAAAGTGAATTATCCCTACACTCGTTTAAAGCGCTCAGGTGCCCCTGTGGTCGTTCTCCTTCATGGCATTGGTGGTAATCACCACAACTGGATGGACTTTGGTCCCGCCCTTTATCGCATGGGTTATGAAGTGTGGGCCTTTCGTTGGTCCGTCCCCCACGAAAGGAACCTCGATCAGCTGGCCCATGAGGCCCTGCCCCATATGCTAAAGAAGGTTTCTCTTACTACCGGTAAGAGGCCTTATCTTATTGGACACTCTTTAGGTGGCATCATCTCTAAGATTTATCTCTTTGGTTTAAAGAAAGGAGGCAAGGGCTACTATATCGACTATAAGGCGAAGAGAAGAGCTTCAAAAATGGTAAAGGCCTTCGTGTCACTGGCTTCTCCCAATGGGACAGAGAATGAGTCTCTTGAAAACTTTATGCCCATCTTTGAAAACCTCCCCACAAGTACAGTGTATGGACTTGGGGATTTAACTAAGACCATTAAGGAAGACCGCTTCACCTTTGAAAATATTATCGTGAAAACCATCGAGTTAAATTCTTGGAGTCTAAGGCTTCCTGTTCTTAAGAGCTTTATGAATATTGTCTTTCATATGCCTTACCACGACCACGACGATTATAATGTGGGCTCTCTGGTTAGGTTTGGTATCTCGTCCATTCCCTCTGGAGTGCGTGATCAGATTCGTGAATTAGGTGATGAACTAAGAGAAGGGGACTCTTCACTTTCTGTGGTTCTCTTTAAAGAAAAACGTCTGATTCCCTTTGCCTATGTGGCGGGAGAGAGTGATCCCATCGCCAGCGCAAGTGCCATTAGAAATGAGGCCCACTCTCAAAAGGCACCTTACTTTGAGCTACCTTCTGGCGGTCATCTTGACCCTCTCTTTGGTGACATGAAGTATGAAACGCTGCTCTTCGTGAATAACTTCTTTATGAATGCTCTTTAAGCCAAAAAGTTAAGGTCTTAGGCGTCTCTTCATCGTCACCTATGTCCTTCCAGTGATAGGTCGCTACCAAATCCGGATATTTTTGATAGCCGCGCTTAAGCCACAGTGGCTCGGGTGATTGATAGTCTTTGGGTGGTTTGTGCTGGCGATTAACAGCACAAAAAGCCGTGTACTTAAGATGATCTCCTAAGATACTCTTGGCATGTTCTTCTCTCAGAGTGAAGAAGCGCTTACCAATCCCATGACCACGGTATTTAGGTAATAAAATGGACTCACCAAAGTAGAAGACTTCATTGACGTCAATTTGATGCTTGAGAAAAGGCGCGCGAAATTCGTCCTCATAGGCCATCGGCAAGCAAGAACTCATGCCCGCAGGTGTCCCTTCATCAAGGGCCATGATGATGAGAGCGTCTTCACAGTCACTGTAGCGTTTGAGGTATTTTTCTTCGTAGGTGAGGTTACCGTCGTAGAGATAGGGGTATTCTTTAAAAATGGTGATTCGAAGTTTGGCGAGAGAGGAAAGATGGGGGGCAATGTCTCGACCATACAAGGCCTTGAGTTCTAGTTTCATGCCCCCTAGGTTAACTTTATTAGAAGCGGTAGCCAAGACCAAGCATAGCGACTTGTGATTGAAGTTTATCACCAGAGCTGTTTAGGGACTCGTCAATCGTCACACTACCAAGGTTTCCAACGACTTCTGTTTCATTTGAAAAGTTGATTTGCGAAATTTGATATTGAAAAAATGGAGTAATACCGTTTGAGAACTCAAAATCAATTCCTGCTCCATAAGTAACTCGAGTGTATTCATTTTTAAGTTCTGCTTGATCATTAAATTCATCCTCCGAAACTTGAAGAGTAATCTTTTGGGAACCTCTTCCTAGTCCACCCATAAGGAAAGGCTTTAACTTTAATTTTGTTCCTGCTTGGATAACAAAAGATAGCTTTTGGCTAATGGATAAGTCGAGCAGGTCCCAGCCTCTGACTTCAAACTTCTGCTCACCAATATCCACGCTATGGACACGGACTCCCAATGAAGTTACTCCCTCCATAAATGAAGTCAAACTATAAACATTACCAGCAAAGAGCTCAAAGCCATTTAGATCAATATCAGGTTTATTATTGCCTGCTGCAGAGGCTATATCCCCACTAAAGAATCCTCCCTGAATAAGGACATTTTTATTTTCTGATTCTTCTGGCTCTTGAGCTGTTAACTCACTTTTTCCCCCCAAAGAACTAATTTCTTCTTTTGTTTTATCTGGCTGATTAGCAAAAGATTGTGCACTAAAAAGAGTAAAGATCATTAGTATGAAAACTGCAAATTTCATAAGATTCCTTTCTGAAAATGTGTTTGAGAAAAGTATAAGGGCAGATCAGAAAATTATAAAATATGAGAAACCAGTTTTCGCAAATGTGTATAAACTAGGTAGGTTGGTCAATTTATTGAAAGAAGGTTTTGGCCTTAACTTTGTTGACTGGAAAATTGTGCAGGGAAAACATTTATTTTCCCTGCAAACAGGTTTTAGAAGCGGTAGCCAACACCAATCATGAGGACTTTGGTTTCAAGGTCAGCTAATTCAAGTTCCCCTTGAGGTATGTCTTCGTTGATATTAACGCCATTAACGGTACCTTCAAGCTTAGGCTCATTGTCGAGGTTTAAGCGAGAGATTTGGTATTGAACAAAGGGAGTCACACCATTAGAAAATTCAAAGTCGATACCAGCACCATAGTTTACACGAGTGTAGCCATCAACAAGGTCAAGCTGACCAACAGCATCCGTATCGTTGATTTGCAGGGTGATAGTTTGCAGACCACGACCGATACCACCAGCAATGAAAGGCTTAATCCTTAGAAAGTCAGAGGCTTCAGCAATAAGAGAAATCTTTTGCTTAATAGAGATATCAAGAAGGTCCCAGCCTCTAGCATCATCATCAAGGTTTTCAATATCAGCACTTAAGCTTCTTAGACCAAGAGAGGTGGTTCCTTCAATAAGAGGAGTAAAGTTATAGAGGCGACCAAAGTCGACAGCAACACCATTGAGGTCAATGGTTTCAGTAACACCTTCTTCAGTTGAACCGAGGTCACCGGCAAGAAGACCACCTTGAAAGATCAGAGTTTTTTCTTCATTGGACTCGGTTGCTATATTTGCTTTAGAGGTTCTGGTTGATTTCGTTGAACTTTTCCCTTTGAGGGCCTTGGTATAAGAGCTTTGCGCCTGAGCTGAAAAGCATAGGATGAGAGTCATCGCCGTGATGAGGGTCTTTTTCATCAGTATTCCTTCTGTTGAGTTTGTTGTTGAAGTAATTTTAAGGGAGTTCTGAAAGGGATTGTTTACTTGAGAAAAAGTTACAGTGAACCTTTAGAAAAGTGACACTTAAGTTGTTCAAATTTTCGTCAATGTGGTTTTGAAGGCCAACTTATCGTTCTAAAGCTGACGCTTTTTCAGGAGCTTAGCATAACTAGAGGCCAGTTCCTTGTGCTTAGGAAGACCCGTGAGGTCCATGGCCGTGGGTCTTAGACCATAGAAAGGTTCTTCATGTTTAAGGACATTTAGGGCGTTATCAACAAGTTCCTCGCCATAGAGCTTATTAAGGGAGCTCAAGTAGTCTCGGTAATCAAGGTCTTCTTCAAGGTGGCACTCTAAGAGAACGGCCAACACCTGATAGAAGCGCCTTCTCTCGGGAGTGGAATCATTGAAACTCAAAAAGAGATCCACCTGCATTTTGGCCTCTTCATAGTTTTCTAATGATAAATAGAGAAGGCCTTTGAGTTCTCCTACTGTCAGGCGACCCCAAGCATCTGTTTCATCAAAGGCCATGCCAATGAGTTCTGAGATGGGCATATAGTCATCAAGCTCATATTCCTCGAGACGCTCAAGAAGCTCAACTCTTTGATCAGAAGTGAGTTTGTGAAGATTGATGACATCCTCTCTAAAGGCCAAAGCGCGATTATTATTATCCCAGATGAGGTCATCCACCGGATAGATTTCAGAGTAGCCTGGAACTAAAATGCGACAGGCATTAGCTCCAAGATCATTGTAGTCGGCAATATAGACTTCTTTTTCAAGCTCTTTAAAGAGACCCATAAGGTAGTCAAATTCCTCATGAGTGGTGCCTTGAAAATTCCAATGGCTAAATTCGAAGTCAGCTTTTGAAGAAAAGAAGCGCCAGGAGACCACACCGGTTGAGTCAATAAAATGATCAACGATATTATTGGGCTCTTGAACGGCCACAGAGTTAAACGTGGGGGCCGGCATTTCATCTAGCCCTTCAAAACTTCTCCCTTGAAGAAGTTCTGTGAGGCTTCTTTCAAGGGCCACTTCAAAATTAGGGTGGGCCCCAAAGGAAGCATAGACCCCACCGGTTTTAGGGTTCATCAAAGTGACACACATCACGGGGAAGCGACCACCAAGACTGGCGTCTTTGACGAGAACAGGAAAGCCCTTGTCTTCTAGTGCCTTTAAACCTTCTCCAATATTA
>JAUIBX010000219.1 GCA_030427595.1 Bacteriovoracia bacterium | reverse complement strand
ACTCACTTCTTTGAAAGCCTTCAGGTAATGTCTGGCGGATACTCTGTTCAATAACCCTTGGACCAGCAAACCCAATAAGTGCCTTAGGTTCGGCAATATTTACATCTCCCAACATAGCAAAAGATGCGGCCACACCACCAGTTGTAGGGTCAGTTAGGACACTAATAAAAGGAATACCAGCATTTTTTAAGCGTTGACGAGAAGCTGATGTCTTTCCCATTTGCATAAGAGACAAAATCCCCTCTTGCATACGGGCTCCACCAGAGCAACAAACGACAATCGCAGGAATTTTCTTCTCAAAGGCCTGATCCATAACCCAAGCAATTTTTTCTCCAGTGACAACTCCCATTGAGCCACCCATGAATTGAAAATTCATGACTCCTAAAGAAACTTCGGAACCATTCACTTTACCGATACCACAAAGGGTTCCGTCATTAAGACCAGTTTTCTCGAGAGCTTGGTCAAGACGATCTTGATAGGATTTCTTGTCGTGAAAGCGTAGAGGATCTACAGTCGTCAGGCCTTGACCACTTAGCTTAAAGCTACCCTTGTCTGTTAAAAGCTCAACTCTATCGATGGCCGACAACCTAAAATGATGATCGCAATACGGACACACCTGAAAAGTATCTTTCAACTTATTGGTCTGGAGAATCTCTCCACAATTATTACATTTCTTCCATAGGCCACTAGGGGTACTAGAAACTGTTTTTTTTGAACTCTTGAGTTTGGGACTTTTGACTCCCTCAAACCAACCCATAGTAATCTCCGAACCTGTTAGTAATCAAAGCATGACAATCATGCGAAATATAAGAGGTCCTGACAACACTTTTTTGGCCGGTATTACCTTATAACCCTATGAAATTAGAATACGAAACTGACGTCATCTGAGGAAAGAAGACTAATTCGGTCGTTGCCTAAAGCATCGACCTCAAGGGACAGCTTGGTTTGAAAATTGGGCTTAACATGCCCAAGGAAGATGGGAACATCCAGAGGCATTTTCTTAATCTCATCCTGCATGGTCTGAGGAGTGTGATGAAAACTAGCGGTCGCCACTCCTTGCAGTTCATTGGGAAAAGAAACCTCAGTAAATATGGCCTTGAGGCAAGTTAGCTTTTTGGCCTCTTCCCAAATTTCCTCAGTCGGCCCCGTGTCTTGAGTGAAGACAAGCGAGGTGTCCCTTTTTTTAACAATGAAACCATGACCACCAGCTGGATGATTTACGGGAATCATCTTAACCGTATAGGGACCAAGTTGAACCGTTTCATTTGACTTAACTGTATGAAAGCGCAGAGTTGGATTTTCTGCATTAGGAAGCTTAGTAAAATCAGGCCAGATCTCGTCGTTTAAAAGATGTTTCATAATACTGTCTTTAACGACCTGACTAGTATAGATCTCAAAAGGTCTGCCCTTCATGCCAAAGCAGTTATCTGCTAAGAAGGCCAAGTCAGAAATATGATCTAAGTGAGAATGACTAATTAATATATTATCAATTAAGGCCTGCTCATCGATTTGCATACCTGAAGCGACAGAGCCCGCATCGATAAGAAGCTTGCCGTCTATCAGGTATGAAGTATTTTTAAATCCTGGAGAAACACCACCGTGGCCTCCAACTATTCTAACAATCATGGACTCATTCCTATTACCCAACCAAGGTCTTACCTCGGAAAGGATTAAGTCGACTCTTGAGAATCGCATCCTCTCTGGTTCAGGTTGTCTTCTTCCCAAGACTTAGATGAACCAAAATTTTTCCTTTTATCTAGTATCGGCGAGTTAGATAAAGAACCTGAGAGGTTAAATAAAATTCATTATTTCTTGGAAGAATTCTTAAGAGAATCATAGATTTCTTGAGCAGAAGACCCCTTAATTTGGGCCAGTAAACGTGACAGGCTCTTTGGACTAGGCCTCTTTAAATAGTCGTCAGCAAGCTTTTCAACCTCTTCCATATCGGCTGACTTTTTTGCGCTTCCAAAGACCCGCCAAAGGACAACAAACTCACCTTTCTTAGTCAGGTTTTCTTTGATGCTAGGCCACTCTTTGCTAGTGAACCGAAGGATCTCTTCAAACTTCTTTGTAAGTTCTCGCGCAATTACAATATCACTTTCAAGAACTGAACTGACGAGGTCATCAACCGCATCATCAACTCGCTGGGGCGACTCAAAAGCAATATAAGTTACTTCAGGGACACAAGACTTAAAAAGTTTTTCCCGTTGACTACTCTTTCGAGGCAGAAAACCTAAGAACTTAAAGGGTATGGGAGAAAGCCCACTTAACTCTAAGGCCGTGGTTATCGCACTTGCTCCTGGAGCTGAAGTGACCTTAAAACCGTCTTCTAAAGCTTGAGATATAAGGGGAAAAGCCGGGTCACTTAAGGAAGGACTTCCTGCATCACTGACAATGCAGACAGTTTCATGACCTCTAACTTGATCCAAAATTTTCTTTGCTTCAGATTGGTTATGCTCGTGAAAGCTATAAAACTTCTTTTCAGAATATTTGATACCAATCAATCCAAGTAACTCCTTAGTGACTCTAGTATCTTCAGCGATGATCGCCTGGCACTCACCCAATAAGTCTCTCGCTCTCTCTGTCAGGTCTGACAGGTTCCCTATGGGGGTGGTGACAAGATAGAGGCAGTTTTTCGACAAAATAACTCCAGTAAAAAGGAAAAAATCACCCTCTAAACGCAAAGCGTCAAAAGAGTTAAAATAGATATGCTTGAAGTCATAATACTTTTCAAGGAGTCTGCCAATGACAATGAAAGCCCGCGTGAGAACAGATGCTCATGGTAATATAACAATTCATATGGAAGGTGACCTTAACTATGAGAACACCTCGCCCCTAAAGGCCGAATTAGAAAACCTCACCCAAGAAAACCCTACCAGCCAGATAACTCTGGATATGCACGCCCTCGACTTCGTAGGCTCAAGTGGTATCGGACTCTTTGTGGATACTATCAAGGCCCTCAATGAGAACAAGGACCGTATTAAGATTACTAACGTTAAGACGGAATTCTTAAAGGTTTTTAAGCTCTATGATCTCGACCTTATGTCGATTATTGTGGATGAGTTTGAAACAGATATGACGGCAAACTTGTCACAAACATTTGCGGCAAGAAAGCGTACGTACGAAAATTAATCAGAATTGAAAATTAAGTAATGGCAAGAAGACCTCAATGGGGGTCTTTTTGTTATTTTGGGTCCACTCAAAACGAGGTCTAAGCTCTCTTAGCCTTTGTGCCTCCAACTCCAAAGTCGGTTGCCATCTGTAACCAGCACCAGGATCTTCCTGACTGTAAGGATCTCCTCCAGGAGCTCCTTGCTCATATGGACTATCAACGCCTGGATAGTAGTTTTCTTGAGGAGTGGGATTCTCCATGCGGTGTTTCTTATAGGCATGACTAACAACAACATAGGAACCAAAGAGAAGGCCTGCGTAGAGACCAAGAGAAGCACCCTTGGCAACAGAGCGTCCATCGGCACCAAAGGCCAATGAAGCGGTTCCTAAAAGAGCACCACCAACTGTACCGTAAAGGGCCATAGCACCTAGAGCTTTAATACGCACATCCATTTCTGCTCTAGCTGGACTAGTGGTACTTAAAGCGAAGAGAATGACAATGCATAGTTTCTTTAAATTAAGAGTCACCTTAACTCCCCAATTTTATTTCTCTTTAAAGGTTAAGCTGACTCAAAAGATTTGGCAAATCCATTCACCACCTCAAGTTTTACAGGAAGATCAAATAAGGAGCCTAAGAAGTGACAACTTTTAATAAGCCTTTTTCTCTGGTGAGTATTTGGAAGCTGGTCACCAAATTTACACTCCGCAACAACAATTTTGCCGTTAATGACCGTGCACACATCAAGCTGACCCATAGACCTTTTTCTTAAAAAGTTACTACACACCAAAAGAGGAATCCCCCTTTTATGAAAGAAGGCCGACACATCACACTCATGAGCAAGGCCTTTCTTCACCTTAGAGGAACTCTCTGACTCCCTTAAATGTTCTTCTGTGGATTGGCGAGACACCATGAGACTCTATGGCCTCTTTATGGAACTTGGTAGGATATCCTGCATGTTTTTCAAAACCGTAATGAGGGTAGATTTGAGCAAATTCTTCCATTAAAAGATCCCTCTTTTCTTTGGCAATAATAGACGCAAGCGCGATTAATAAAGATTTGGAATCGCCTTTTACAATGGCCTCTACCTGACCTCGCCCCTTGAGTTCTCTAGGAATCTTATTGCCATCTAGCCATATATCACAATCTTCCTCAACAACCTTTAGCCCTTGAAGACAAAGATACATTGATCTTAAAGAGGCCTCTAGTATATTGATGTCATCGATCTCAGATGGTCCAACCTCACACAAAGTAAAATTAAACCTATGACCAAGAACCTTAAAAGATAAAGCTTTGTTGAATACGAGAAGACTCTCATCTAAACCTAAACTCGAGATGATTTTCTTTCTCTTTTGAGGAGAGATTTTCTTACTGTCAGTAACCCCTAAATCATAAAAGAATTCAAATGTTTCTTTTAAAGCGTCACCCCTTCCTTTAAATGAGCAAGCACAGCTAACGACTGGACCTGCTAAAGGACCACGACCGACTTCGTCAACCCCCACCAAAGAGATATTTTCTTTAATATAAGAGCATTCAAGAAATTCCATGAATTTTTACCCAAAAAAAAGGCCCTCTAAAAAGAGGGCCTTTAAACTTATAAAAATGAAACTTAGTCTTTTTTATCGTAATCAATCGCGATACGTGCAGATTTACCAGAACGCTCACGAAGGTAGTAAAGTTTTGAACGACGAGATTTACCACGTTGAACAACTTCAATTTTCTCAACATTAGGGCAATGAAAAGGGAAAACTCTTTCAACACCGATACCAGAAGAGATTTTACGAACACGAAAGTGTCCTTCAAGATCACCTTTTTTCTTAACAGAAATTACAATTCCCTTGAAAACCTGAATTCTAGACTTGTCCCCTTCTTTAATTCTTGTGTGAACATTTACTGTATCACCAGACTTAAAGTTAGGTTGTTTTTCTGCGTTTGGATTTACATGATCAGCTTTAACGACATCCAAAATATTCATATTAAACTCCTACCTCATTATGAGATAAAAAATGTTAACCAGAGGACTCCCGATAAGGGTTCTTAATCAACAAAAGTTTTCAGACTACAGAGGCGGCTTATTTTTTAGAGCGACAAAGTCGGTCCAAATAAATCGCCACAGCAGATCTGACAGAAAGGTGATTATACCCATCTTCAGCGTTACCGAAAATAGGCTCTATCAACAGATCTGAAATCTCCAATGCATCCGCATGTAGTCCCCAGCCTGTACCAAATATCAAGAAGATGGGCGCCTTGTCAATCTCGGCCTTCTCTTTTACCTGTTCACATTTTAGCTGATATTCCTCAAAATTAGCCCCCGTGGCACATACCAGGGGTCTTCGGCCCTCTTTTTGGGAAATGGCGGAGATGGCATCATCTAGAGAAGGACTCAGACGAGCTATGCTTAATGCATCTTGTCTATCAGGGTTATAAGCACCGTTCTTATCTTCTTCCCAGTGACCAAAAATTCTTTTAATGAGGCCATGCTGGGCCTCAAGCGGGGTAATAATAAAGTAATTTTTCACGCCAAAGGTACGACAGCTTCTAGATATATCGTGAATGTCCATATTCGTTACTGAGGTGGTAACAGTGTCACCTCTCTTATTTTTAATAGGGTAATGAACAAGTCCTAGATATAAATTCACTTTAATTATCCCCATCTTTATTTATTTCGACCAAAAGATCAGGTCGATACTTCTTAGTAAATTCTTCCCTCTTTTGTTTGCGCCACTTATTCACCTTCTCATGGTGGCCACTCAAAAGGACGTCTGGTACGCGAAGTCCGCAGGCCTCTTGAGGCTTTGTATAATGAGGAAACTCAATACCACCACCATCAAAGGACTCTTCAAGGGGACTTTCCAAATTACCAAGAACACCCGGGAACAGGCGAAAACAAGCATCTAATATCGCGCTTAGAGCTACCTCACCCCCAGAAAGAACAAAGTCACCCAGACTAATATGCTCATCAACATATTTCTCAATAAAGCGCTCATCGACCCCCTCATAACGACCACATAAGAACACTAACTCCCTAGTGTCTTTTTGTATGATCTGATAAAGCTCTTGGGCGATTCCCTGATTAAACCTTAATCCCCTAGGCCCTAAGTAAATCACCTTAAAACGCTCTTTAATATCCTTAAGAGAGTCTTCCTTACCTTGGTTTACGC
>JAUIBX010000218.1 GCA_030427595.1 Bacteriovoracia bacterium | reverse complement strand
TTCATTTAGAGAAGCCCGAATAATATCTGGAATCAATCGATCTTCTGCCCAATCACCACCACCAATAACATTTCCAGCGCGAGCGACAGCGAGGAGGACATCATGGTCTTTTCCAAATTTTTCAAGATTGAAGTAGGAAGTGCGATAGGAACTCGTCATGATCTCCATCGCCGCTTTTGAGGCACTATAGGGATCTTTACCACCTAGGCGGTCATTTTCACGATAACCCCACACCCACTCGTTATTTTCATAAACTTTATCCGTCGTGATGCTCACGATAGACTTCACAGAAGAACATTTTCGACAAGCTTCATAGAGATTAAGTGAGCCCATCACATTAGTTTCAAAAGTTTCCTGAGGCTCACGATAGCTATAACGAACTAGTGGTTGAGCGGCCATATGAAAAACAATATCAGGATTAAAAGAAGCGACTTCTTTGGCTAGTTTGTCAGCATCGCGAATATCTCCATAAACTGATTCAATATCAAGTTTGAGAAGATCAATATGATTAGGTTCAGTATTAGGGGCGAGGGAAAAGCCTTTTACAGTGGCCCCCATTTCTTTTAACCAGTAGGCCATCCAGGAGCCCTTGAAGCCTGTATGACCGGTTAAAAAGACCTTCTTTCCTTTATAAAGCCCACCAAAGAGATTCATATTTACCATGTCTTCCAAGAGGCTTCTCCTTTGGCCCAAAGATCTTCAAGAGCGTTCTTATCGGCAAGGGTATCCATACACTTCCAAAAACCACGATGCTTAAAGCAGTTGATTTCTCTTTTTTCTGCAAGTCTCTCTAGTGGAGCCCTTTCAAAGATACTTTTGTCACCTTCTGTGATGTGATCAAAAACCTCTGGCTGACACACAAAGAATCCACCATTAATCCAGCCAACTTCACCCTTTGGCTTTTCCTTAAATGCGGTGATTTGGTCTTTATCATCAAACTCAAGAGCACCAAAGCGACCTGCAGGTTGCACGGCCGTCATAGTAATGAGCTTGCCACTATCTTTGTGATTCTTTACAAGCTCAGCTATAGGGACATCAGAAACTCCATCACCATAAGTCAGCATAAAAGGTTCTTTTCCCACAACATCTTGGGCCCTCTTAATTCGGCCACCAGTGAGTGTGCCATCTCCCGTATCCAAAAGCGTAACCTTCCAAGGCTCAACTTCGGTAGTTACCGTTTCCATTGAGTTATTTTTGAGGTCAAAAGTCACCGAGGATTTATTGAGGTAGTAATTGGCGAAGTACTCTTTAATTTTATGGCCTTTATAGCCACAGAGAACAACAAACTCATTAAAGCCGTGTTGAGAATAACCTTTCATGATATGCCAAAGAATGGGCTTTCCACCAACCTCAACCATAGGTTTAGGTTTAACATCTGTCTCTTCACCAAGCCTAGTTCCATAGCCACCGGCCAAAATAAGTACTTTCATCAATAAATCCTTTTATTATTCTTATTAATTTAATCTAAAGTGTTTTTACCCATTCAATCATTTTCCTAAGACCGTCTTCTTTTGAAGTCTTAGGCTTCCACCCAAAAACATCGTGGGCCTTAGTAATGTCAGCAATAAAACTTTTCTGATCACTTTCACGAGGAGGAAGCTCTTTGTAGTTAAGCTTCACTTTGAGCTCACCTTCTAAGAAAGAAAATAGTTCTAAAAGAGAAAGAGAATTCTCAGCTCCGCCACCAATATTAAAGGCCTGACCTTTCGTTTTATCGATATTTTCAAGGGCACCAAAATAACAGCTAATAAGGTCTTCAGAGAAGAGAACATCTCTTACCTGCTTACCATTTCCTGAAATCGTGAAAGGCTCCTTAAGCGCACCTGATTGAGTATCAATGGCCTGCTTAACAAACCAACCAATCCATCCTTGATCAAAGGAGCTAAACTGGCGCCCGCCAAAGATAGAGGAGTGGCGAAAGACCACAGTCTTTAACCCAAAGCACTTATAGTAATCAAGCATGTACTGATCAGCAGCACCTTTTGAACAACCATAAGGCGTTCTAAAGTCGAGCCCGATACTTTCAGGTAGCCCATTAGGGTATTGGGGAATTTTATAACGAGTTTCAGTTTCTTCATACTCGAGGTCTTCGAGATCTCCGTAAACTTTGTTCGTAGAGGAGAAGAAGATTTTGGCCTCTGGACAATGAGTTTTAACTGACTCAAGAAGATTATGAGCACCAAGAACATTAATTTCAAAATCAAGGCGTGGTCTTTCAAGAGAGGTTGTCATGGCCACTTGGCCTGCGACGTGAAAAATAACATTAGGCCTTTCTTTTTTCATGATGTAGTTCATGTCATCAAAGACACGAATATCACTACGATAGAAAGTAAACTCCCCTTGAGTTTTTAACCACTCCATATTTTGCTCGGAGCCCAAGCGATAGAGATTATCTACGACAACTAGCTCATGACCTTTCTTTAAAACTTCAACAGCAAGGTTAGAGCCTAGAAATCCACAGCCACCAGTAATGAGAAACTTCATAGGAGTTTTTCCTTTATAGCGTCAGCGATGTAATCCATATGCTCCTTACCAAGACCAGGCCAGAGCCCCACCCAAAAGGTGTGATTCATAATGTAATCAGTGTTTGGGAGATCACCGATCACACGCTTTTCAATTCCTTGATAGATCGGTTGTCTCAGAAGGTTTCCTGCAAAGAGCTGACGCGTTCCGATTTTCTTAGACTCAAGATATTCAACCAACTCTTGTTTCGAGCATCCTGTGTCTGGCTTAGTTGAAATAGGGAAACCAAACCAACTGGCCGTTGTGCCAGGAGTGGCCTTAGGGAGAATCAACTTGTCTTTAACTGGCTCCAAACCTTCAGTTAGGAGTCTAAAGTTTTCATTTCTCTTATCAATAAAGCCCGGAAGTTTTCTAAGCTGAGACATTCCAACAGCGGCCTGCATATCAGTTACTTTTAGATTATAGCCAATATGAGAGTAAATATATTTGTGATCAAAGCCTTTTGGGAGTTCACCAAGTTGCCAATTGAATCGCTTACCACAGGTATCATCAACACCAGGAGGACACCAACAATCTCGGCCCCAGTCTCTAAAGGACTCCGCAATTTTTTTGAGACGCGGGTTACTAACAAGAACAGCTCCCCCTTCCCCCATGGTCATGTGGTGAGCGGGATAGAAAGAAACTGTGGCAAGGTCACCAAAGGTTCCTGCTAATTGATCACCAACTTTGGCACCAGCAGCATCACAAGTATCTTCAATGAGCCAAAGGTTATGTTTCTTACAAAACTCACTTACAGTTTTGACATCAAAAGCATTACCCAAAGTATGGGCGAGCATAATTGCTTTTGTTTTCGGGCTGAGAGCTTTTTCAAGTTGAGTGACATCAATGTCATAAGTTCCAAGCTCAACGTCCACGAATACGGGAATACAGCCGTGTTGGATAATGGGGTTAACCGTCGTTGGGAAACCTGCCGCAACAGTGATCACTTCATCACCCGGCTTAACTTGCCTTTCCTTAAGCATAGGACTTGTGAGAGTGGCAAAGGCGACAAGATTTGCTGAAGAACCCGAGTTCACAAGAAGGGAGAACTTATGGCCCATAAACTTAGCAAATTCTTTTTCAAAGTCTTTGGCGTATCTTCCGGTGGTTAACCAAAGATCAAGTGATGAATCGATAAGGTTAACGAGGTCATCTTCTTCAATAACTTTTCCCGAAGGGGGAATATAGGACTCCCCAGGAATGATTTTCTTTCCAGCATATTCTTTGCGATAGTATTCTCGCGCCTTGTCAATTACAGCTTCTCTCATGACCCTTCTCTGATTAAAAATAATTTAAATTTTGTCCCTTAAATCTATCAAAATCCTGATGTATGGTTAAGGAGTAAAAGTTTTTGCAAAAACCATTTTCTGGGAAAACAAATGGAATTGTCGGTGATACTTCCCGCCTACTTGGAAGAGGAAAACCTACGCATCCTGCTGCCAAGAGTCAAAAAGACCCTCAATGCGCTTACTCCTGCTAATGAGATCATCGTGGTTGATACGGAAAGGGCGATGGATGGAACCCCTCAGGCGTGTGAAGAAGCTGGTGCAACTTATATTAATAGAACAGGTTCAAATACCTATGGCTCCGCCATTCGCTCAGGGCTAGCAAAGGCCCAGGGCAAGCACATTATCTTCATGGATGCCGACGGCTCCCACTACCCCGAGTTTATCAAAAAACTTTGGGCCGAAAGAGAAAATAACGATATTGTCATCGCCTCACGCTACATTGAAGGCGGCCACACCGAAAATAGTGCTGTTCTGGTTTTAATGAGTAAAATCGTAAATTGGGGCTACGCTTTCTTCTTAGGCTTAAAAGTCAAAGACGTTTCAAATAGCTTCAAACTCTACCGCGCCGAATACATTAAAGAGCTCACCTTAAAATGTGACAATTTCGATGTCGTAGAAGAAATCCTCTACAAGATCATCAAAAACCACAAAGACTGCCGCATCAAAGAGCTGCCCTTCAGCTTCAAGCAACGCATGTTTGGTGAAACCAAAAGAAACCTGCCTCTCTTTGTTCTGACTTATATTCAGACGTTGATTAAGTTAAGGTTTTTTTCTTAGCAATGAGTCAAAAAAGCCCCACAATTGTACTGATCACATCAAGATCTGATACAGGCGGTGGCCCTAAGCATGTTTTTGAACTAGCAAACTACTTAAAAGAAAAAAAAATTAACCTTGTCATATGCTCTCCTCAAGAAGAGCCTTATGGAAGAGCTCTTAAAAATCTTGCATCTCGGCATATCTTTACCCCTCACCGCAGATTCTCTCTCAAAACCCTCCTTAAACTCATCGATTTAGGAAAATCAAATTCGAATTTGATCTACCATTCTCATGGTAGAGGAGCTGGTATCTATACGAAAATATTGGGACTATTCGGTTTTAAATGTATTCACACCTTTCACGGAGCTCACCCTCCGAAAAACTTAAAAGAAAAGGCTATACTTCTACTTGAAAAATTTTTAGGAAAAACAATAAAAGTATTTATTTGTGTTTCTCCTGATGAAAGAAAAAATGTAATCTCAATGGGATTATCCTCTACTCAAAATAGTGAAGTAATATATAACGAATTTAAAGTTTCAGTACCTTTGAAGTCTTCGGCTCCCCAAAGTTTTAAAGTTTTGGGAACTTTAAATCGCTTAGAATTACATAAAAATGTGCATAGAGCTTTAGAGCTATTTTCCATTCTTTCGAAATTAAAGCCTGAGTTAAAACTTCTAATTGGTGGAGATGGCCCTCAAAGGGATGATTTAGAGCTATTTTGTAAGCGCTTAAAGCTAGACTCCAAAGTTTTATTTTTGGGCAATGTAGAAAACGTAGATGTCTTCTTTGAAAGTATTGACTGCATGGTTAGCACTTCCCTTGGCGAAGGCCTTCCCTATACTGTTTTAGAAGCGATCGAGAGGTCTGTTCCGTGCCTTTTATCAAATGTACCAGGCCACCGCTTCCTCCAAGATAATAAATATCTTTTTAACTTAGATTCTTCGGATTCCTTTTTACAGGCATTTAATCTCCTTGAGATGGATCAACAGAATGTAGTTAAAAACCGTTATAAATTTGTCTCAGAAACATTTAATAAACAAAACAGCTTATACACTCTAGAAAACCTTTACAGTTCAATATATTTTTCAATTTAGCATCAAAACTTTCTTAAGTAATATATAGAAAAAACCAACTGTTACCATTAATTCAACAATTAAAGTACCAATAGCAGCACCGTAATAGCTATAGTTGTGCACTAGAAGAGCCATGATTACTACACCAGATAAGCCAACCACCATCGTAACATATGAGAAGTATTTCTTTAAACCCATTCCTAATAAAACCTGAATTCCAATTACATTACTAAGAAGAATAAGGGACGGTACACCTGACAACAGTTGAAAAATTATTATAGTTTTGGGACTCGTTGCATTAAGGTAATCCTCTACAATTAAGTTACTAAAAAAGTACAGAACGGTGAAAAGTAAGATCGAAATCAATGCAACAAAGGAAATATATTTTTTTATAAAAGATCTTATATCTGTTTTATTTTTATTCTCTTTAGCAATATGTGGGTACATTGCATGATTAATGGGTCCAAGTATATTACCAGTAAGCTCAACCACCTTAAAAGCTGGAGCGAAAATGCCCACTGCATTATTCCCAGACATTAACCCTAGAAAAAAAATACTAGAAGTAGAATACAGACTAATCGAAACTTTCGATAAAAAAAGACTCCAAGATTCCTTTAGGTGTAATACTACTTTTGGATACGTTACCTTTTTGAAACGA
>JAUIBX010000217.1 GCA_030427595.1 Bacteriovoracia bacterium | reverse complement strand
CATGGAAAGGTAGTAGCGTCCTGGAGGAACATTATTGATCACGCGATCATTTCTCTTTGAGCCTTCCTTCCAGTCTGATCCGCGATAGAAGCTTATCTCAAGAGGTAAAGGCAGGCCCTTTTGGGTATCAGAATCCACTAGTAGACCATCGATATAGAGCCAAGAGTTGCGAAGGTCGGCAAAACCATCCAACTGAAGGTTGGTGGTGCCTCCCGTTATATCAAATTCGCGGGTTTTAATAGGCTCTCTTGTTTGCTGAATTTCTGTGATAGGGAAGCGTTCACTAAAGACGACTTTATTTGAGGCCGTTACTCCCCTTAAAACAAAAATAGCAAGGAGGGCCAACAGGGCATTGGTCATGGGCTTCATAGAAGCCTGGAGCTGTTCCTTTATGGGAGAGGGCTGGACCATGCCAATGCCAACAGCTTGAGGTGGATAGCGTTTAAGGCGAAAGGCCTTCATCAGGGTTTCACCTGCAATAGAATAGCCCAAACTCCAAATTTCTTCATGTTCGCCATATTCTACCGAAAGCGCTTCTGGAGGGGCGATGTAGTCAGCGACTCTCGCCGAGTCACCAGCTTTTACACGCCAGTAGAATTCACCCTCAACATAGCGAATAGTTGCCCTGCCATCGTTGAATTTTTTAAAATTCTTTCCCTTGTAGGTAGCAGCTTCTGAATGGCCGTTCACTGCTCGATAAATTCTTTTATAAAGAACCCAGTGACCATCCACTTCTACAAGCCAACGGTAGCCGTGGTAGGGGTTATAGAGGAGGTACTCTCGCCAATAATATCCAGAGTCCGACTTCACCATGAAGCCAGTGCACTGCCATTTCTTACCTTTGAGTTTTCCCTTTGAGCCGATGGGAATATAGGGGCGCTCTCTTCGGCCTTGGGTCGACTTTTGAATGATTTGATAGTTGGGGTCTTTGGCATCGATAATACTGTAGCAGCTTGGGCAAACCACATTGAGGGTGTGACCGACGACTTCAACTTTTACGGGAGAACCACAGTTAGTGCAGCTAAAGCTTTTTACACTAGGTTTAACCCGGGTACCGCGAATTTTTCTCTTACTTTTACGAGAGGCCATTAAATCCACCCCTCAAAGAGTTTTATATTTTGGGGTTTGAGGTCCCAAAAATTGAGATAGCGTCCTTTAAACATAAGGGTTGGCTGACTTTCCTCTTTTGGAACTTCTACAGTAAAGAACTTTCCTTCATTATTGGTGAAGTCATAAACAGTAGAGTGGTAGCCTTTCTCGGCTTTAAAAGGAAGTTCCCCCTCTGAGCCTTCATAGGTAACTTCCTTAACATCACTCACTTTAAAATAATCGCCATCAATTTTTGTGCCCTTTCCCAGTTGGAGTTGGCCCTCACTTGGCCTTTGACCGTCGTAATTAAAAGAGAGGGCAAATTCTCCTTGGGCATCAGTCAGCCAGCCCGTTTCACCGGTATCAAAATAGAGGTGCCACTCATTCCACAGGCCGTCTGGGTAGGCGTAGATTATGCGCCCTGATGTATAGAAGAACTTATTTCCATAAGTGCCAGTCATGCCTACTTGAATGGGGCTGGAGTCTTCTGCCAGTTCGCCCATCTCGCCAATTTTTTCAAGGTTGAGGTCATGGCGAACGACCGTCGATGTGCAAAAGGCACAAACAGCAAAGACTGAGGTCTCACTCTTAAAAGGAATTTCTGCTCCACATGAGGGGCAGGGAATAGGTATCAAGACTTTGCCTTTTCTAAGTGATCTTCTTTAAGAGTTCAGCTTTCTTTTGAGTGAATTCTTCTTCAGTTAAAATGCCCTGATCTTTAAGCTTGGCAAGCTTAGCGATGGTTTCCAAGGGGTCTTCTTGCTTTTGAGGAGCCCCTCCTTGACTACCTTGCATGGCCCCTGCCATAGCATTGGCCATGGAAAAACCAGCGCCCATTCCAGCACCCATCCCGGCCATCCCACCTTCGTTGGCAGCGGCAGTGCTGATATTATCGGCGGTTTCAAATTTGGTGAATTTATCAAGATTGCCTACGATATTCATCTGAGATTTCTTATCCAGGTATTCTTGGAGTTCTTCGGGAAGGGAGAGGTTTTGAACATGGAATGTTTTTAACTCCAATCCATATTGTTCAAAATCATCCATCAGTTCTTCTTTGAGTTTTTGAGAAAAGTTCTCCTGGTTGGCGGCCATATCAAGAAAGGAGATGCCACTTGAGCCAAAGTAGCTACTCATGCTTGTGAGGATCATCGAGCGAAGTTGGCCTTCAAGTTCTTCACAGTGGTAGGACTCACGGGTCCCCAAAACTCTCTTATAGAAAACTTCCGGTGTTTTTACAGCGTAAGAATAAGTACCGTGGGCCCGTAGACGGATATGGCCATACTCTTGATCACGAATCGTAATAGGCGTTGCCGTTCCCCATTTGCGGTCAACTTGGTCTCGCAGACTAAAGAAGTAAACATCGGCCTTGTAAGGACCTTCAAAGGCCTTGTCCCAATTGTAGATGCTTGTAAGGATGGGTATGGCCCTGGTGTTAAGAGTGTGAAGTCCAGGTCCAAAGGTATCAGCGACTTTACCTTCATTGAGGAACATCACATATTGGCCTTCACGTACGGTGAGCTGGGCACCATTTTGAATTTCTTGGTCGATAATAGGAAAACGCCAACTCAATGTACCAGGAGTTTCCTCATTCCATTGAATGACGTCAATAAACTGCTTTTTAAAAGCATCGAAAAGGCCCATATTTCATCCTTGATGGGGGAGTCTCTATAAAGTCCCTTTATTATACGAGGCCACCTAGAGGCTGACAATGAAATCATGTGTCAGGAGATAGAGGATACTTTTTTATGATACTTGATTAAAGTGGTTTATGACTTGATGACTGCGTTTTCACTATCACTGTACTGAAAAATATCTTGGTGAAGTTTATCCATCTTCTTCATATCAAAATCGATGGCCTTTTTAAATTCCTCAAGAGAGGCAGGATTGGTAAGGCTATCTTTAAGGGCAAGGAAGTTGGCCGTGTAATTCATCATAAGCTTAAGTACAGGCTTATAGGAGCGTTGAATTTCTATATTACCAGCGTAGCGAGTGGTTGCCTTTAAGGAGCCACAATAAGCACCAAGATCTTCATAACCTAGGGTCATCGCCGTACCATAAATACGATCAACAATATTGGAGAATTTAAAAAACTCTCCTGGTTGATTGATATCTTCATTCAGGCTTTTTAGGACCTCGAGAATTTCCATATTGAGTCCAGTGATCTCTTGGAGAAAAGCCTCAAGAAGTTCGGAATCTATTTCCATGGGATCCTCGTGACAATTGATTGAACTTTAAACAAAGGACATGCTATCAGTTCTTTGCGCTATGAGGGGTTAGGGGCAAGAAGATTTCCCTTAGGCAAAAGCTGGGCTTTGACCAATAGGAAAAGTATCGGAAATCATTCTCTTTTCCTATTGAGGAGTCTTGAGTTTAGAGCGTTTCTTTTTCTTTGTCATCAGGATTTATTTGATTGAGGAGGGCACCATCTCCTAAAAATATGCCAATTTTTTGGGGGGACAGAAATTGAGATGAAATAAGAGGAAGGTCTTTAGTAGACTTGGCGACAAAAGCGGACGCAATCACGATCAGTCTTGGTATCCCTTGAAAAACGGATGCCCCTTCTATTGGCCAGGTGATCGGAAGGCTCAGCATTTCCGGGGCCAAAGAGGTCGAAAATTTCTTTGAGGATACCTACCATTTCTACTTCCCAATGAGGACAGCGTCTGGCCACGACGCAACTTAGAGCACAGTGCTTGAGCTTGTCTCCAGGAAGCCTTACGGCCCAGTCGCGGTAGCGTGAAAAGTAGGTGGTAGAACAAATGAGTTTTTGCTCTGTACTTACTCCATTTTTACTATCAACGATGGGATCGGCGTAGTGATAAAGAGAACTACTGGCCACGGGAGTGGTGCCACCAAATACCATGAGAAAACCCATCATTAGGGCACGAACTTTCTTTGATAGAAGGATGGTCATGAGTCTCATGGGAGAAAATTGACAGCTAGGGGCCTAGATGACTAGCTTAATTGGCCAATTCTATAACAGTTACAGGGTCTAAGTGCCCTTAATCCTTTTTTAAGGCGTGATAGGCGCGGGAAATCCCGGCCAAAAGTGGCAAGGAAAGAAGGCCTATGCTTAGGCCAATAATGAGATTTTGCAGGTGCTCTCCGAGGGGGATTTGAAAAAGGAGAGGCCAATGAAATGTATGTTGAAAAATTCCTCCTGCAACAAGGAGCATGGCCGTAGTTCCTGCGATACCTAGAATTTTCATGGTAATGGGCATGGACTTAATGAGGGAGAGTCCACTTTTCTTGTGACCTTTCTTTAACAGGAGAAGCCCAAGGTCATCTATTTTAACCAGTAAGGCCACTAGGCCATAGATGAGAAGTGAAGCACCTAAGCCTACGATACTTAGGGTGAGTAATTGGCGGCTCCAATGGCCTTCAATAGCACTTTGGGCAATGACGATAATTTCGATAGAGAGGATAAGGTCTGTTTGAATAGCGCCCTTAACTTTCTTTTCTTCGTTTTGGTGAGGCGCAAGCCCTCCTTCTTTTGTCTTATCAACAGTTGGGTTTTCCTTGTTATTTTTTTTGAGGAAACTTTGAAGCTTTTCAACAATCTTATGGGCCCCTTCATAGGCCAAATAGAGACCACCCATAAGAAGGACGAATTTTATTAGAGGTGGGTAAAGGGCCTGTAAGAGAAAGAGACCTGCAATGGCGTAGACTTTATTAAAAAGACTACCAATGAAGATGGCCTTGACCATGGGAAGCTCGCGGTCTGGATTCACCCCTTGAACAACGGCCGCGTTGACGGCCAAGTCATCAGACATAAGGGCCGAGGTTTTTCCCATTGCGATCTTGGTCATGGCCGCTACATCATCTAAAGTGGTGGCGATGTCATCAAGAAGGGTGAGAAGTGAAAACATAGTAGGCCTTGGCTCTCTTAAATGGGTTTGAGACCCTCATTTTAGGCTTTCTTTTATTTTTGTCCAATGACTACAAGGCCGCTAGCCTATAAGGGTTATGACATTTCAGGAGCTAGATATGGTCAAGGGATTGATCGCACTATTGATTTCGAGTCTATTTCTTGTGGGCTGTAACCCGGCCGACAGGCCAGAAACGAGCGAGCTTCGTACCTTTCAGGTTCAAAAGAGTGACCTGATGAAAATGGTCAATAATAAAGAGATGTCAGCTGATGTGGACCTGACTCGTGATAAGACCATTCTTAATAGGGATTATCCCATTGAAGTGGCCCTTTATCGGGATGGTAAGTGGTTCTATGACCTTCCTAATCTTGATACAGGAACGGGAACTTGGAAGATTGAAGATGGCATGATTAAGCTCTACGCTGAAAGACGCCTCTTTGATATGTATATCGAAGTTGTTGCCACCGAAGAGAGGGCCGATCAGGTAGTCCTTAAGTTTAGGGATCGCTTTGGGCCTAGGATTTTAGAGACAGAGAAAATCAATATTCCTTAAGCTTCGCATATTCCTTTTTTTGTCGTTAAAATTCACCTAAACCAGCTCCTATGCCGATAGGACTAAGGTGAATCACCTGAGAGGCCTAGGTCTCATCTTTCTATTATCTTTAAACCTTCTCCTAGCTTCCTGCCAGTCGGGACCTGCTGGTCGGCATTTGGCCCAAGTAGAGGACGCTAAAAGTTTCGATAAGGTTGGGCTTGAGGCCACTCTCACCAATAGTCTTCTCCAAGGTCATGAGCGGGTGATGCCACCTGAACTTGATGAGGCCCTCAAGTCTTTGGCCAGTGAAGTGAGGCTTTTGTGTAAGGACTGCAAAGTTGAAAGTTATATGGTTCCTTCCTTTGAAGAGGAATATAGAGTGGTTTTTCCCGATGGGTTTCGTCTCAATCTCACTCGAGACCATCGAGTCATTGAAGTCACGGCAGACCCTATTGAGGCCTCGGACTTAAAGGTCCACACCCAAAAACTCAATGATGTCCTCTTTCCCGCTGGCCAGAGGATTGGTCTAAGGCCTGCCAAACACACAGGAGGCGGCCATTTGCATTTTGACTTTCAGGCCTTCTTTAAAAATGATCCCAATCTTCTAAGAGACTTTATGGTGGATGCTTTTAATCATCAAGAGATTTACCGTGAGTTCTTTGGTGGCCAAATTGATAATGCTCCCACTCTATGGCAATTGCCTGAGAGTTCGCGCGAAGCTTTTATGAAGTTGATTGATGACTTTGATGAAGCGCCTTTTAGTATTTATGAATTTGTCCAAAGATTGGAAAGTGAGGTCTATCATCAAACGGCCAATGGTCGCTACACACCTCCACAAAAGTA
>JAUIBX010000216.1 GCA_030427595.1 Bacteriovoracia bacterium | reverse complement strand
GGCGACAATGAGGTCACAGGCCATGGCCAGTTCATGTCCACCACCCAAGCAAAAGCCGTTGACGGCAGCAATGATGGGATAAGAAAAAGCACAAAAATCTTGCCACAGCTTCTCCCTTTCATCGTGAATTTGTTGTGCAGGATTGGCCTCAAGCATTTGCTTGATATCGGCACCCGCTGCGAAGGCCTTATCATTTCCGGTTAAGATGACTACGGGAGCTTCGGTCTCAAGAGTTTTAAGGGCCCTAACAATCTCTTTAAGAGTTTGAGTATTGAGAGCATTGAGAACCTTGGGACGATTAAGGGTAATCGTCACCGTGCGCTTGGTTTCAAGCGCGCTGGTGTCGACTAGAATATTTTCAAAGTCAAAATGAAATGCATTACTCAAGGTAGCCTCTTTTGACTTGGTCACGTTCAATAGCATCAAAGAGGGCCTGGAAGTTTCCTTCGCCAAAACCCCAGTGATTCTTTCTTTGAATATACTCAAAGAAAAGAGGACCTACATAGGTCTCTGAGAAGTTTTGAATGAGATAACCTTCTTCGTCTCCATCAACCAAGAGTTGGCGGCTCTCAAGCACACCGAGGTCTTCTTCTACTTTGAAAGGACGGTTAGGGATGTCCTCATAGTACGTGCTGGGGATATCAAGAAAGTTCATGCCCCTTTCTCTGAGTTCTCCAACAGTGTCGATAATATCGGCAGTCATAAGGGCGATATGCTGAACACCGGCACCTTTATGAAGATCGAGGAATTCTTGAATTTGAGACTTGCCACCTTCTTGCTCTGGCTCATTAATAGGAATGATTACGGAGTTATTAGGAAGCTGAACGACTTCTGACTGTAGGCCTGTTTTGACTCCTTTGATATCAAAGTAGCGTGTGACCTTCATACCAAAGACGCGCTCATAATATTCCTTCCAAACTTTCATTTCCCCTTTGGGAACATTGTTGGTGAGATGATCAATGCGAGAAACTCTTTGCTTAAGCGGTTTGGCCTCGGGGTCATCAAATTTCTCAAAGCCTGGACGAAAGAGGGTATTGGGTCTTTCTACAAATTCATTATGGACATCACCAAAGCCTTTGATGATGGCCGTTTTATAGGTGCCGTTTTGGTCTTCTTGAACTTTAAGCTCTTGGACAACTTCAGCGCCTCTTTTTTTGGCCTCAGTGATGGCGTGATCACAGTCTTCAACTTGAAAAGAGAGAGTGGAGACCCCTTCACCATGGTTTTCAAAGTATGTGCGAGGGTGACCTTGAGGAGCTGCTCTTAAAAGAAAGCGGACCTGACCTTGGCTGAAAAGTTCCTGATTTTCCGGACCTTTTTCTGTTACCGCAAAACCGAGCTTGTGGAAGAGGGCGCGGGTTGGAGAACTCAAGGAATCACATGTGAATTCCAAGTGGTCAATGGCCTTAATGCCAAGGGGGTTATCAGGAGAGATGGTGCTTCGTTTGGTTGTGTCCGCAGTCATAGTTTTGTCCTTTGCTTTTTAAGAATTTCCATACGTTAGCCTAGGAAAGGTTGAAATGTCCATGGAGCAGGTTACAGGGAACGGGGAACAGGTATCAGGTTTGATTAGGTGGCACGAGATAACCTGATACCTGTCACCTGAAACCTGCAACCTGTTCCCCGTAACCTGTTAATTTCCTAACATCCCCTATAACAATTACAGGGTTGCTGAAAATGAGGCCGCGATGCGTTAAGTTGTTGATATGAAAGTTTGGATTAGTCTTTGTCTTATGTGGCTGATGGTACGTGTTGTATTAGCGCGACCCCTTGGTCCTGAGGCCGGCAATGTGATGTTTTCTGACGGTGCTTTGAGCACTATGTCGGCAAAGATCCAGAGTCTAGCAGACGAGGCCATTCACTTTTCTGAGGTTCAAGGGGCTCTCGCTAAGTTGGAATATCGCCCCACTCGTGGTGATGAGAACGAGCAAAAGCGCTTTATCGAGCTTATGGCCAGACACGATAGTCTGGAGCATTTTATTACGAGACCCATGCTGTCGCGTGGAAATCTGCTCGGTCTTTCGGTCCCAAGTCCAAGAACTTTTAAAAGAGAATTTAATAGTCTGGAAGAGCGCCTTTATGAAGTTCTGGCCATTCGTTACCTCTACCCAGAAGTACGTTTGATTCATGGGTTGAGTCAAAGGCTGGCCAATAAGTTGGGCCGTGATAGTTATATCCTCAATCGCTCGCAAAGGCTTAGTGCTCAAAAGAGCTGTTTTTCCCAAGACAATTATAGTGAGAAGTGCCTTTACGAAAATGGTCTTAAACCGGTCATTCTTGCTGCTGTGGCAGCGATGAACGAAGAACACGACGCTAAGATTAGTGGTAAGGCCGTCTACGAAGAGGTCTTGGCCTTGATTGAAAAAGGCGGCGATGAAAGTGTGGTTTACAAGAGTGCCTTTGTCACTGATGCCGCTAATGACTACATCGAAAAGGTACGTCTACCTGAAACTCTTATGACCTGTGTGAATTATCCGCGCAGCTTCTTCACTTGGCAGCTTGTAAGTGCAGGCCGTTGTGATGTGGCCCTTGAAGAAGAGTTGGAACAAAAGGGAATTCAATCTGAGAAAGTAAGAGCAAAGATCATAAGAAATCTCACTAATGGCTTTTCACCCCTTCAGTTGGCACTTGTCAGCTTGAGCGAAGAAGTCCTCAATCGAGGGGTTTTCTGCATGAGTGACTCCTGTGTGGTGAGAAAGCTTCGCGACCGTCTGAATGAGTGGAGTTCAAGTCATCATTTCAATTCCCGTGAGCTCGACGAGCTTAGCGAGGTCCTCGCTACTTGGTGGCAGGAATGATTAACGGTTGCCGGTAACCCGCCACCTGAAACCCGTAACCTGTTTCTATATTTTTTTCTGTCTCAATTGTGTCTCTTTTCATGGTCTCACGTTTGTGAGATGACTCAAGTGTTTGGAATACATAAGTTCCTATAAATACTTTTGATACCTTTCTTAGGAGGTTAAAGTGAAAAGAATTTTTAAATCGGCCTTACTCGTGGCCATTGTCGCCCTTTCGAGTCTTAACGCTTTTGGCGTGACCTTTCCTCAAGAAGATCCTCATGCCTTTGAGGTCGAGGCCTATCTTGGTAAGTGGTATGACTACGCTCGCACCCCCAACAATTTTCAAGACAACACTCCCGATCGCGATGGAGTAGAGTACTCAGCCTGTTTTGATTCAAGTGCTGAGTATGCCCTCAAAAATGAAAAGACTGTCAGTGTCCTTAATACCTGCTACCGCCGTGGCGCTGATGGCAGTCTCGATGTGGAAGATATTGAAGGCCGTGCCAGTATCGTTAAAGGCAGCAATGGAACGAAGTTAAGGGTGGCCTTTGGTGGCTTCATCGCTCGTTTCTTTCAGCGTGCATTCACTTTGTGGCGTGCGAACTACTGGATCTATGCTCTTGGCGACAAGAACGAGGAAGGTCAGTACACTTGGTCAATTGTGAGTGGGAAGAAGAAGGATTTTATCTTTGTTTTGACTCGTGAATTGCGTGTGGAGCCTGAAGTTAAAGCCGAAATCGTAGCGACAGCTAAGAAGCTTGGGCTTCCTGTTGATCGTTTGATATTTAATGAAGACCGCTAGGCCTTAACTAAAATTTAAAAGAATTGTGATAGCGTGTTGGTGAGTTTGCTCCACCAGCGCGCTATTTTTATTTTAAGGGGACTACGTCCCGGATAGAACTCCAAGACACTGGGGCACAGTTCAAGTTCTTTTTGGACCTCTAGAAGCTGCTCATAGGTTAGCCCTTTGGCCACAAAATCATCCATTTCCTGTTCAAGTTGCAAGTGAAGCTGACGCTTAAGTTGCTCTCTAACAGCGTAATCAAGCTCAAAAAAGAATTGCTTCTTAGTCCAAAGGTTGAGGGGATGTTTGGGGGTTTCTTCTTTTTTAGTAACCTGGTCTTGATTTGAATGAAGGCAAGTTGTTGTTTCCACGAGCTGATTTTCCCTAAAATAGAAGTCCTATTAAAGTACTCGGTTATTTTGGGAAAAACTTTAGCTCTTTTTTAAAAGTCGCTGATTCTTTCGGGAAGCTGGGGAAAGTCAACGAAGGGGTTTCTATTACCTTGAACCTCTTCAACAGCATCATTGCGAGCGATCTCTTCGCTATCGACAGGATCGTCTTTGTGCCATTTTCTCAAGTAGTATTCTTCAAGTGCAGGGATGCGATATCCGTAGCGGGCCGAAACGTAGAACATGGCACGGGCCACATTTCCACGATGTTCTTTGGGGGGCTGAAAGCCAAAGGTGTGTGAGCTTTCACCTGTGCGGGGATCAATGATGTCTCCTCTTTGAGAAAGGCTACAATTTCTGGTGGCATCTTCACCGATCACCTCACCAAAGGGATGGTTACCACGGGCCGAGTTGGCCGCGCTGTCTGTGGGGAAGAGGTGGTGGAGGTCACCGCGGGCAGGCTCCCTCTTTGAGCCCTTTGACTGAGGCCAAGTATGCTCAGTATTCATAACATTATTCTTGGGGATTCGACGTGGACCGACTTTATTTCTAATAATGAAGCCACAATAAACGTCGCGAACAAAGTAGCTTTCACTATCTCTTTCCAAGTGAATATTGCCAAAGAGTTCAGGCTTAGAGCCCCTCTTGTAGCCAAGAGCGCGAAAGTTTCTTCCTGAAGCTCTAGAGATGCTATCCATCAGGGAGCCATCTCTTTGAGTAGGGTTATTGAAAATTTGCAGGGTTCGCTGGTCGTAATAGTTGGAAGAGTTTGTGCGTGCCCAAGTCGACCCCATTGGAATAAGGGCGATTTGCGTGAGGGTAAGAACCAAGGCGGTGAGGCGCATGGGTGAGTCTCCAAGCTAAAATTGTGCCTATAACCTAGCTAAGGAGACTTCGTACGACAAGTTTTACGCACACCGTACTTTGTCAGGATTTCTTTAGGCTTTGAGCCCATCTTTGGCTCTTTTTTGGCGGATTGAGTTGCCAACGGCCGTCTTAGGGGTTTCTTTGGCCAGTTTTTGGCCTTTCTGATAGGCTCACTAGGTTAATTTTAACAAGAATTTCCAAGACTTATATCAGCTCCCAGAGTCTGAGGTATGAGGACTATATTATGACGACCAACCCAACAGTTGTGAATGAAGAACAAAAAAGAACTTCATCACCAAAGAATATTCAAATCCTTAATGGTAACGAGCTTATCATCCAAGGGGGTCTTGAAGCAGGCTTTTCACTCTACACGGGTTACCCTGGCTCGCCTCTTGCTGATTACTTCAATATTCTTCACCACAGAAAGAATGAATTGGCAGAGAAAGGTATTAAAGTTGTCATTGCCAACTCTGAGGCCAACGCCGCGGCGATGGCCAGTGGAGCTAAGCAGGCCGGTCGCGACTGTCTTGTGGCCATGAAGTCGATGGGTCTTCATGTGGCCTCGGATGCTCTCTCTGTGGGAAACTTTGCCAACCCTGGAGACACTCATATTGATGAGGAAACCGGAGACGTTGTCTCTCCCGGCGTGGTTGTTGCAGTCGGAGATGATCCTTGGTCCATTTCAACATCGACCCCTGCTGATAGCCGCTATCTTTTTAAGCATCTTCATATTCCCTTTCTTGAACCCAGTTCGCCACAAGAGCTAAAGGACTGGATGGCCCACGCCCTCTATATTTCAAGGCGTACTAGTATTTATCAAGGCCTTCTTTTGACGACCTTTATGGCCGAAGGGGGCGGACGAGTCGAAGTGGGAGATGTTGCCCCCATTAAGAAAGAGGCCACCACTCTTGATCCGGCGACCTTTGATCTTTCAAAGAATGTCATGGTGCCACCGAACTCCTTGAAGGCCGACGTGGCCATGATCAATGAGCGCTTTCCCAAAGTACAAAAAGTTCTCAAGAAGTTGGCCCTTGATCGCACCTATGGGACGGAGAGTTCCATTGGCTTTATTTCAAGTGGAGTGATCTTTGAAACTCTTAAGCAAGTATTGGAAGAAGGTGATTACCTTGAGCGCTTTAGCCTCTATAAGCTCGCTTCAAGTTATCCTCTGGTTGATGACCTTCTTCTTCCTTGGTTAAAAGAAAAGAAAACAGTTGTGGTGGTTGAAGAGAAGCGTGGCTTCCTTGAAACAGAGTTGCGTGATTTTTGCCAGCGCCATGGCCTCGCGGTGACTATTTTTGGCAAGACCTTCGGCGATCAAGTTGGCTTTGAAGCCCACGGCGGTCTGACCTACGAAAATATTAGAGATAAGGTGAAGACGGCCTTGGAGCTTGCCGGCGAGACTGCTTGCCCAGGACTTAAGTGGGACTACAAAGAATGGTCGGAAGTTCTTCCTAAGAGGCTTCCCACCTTTTGCCCAGGGTGTCCGCACCGAGAGACTTTGAGTCTACTTAAAGATCTA
>JAUIBX010000215.1 GCA_030427595.1 Bacteriovoracia bacterium | reverse complement strand
GCCGGCGTACTGACGACTTTATTGTCAGTATCGACAATACAGTTATCGGCTGGACAATCAACATGCTTGGCCCCAAGCTTTTCAATTTCACCAGCCGTTTCCTTATCATTTCCAATGGTGAGTTTGACGCCTTTATCACCCAGACACATGGCCACTAATGCCGGTGAGATACAGATGGCACCAATGGCCTTACCGGCTTCATGAAAAGAGGTAATGACATTCTTTATATTAGGGTCAACGCTTCCCGCCGCGCCTTCAAAAGCAAAAGTGCAAAAGTTCTTTGCCACCCCAAAGCCTCCAGGCATAACCAGGGCATCAAAGTCTTTGGTTTTCAGTTCTTCCAGTTTTTGAATTTTTCCACGGGCGATGCGTGCCGACTCCAAGAGGATATTTCTCTCTTCTTTAGTTTCATCCGCTTTTAAATGATCTATTACGTGATGTTGCTTTCTTTCAGGAGCAAAGATTGAAACTGTGGCGCCGGCGAGATCAAGATTGAGAAGAGTAAGAACGGCTTCACGAATTTCAGCTCCATCAAGATACCCACAGCCCGCTAGCAATACTGCAACCTTCTTACTCATAATTAGCTCCTTAAATTGAATAGATTTCTTTATGGGAGATCATACAGGTTCATCCTCATGAAGTTCAAGTGGGGCACAATGGGAAGAGTCTTTTTATTATTGGAGAGAAGAAAGATTCACAGGCTTATCAAACTTAATGCCGAGGCGATAAAAACGACGACCGGGCTCAAGCATGTGAGCAATAGACTTATAGACAACCTTTCCTCGCACGCGCGACAGAAAGGGATACTTTTCAGTAACCATCACTTCGACGTGATCACCACGGTAGTAGCCGTCGAGACGAGACGCCTCAATTTTAAAAGAAACTCCCGATGAAGAGAAATCCAAAACCTCGCCTTCATGATTCATCAGAGGCTTAACCCCATCCTCACCATAGGAAGAAATCTTTGTCGTTCCTTGCTTGTGGCGCTCATCAAGGGCCAGACGCGCTTCAGACCTCTGATTAATCATTCGCAATTTCTTTGGTAACTCTGCCGTTAGCCAAGACTTATTGTGAACCTTCAAGGTTTGGGTATTGCAATTGATATTACCCGCTTCATTCAAAAGAGAGAGCTCTTCTCCTTCTTCAAAAAGAAGAACATCTTCATCTCCTAGAGGAACAAAGGAAATCTGATCAAGCCCATCGTTGATATTCTTGATCTCACAAACGACGCGTTTCTCACCAGCGGAATTGGCCAGGACAAAGAGGGAGCCAAAGACATCACTTGAGTTAAAGAACTCAATGATATCGTCTCTAGTGGTAATGGAACCGTTATTTAGCAGAGCTGTTACCTCGGTTTTAAACAAGTCATATTTATATCATTCTCAACAAAAATTTACTCTTTTCAACCTCTAAATGATCAATATTTCTTGTCGCACTTCTGGCAGGTGAACAGAGTTTAAACAGTTGGAACTTTTTACACTTAATATTTTCAATATCTTACAGGGATAACGCATGGCACAAGCCTTGCAAGATATAGCAGTGAGAATATTGAGAGGAGAGGAATATGAAAACAACTTTTAAAATGCTTCTGGCGACAATGCTCTTTATGATGAGTGCTCAAACCCTGGCCAAAATCACCTGCCAAACCCCAAGAGGGACCAAGGTTCTTGTGATTGAAGACCAAAAAGTTTCTATCCGTCAGCCCCTACGTTTTAATAAAGAAAGATCTGTGGCCTCAGTGGCAGGAGTGAGAACAAAACTTGAAGGAAGCGGCTTCACAAAAGTTCTCTTTCATAATGGTTCAAAACATATCATCCACATTGATGATCAAAAGAGCTTTTCTTACGTTGATGACTACCTCATCATTCGTTCAAGTGAAGGTCATGAAATGACCTACCCGCTTGAGTGTAAGTCTTAAGCTTAACGCCCAAATTTAAATTTCTTCGTAGGATCGTCGTTCCCTTTTTCGGGAACGACATAATTTTCACAGCCCTTAATCACAACTGTTTCTTCTTTCTTTATCGCCCCATAATCAGAAAGCTCAATATAAGAACTCAGACGCTGCTTACCGAGGGTGTCGTATAAGGCGATATCGATATGATAATTGCCTGCGAGGCTCATCCCACCATTCACATTGACTGGACTGTAGCTAATGCGCTCAACCTTGGCCGAGATAGATTGACGATCAGAGGGGCTTGTTGCCCAAAACCTTTCCCCTAAGCGGTTGGTCTCAATATAAGCATCATCAATAAGGTAGCGGTGGTTAAAGGCTGGACAAGGAAGTTGGTCAAGTCTTGTGCTTACTGAGCTTGCAGCATAATAAATACCTACAGAGGCCTTATTGGATTGGTTGTAGCGATAAAGGTTTTTTGAACCGGGTTTTGGAGAAATCATCTCCATTGAAAAATAACCTAAGGTTTCATTTCTTACTGAGCTTTTTCTTCTTAACTTGATAAGCAAACCATTGGCAGCGGTTTCGCGATAAAGCTTTAACCAAGCATCTTCGGCCAAAACCGGAAGCTCAAAGGACAGACGAAAGCCACGCGAGACTTCTTGTTTTCGAAATTTACCGACCTTCCAAGGAATGACCTTTACCCCTGTTACTTTCACGCTTTCGGCCTTTATAAAGGCAGCGCCTTGCTCAAAGTTAAATTCTGCTTTCTTAGTGCACCCAAGAAGTAAGAGAATAGAGCCCGAGGCAAGGATTAGATTTCTTTTTAATAGATGTGTAACACTATTGTTTGTTGTGATGAGTCCTCCTTGGCCATCAGGGTTACCTCTTCTTTAAAAGGTAAGAGCGCACATTGATAAGAGTTTAACACTTTATCCTGCACTATAAGACCTCCCTCTAAACACATTAGAGAGGCGACACGTTCACTCTTATTTCCTAGGGTGAGTTCTTCCCCACCGTGCAAGCAATAGAAATCGACGGTGAAGTCTCTATGATGAATAAGACTACCGGACTTTTCACGAAAGACATTATTTCTCGCTTTAAAGGTTTCCCCTGTATTATCTTCGGGGGCAAAATTGATGACGTCTAAAGCCTTTTCAATATGAAGCTCCCGAGGCTTTCCATCGAGACCCATACGGTTCCAGTCCCAAACCCGGTAGGTTACTCCCGAGCTTTGCTGAATCTCGGCTAGGGTAACTCCCTTGCCTATGGCATGGATACTACCGGCCGGCACAAAGAAGAAATCTCCTCTTTCAACGGGATAGAAAACCATAAGCTCCGATAGGTTGCCCTTGTCTTCCAAACACTTTTTAAATTGCTCTTTAGTTATCCCCTCTTTAAAACCAAGATAGATACCTGCTCCAGGATCACTTTCTAGAATGAGCCAACACTCTGTCTTACCAGAACTTTTTTCAACTCGCGCAGCATACTCATCATCAGGGTGAACCTGAATGCTGAGGTTATCTGTGGTATCGATAAACTTTACGAGGTAGGGCAACTGCTCAAAGCTAAGAGAATTCTCTAGAGACTCTCCCGCTTCATTTAGGGAGGGGCCATCTTGATGGCGTGAAACTTCCCATGTCTCACCAAGAGGCAAGAGTGTGGAATCTTTTAGTCCCTTAAGGCCTGCCAATTTCTCTCCACCCCAGACCTTGGTCACCATGTGCGGTCTTAAAACTTCAATCGTCATGCTTTGAACCTTTTTTTGAGGACTTGAGTATAAAGGAAGCCAAACTCATGAATCCACAAATAGTTGTCAATATTAGTGTGACAGCTCCCCTCGCTCTAAGCAAGTAGCCCAACCTAAGCCATTGAAATCATTTTGTACACCAAACACTTAAGAGAGAATTGGCGATCAAAAATTACAATAGTTGTATGGAGACTTTCCCACTGCCCATTCTCCCTCTTCCCAATGTTGTGCTCTTTCCGCACACGGTGATCCCTATGCTGATCGCAGAGCCGACCTACATAAAGATGGTCAAGGATTGTGTGCTCACAGACCAATCATTAGGCGTCTCGATGGCCGAGCCCATCGATGAAATCAGTGGACCTCCTCGCTACACGCCTCAAAGAGTAGCGACTATGGGTAAGCCTATCATTCTTGAAGAAAATGAAGACGGCTCTCTAAGAATACTTCTGAAAGGAGAAAAGAGAGTTGAGCTCATTACAACGGAACAGAATATTCCCTATTTGATCTATAAGGTTCGCATCCTTCCCGACCTTAGAGAAAAGCAAGGACTTACTTTTCATTCTCCCCAGATTGCACGACTTAAAGAGATCCTCAATTATTGGGTAGAAGACACCATCGAAGACAGTTTAGAAAGAGAGTCTTTCTTTCAGACACTTGAATCCGTTCATCATATCGCAGACTATCTGTGCATGTTCTTGATTGGCGATCGTCATATTCGTCAGATGCTTTTGGAGAATCGCTCTCTCCATGAAAGAATTCAAATGCTTTCTTCCTTACTAAGAGGTGAATACCCCGACTGTGAAGATCATCTGGTCATCAACGCCATGAAGGAGTTTGACTCAGGAGAGATGCAACAGTACTTCATTCACTAATTAGAAAACTAAGAAAATCTCATTGATGATGGTCAAACCAAATCCTGAAAATACAGGAATCGTTAGGTTATCGTCGACAAATACTGACAACAACTCACTTACACTTCCAGTGAGCCCAGCAAAGAGAGCGAAGGCAAGAGCTTGCAAGCTATTCTCACCATAGGCATTGAGGTAGAAAAGTGTCACGAGATAACACGTGATAAACCCCGCAAGAGAACCTTGCAAAGATTTATTGGGAAGTATTTTTTCTCGTCCTAAGAGAACGCCAAAGAAACTTGAAATCGGATCTGAAAAAATCAAAAAGAGAATCGCCAAAATTGCGATTTTCTCTTCATAGTAATAGAGACTGAGACCGACCCCTAGAGCATAGAAGGGAAAGCCACTCAAACTATTTCGCTCGGACTCTCTCATAAAGGGCCCCATCATACGCATGATGTGAGCATTCACCTTAGAACTTCTTAAACGAGCAAACTCAACACTGAAGGCCGCCGCAGCGAGGGTCAAAAGACCAATCGCCATGGGAATCTTATCGATAGAAAACCACAAATAGACTGCTAGGCCGGTTAAGCCTGTTCCCATGTGCCACAACTTCCTCACCACATGGAGGTCATTTCTGGCCTTAAAGGTCATAGAATCAGGTCTCATTGTGCTCATGAAATTCTCCTATTCTGGACAAATATAGGAGGAAATTAGCTAAATCTGGCGCCCGAGTCCAGTCTATTGGCCATTTTTACACATCGCATAAAATACAGTCATTTGCTCAATAATACTTTGGTTATCGCCCTTAAAGCCTTACAATCACTAAGATATATCGTTATAATGAAGATGATTTCACCGTGACCTCAAACCTCTCGCTAAAGCTTGGTCACGGGTATTTTCTATCAGGAAGAAGGAAAGCCATGGCGTTGCCAGGAAGAAATAGCTCATCATTGAGTGACCGCCTAGGGGGAAGGCCAGACCAAAAAATCTGGGCCATCGGTGGCGGTAAAGGTGGGGTCGGGAAAAGTCTCGTTACGGCCAACCTTTCAATTTGCTTATCCCTTATGGGCTACAAGGTTGTGGCGATTGACCTAGACCTTGGTGGCGCCAATCTCCATACTTGTTTAGGCGTCCCCATCCCAGACAAAACTCTATCTGACTATCTAACAAAGAAGGCTCGCAGCCTAAATGACTTGGTGACACCTACACCTATAGAGAACCTCTCTATAATCAGTGGTGCTCAAGATGATGTGGGTATCGCCAACCTCAAGCAGATGCATAAGGCGAAAATTCTCTCTAAAATTCGTGAGCTCGATGCTGATTACATCATGCTCGATCTCGGGGCGGGAACAACCTTTAACACCCTAGACTTCTTTATTTCAGCTGATCAAGGTATTTTAACGGCCCTGCCTGAGCCCACTTCTATTGAGAATACTTATCGATTTATTAAAAGTGTTTATCACCGCAAACTTAAGATGGCCGAAGACCTTCTTGAAGTGGGACCACTTATTGACCAAGCGATGAATGCAAAGATTTCTCACAACGCCACACCTGCGGATCTCGTAAACAGAGTTATTGAGATCAACCCTCATATGGGGCGCAAGCTCCAGGCCGAGGTCAATCGCCTCATTCCTAAACTCGTTATCAATCAAGTGAGAACACAAGCAGATATTGATATTGGCTTTTCCATGAAGATCATCTGTAAGAAATATTTTGGCATTACCTTAGATTATGTTGGTTATTTAGAATACGACGCCACTGTTTGGCAGTCGGTGAAAAAACGTAAGCCTCTGCTTATGGAGTTTCCCAACTCAAGCCTTGTGAGCAACTTTGATCGTATCATCCACCGACTACTCAATATGGCCTAGGAATAAAGT
>JAUIBX010000012.1 GCA_030427595.1 Bacteriovoracia bacterium | reverse complement strand
GGACCAAGAAAGTCATGGTTCTTTCCCATAAGAGGATTGTTACCTGTGAGGTTGAGGTGATCTCTAATGAGGATGAGATCCCCCGCTTTATAATTAGGATTCATCCCACCAGAAGCATTGGTAAGAATGAGGTTTTTAATACCTAGAGTTTTTAAAACACGTGTAGGAAAAACGACTTCATGAAAGGAGTGGCCTTCATAGGCATGAATGCGCCCTTGCATCGCCAGGACAGCAGTTTCATCATCAATCTTTCCCCAAACAAGCTGACCCGCATGACCCACGACACTTGTGCCATGGAAGTGGGGAATTTCACTATAGGGAATAACGACCTTGTCTTTTAGCTGCTCGGCAAAGTCTCCAAGACCACTGCCTAAAGTTACTGCCGAGGTGGGCACTCCTTGAGGTAATTTACTTTTGATGTAGTCACTCGTTTCTTCGAGTTGCTTTTTGAGTTCATCCGAGCTGATAAGTTGCGAGGCCATAAGATTTCCTAATTAATGACACCAAGAAGTTTCTGTTTCGTAAATAAGTGAAGGCAGAGTAGAAGGTTTCTTAGGGGAAAAACGAATATCTTGTTGAATAAGTGAGTCCGAAATTTTAAGAACGTCTTCCTTTTGATCTTCATTGTGGTGGATGGTGACAAGAGGGTCACCTTCTTTGATTTTATCGCCAACCTTCTTATGAAAGGTGAGGCCAACACCAAAGTCGATTTTATCCGTGGCCTTATGGCGGCCTCCACCAAGAGAAACTACATGAAGACCAATCTCAGTGGCCTGCATTTTTTTGATATAGCCGGAACGGGGAGCGGTGACCACATGATGATGAGTGGCCTGAGGAAGAAGAGAGTAGTCATCTACAACTTTAGGGTTCCCACCTTGTCTTTTAATCATGTCGCGAAAGACCTCAAGGGCCTTACCAGACTTGAGGGCCTCTTTTGCCTGTCTAATTCCGGCGCTATGAGATTTCGCCAACCCCGCAATATGGATCATCCCTCCAGCGAGGTGCAAGGAGAGGTCGGTAAGGTCTTTAGGACCATTGCCTTTAAGGGTTTCAATGGACTCAATAATCTCAAGAGAATTGCCCACAGTATTTCCTAAGGGCTGATTCATATCAGAGAGTACGGTCATCATGTTGCGACCAAAGCGCAAGCCTGTGTTGCGAATAGAGCGGGCTAATTTCTTCGCCTGAGACTTATTTCTCATGAAGGCGCCGTTACCCACCTTAATATCCATCACAATCCCTTGTGCTCCTTCTGCAAGTTTTTTGGACATAATAGAAGCGGTAATAAGGGGAATCGATTCGATGGTGGCGGTAACATCTCTTAGGCCATAGATAATTTTATCAGCGGGAGCAATCTCTCCCGTTTGACCGATAAGAACGAGACCTTCTTTTTCTAAAGTATTTTGAAATTCTTTGAGGGTAAGACTGGTATTAAAACCTTCAATGGCCTCAACCTTATCCACTGTTCCACCAGTGTGACCGAGACCGCGCCCAGCAATCATGGGAACGCGCACGCCACAAGCGGCGGCTATGGGCGCCAAGATGAAGCTCGTCTTATCACCAATACCACCAGTAGAATGCTTGTCGACAACATGATCAACATTGAAGTTAAGGGTCTCTCCGGAATAGAGCATGACGTCAGTAAGAGAAGCCGTTTCTTTGGTAGAAAATCCATTGAGGTAAATGGCCATGAGAAGGGCCGACATTTGGTAGTCAGCAACTTTGCCATCGATCAGGCTTTGGATGAACCATTTAATTTCTTCTTGAGTTAATTCCTCGCCATCACGCTTTTTGGCGATAATTTCGTAAGCGCTGTACATGAAGTCCCCTGTAACTTGACGGAATGACGTTTTCGCTTCACAGTAAATAATAGGCTAAGAAGTTATCATACACCGGCAAGCTATGAAAAAATATTTGCTTTCAATTTTGTGCACGTTGTTAATATCCGTTCCCACCGTTCATGCCCAAGGTGGAGGAGACAATGATATTTTCGCTTCCTCTATGACGGATGCCATTACCGTGGCAGCCCTTGGGGGATTTGGTGCGGTATTAGGACTCTCTACTTTATCTTTTGTGGAAGAGCCTAGTGAGCACCTTAAGAATATTGTTGTGGGTGGTGCAATTGGTGTCATCGTTGGGGTCGCGGTTGTTGCTTATAAGCAGGCCAATGTTTCAAAAGACCTTTATCAGGAAAGTGCGACTCAGCTCAGTCCTGTTCTCGATCCGGAAATGTCCACGGCCATGCGTGCTCAATGGCATCAGAGAAATCACTATCAAATCAATGGCAACCTTGGTAAAGAAAATTTAGCTAACGTGCCAGGTGTCAATTTCCAATTTACATTCTAGAGAATCCTCTTGAATTGTTTTCCTCGGCACTTTTAAGGAGATTACATGGAAAGGCTCATGTCTTTAGTTGGATTGCTCGTCATGGTGGCGATTGCTTTTGGTCTTTCTAGTGATCGAAAAAAAATCAATTGGAAAACTGTTGGCGCAGGCATTGCCCTTCAACTCACCCTTGGTCTTCTCATTCTAAAGACCAGTGGTGGCCAAGCAGTCTTTGAAGGGGCGCGTACCTTCTTCACTGGCATTCTTGCTTACACCAATGAAGGCTCTAAGTTTATTTTTGGAAGCTTGATGGAGACCAACCGCTTTGGCTTCATTTTCTTCGTGATGGTTCTGCCAACGATTATTTTTATGAGCTCTTTGATGAGTATCCTCTATCACTTGGGCCTTATGCAAATTGTGATCAAGGCCACGGCCAAAGTTATGGTGAAGATCATGGGAACCTCTGGTGCTGAGTCTTTATCAGCTGCGGCCAATATTTTTGCCGGTCAAACGGAAGCCCCCCTTGTGGTAAAACCCTTTATCAATGCTATGACTCGCTCAGAACTGATGGCCTTGATGACCGGAGGAATGGCGACAGTGGCCGGTGGGGTTCTTGCCGCCTATGTGGGCATGGGAATTGATGCTGGTCACCTTCTGGCCGCATCGGTAATGTCGGCGCCCGCTGCTTTGGTGTGCGCGAAACTTTTGGTTCCTGAAATAGAAGATCCGGCGACCCGAGGTGAAGTGAAACTCGATCTTCCTAAAACCACGGCCAACCTTATTGATGCAGCAGCGACTGGCGCGGGTGATGGTCTTAAGCTCGCTCTCAATGTTGGGGCCATGCTCTTGGCCTTTATTGCTTTGATTGCTCTCGTAAATGGGGCCCTTGGTTGGGTCGGTGGCCTCTTTGGTTATCCTAAACTTTCACTAGAGCTAATGACCGGCTACCTCTTTAGTCCCGTGGCCTTTATCATGGGAGTGCCGTGGGAAGATGCTTTCAATGTTGGGACTCTTCTTGGAAAGAAACTTATCATTAACGAATTCGTTGCTTATCTCGATCTTCAACAATTGATTCCTCAATTAAAAGAGCGCTCTGTTGTCATTTCCACTTATGCTCTTTGTGGATTTGCCAATTTTAGCTCTATCGCAATCCAGGTGGGCGGTATCGGAACCATCGCTCCTGAAAGGCGTAAGGACTTGGCCCTTCTCGGGGTGAAGTCTCTTATTGGAGGGACTCTGGCCTGTCTGATGACGGCCTCCATTGCGGGTCTCTTTATCTAATTTAGAAATAATTTAGCTAAGTTGTTGAAACTAATGGGTTTATCTCTGTCTAAATTCCTAACTTCGCCTGTAAAAGCTTCTCAAAACCCCATTTAGAGGATTATTTGGCCTAGTATTCCCTCAAAGGCGGTCAATTGAAGCTTCTCTCTTTTTTTTCTCTATTTATGATCATGAGTTCCTCTGATGGAGCAATCTACGGTGAAGACGACCGTTCTTTGGTTGCAGGTTCCTTACCGAGAGTCGCCGTTCTCGCTCAGCTTGAGGAGTCTCGCTATCGTGAAACTGAAGAGGGCATCACCCTCCACCCCATTTCTCTTAAAGAAAAGTTGCCCCTACTTTGTGAGGGGGAAAAGTTTGAAGACCACGCGACTTTCTCTAAGTGCACAAGCTTTATGGTTTCTAAAACTTTAATGGTGACAGCTGGCCACTGTGTAAACACCCAAGAGGAATGTTTAAAAAGGCGATGGATTTTTTCTGAGGAGTATTCTCTGAGTGAGGGAAGTTTTATCCCCAGGGATCAAGTGGTGAAGTGTAAGAGGTTAGTGGAGCACAAGAAGAATCGCTTTAGTCGCAATGATTATGCACTTATTGAAATTGAGCCGGCTTCAGCTCAGTTTCAACCTTTTGATTTTTTAAAGACCAATCCTTTTATTGAGAAGGCCACGATACCTAAAAACTTCTTTGTACTTGGCCATCCATCAGGTCTTCCCCTCATTCATAGTGGAAGAGCTATTCAGATTCCTTTTGAAAGTCAGTTTATTATAAGAATTGATAGTGACACCTTTGCTGGAAACTCCGGTAGCCCAGTTATTGATGCTCATAGTGGCAAAGTCTTTGGCATTCTTACTAATGGCGATACTGACTACAAAATGAATCAAGAAAGAGGCTGTGTTGAAACTCACCACTGTGGCGACGGAGAGTGTAAGGGCGAGGATGTGGTTCCACTCTTTAATATTTCGACCCTGGTGCCAGGACCTAAGCCGCTAGATCCTATTTTTGATCCACAAAGACCTCGTCTTTAGCTATTAAAGAGAAAAAGAAAATCAACCCAAGTGAAAAGGTCACAAATGTTGTTAGAGCTAGCTTCAAGCTTTGATTGATAATAATCAGTGAAGCAATGAACTGAATAATGATGGAGGCCATCAAAAGCTTTTCGATAAAGACTCGTGAACGCTGAGAAATAAAGAGGGTCCCTACAGGAGCGCCAATAATGACTACGGGGATGCAGACGGACCAAAAGTCCCAAGCCTGAGCGGAGATACTTGCCCCAGACATAATCAGGCGTAGGCCAAAACCAAGCATGGAGTTGATACCCATAAGAATAACTGAAGTTGGTGTCGCGACTTTAGGGTTTATCTTAAAGTGGAGGACCAAAGTAGAGAAGACCACAATATCCAAACCTGTTCCCAATAAGCTTGAAAAAATCCCACCAATAAAAGATGCCCCCAGAATCAGTGGGCCGATTTTAAGGGGTTCATCTAAACTAACCTCATTAGAAAAAGATTGATGATCTTTCTTCCACAGCACAAAGCAGAAGCTTAACCAAAATGAAGTGAAGAACATTTTAAGGTAGCTTGGAGCAATCTTGTCCTGAAGAAAGTAAAGGCCGGTTAAAAGACCAAGTCCACCGGCCATAGAAGAGGGTAGGATGACTTTCTTAACAATAGGAATGCGATAGAATGTGATGGCCGCTGCCGCGACGATCATGCCAAAGCTTTGAATCATGAGAGAAAAGTCTCTGGCCACTGAAGGACTAATTTTAAAGAAGAGTGTGAGCACAGGAAATGCGACGGCACCGCCACCTTCCGAGGTGGCTCCCGCTATGAAGGAGCCAAAAATCATTGTTAAGGAAATAGGCCAATTTTCTTTAAAGAGGTCAAACTTATCTAACGTCGCAATTGAAGTCACCCAGATAATAAGGATGATTGTGATAAGACCTATGAGTTTAAATTTGGGGTTACTCTCTTTCATTCAGTCTAGAATAGGTAACCCCATGGGCTTGGGCAAATGCTGTCTATTTATTGGCGTATTCTCTTACGATGGGCATATCGTCTGCGAGGCGAAACTCCCAGTCGATACCATCTCTTTTTAAACGCCTGACGAGACGATCGACGAGCTTGGCCGAAAGGTCTCTAATGTCATGAAGAAGAACCAATGAAGCTTGGCCCTTTTTGTAATTAGAGAGGATCTGCTGATAGTATGAGTCTGCACAGGCATTAACTGTAACGCCATTTCCGCGGCGCCAGCACTTCCAATCAGCATCATCTTGGCGGTTAGGACTTCCTCCACCTACATTCCAAAAAAGAGGACCGACGTAGCGGCGAAGAGTGGAGTGGTTATTGCCATTTCGGCTACGCCAATCATTCCAAACGCCACCAGGGGCACGGTAAAGAAGAACTCCTTCAGGAGCAATATAGGGAGTAATGATATTGTGAGTGACCATTAAGGAGTTCACAAAGGAGCTTGATGAGGGGAAGTCGAGAACGTGAGAATAAGAGTGGTTCGCAACAAGGTGACCTTCTCTATACATGCGCTCAAGGAGATGAGGTCTGCGTTCTGCCTGGTTGCCGTGGACAAAGAAAGTAGCCGAAACTTGATGGTCTTCAAGAATATCGAGCATCGCCGGTGTCCCTTGAGGGCTAGGTCCATCATCAATCGTGAGGTAGATGACATTACGAGGCACGCCTCTGATTTTGTAACCGCCTCCTTCAAAGGGGAAGGTCATTCTCTCTGAAAATTCTTTTCTAATAACTGTGGCATAAACAGGTTTTAAGGCCATTAAAACCAAAACTAAGGTAATTAAACTTCTCATGCAGTGTCCCTCGGCTCTCTAATGCGTTTTATTGATGCGTTTTCTAAAAGTTGGGTGAGACTAGGGTCTTCTCAAACAAAAGAGACTTTGTCTTTAGAGAGGCTTCGGAAGCCCTTGAGGGCTGTAATTTAGTAAGTTGCGTCGCGTTTAAACTTCGATAATGGCGTTGGGGCAATTGAGGGTGTGGGAGATATCTTGACCAAGATCAATGCCCTCTTCCTCCACATATAGGCGAAGTGAATTGCGGGATTCTTCACCACTGAAGAATCTTTGGCAGTGAAAGAGATTTGTCATAGGTATATGGCCTGGAACAGACTCTTTAAGATCTATCCAAAGAGCGGCCATGCACTTTTGTTGATCGCCTGGTTTATATTCAAGATCAAGAGGAGTGGTGGAGGCCTGATCGCCACAAGGCTGGATGACTGAGGAGCGATTGACGACAACAGGGCCAAAGAGTTCGTAGCGAATTTTTCTAATGAGACTTTTAAGGGCACGAATACCAACAGGTTCAGCAGCAGGGGATTGTTCAAACTTTGCTCCGCCGCGACGAGACTGACCGGGACAATTAAATTCTGGGGGAGCATCTTGAACCGGACTTGCCGCTGAGGTGAGGCAGACCAACCTTCTTAAGGCTTGATTCTCTTCAAGCTTTTCAGCAAAGAGGGATTGAGTAGTAAGTAGAGTAAAAAGAAGTGTTAATTTAAGCATAGGGAAAGTCTCCTTTCCCTAGTTTATCAGAGAGTTGCCTAGGGGCTAAGGCCTAGGCAAACTTAGTCAAAAAGGTCCTATAATCCGCGACTTGAAAAGATTTGAAAGAGCTTATTACGCCCACGAAAGTGGTTTTTACAAATCTTATCGCAAGCACGAATGAGATCATTGAGAAAGTCGTTGTAGATGGTCGACTCATCTGTGGTGAATTGGGTGCTTTTTTTGGGGACAAGTTAGAATGCTCCCTATGAAAATATTGAAAAAGAACGCCCTCTTTATCGTGGGATTTATCATCCTTACATCCATATTTGCTTACCTTCGTTATTCGGTAAGTACTCCTAATGACCAACTTGGTCGCTCTCGTTCAAAGTCCATTGACCTGGCCGGTGAGTACCTACAAAAGCAAATGCTTCCCTCTGGTAAATTTATCTATTGGGTAGATCCCAACAAAGAGAGAAGATTGGCCAACAAGTACAATATCCTACGCCATATGGGATCTCTCTATTCATTGAAAATGTTAGAGGACTTTAGACCTGGATCCGTTGATATGAAGAGTGTTAAGAAATCTCTTCTCTATATCAAGAAAGTGGCCTTTTCTCCGGTAGAAAAAACTATGATGGGGGTGTGGTCTTCTGAGGAGCTTTCTGGCTGCAAGGGCATGCCTGATCAAATCAAACTGGGAGCTGCTGGTCTCGTTCTTGTTGGCATGTGTGGCAATTATAATCTGATTAAAGAAGAGGTCCCTCTTAGTGAGCTTGAGGCCATTGGTGACTTCATCATCTTTATGCAAAAAGATGATGGTGGTTTCTATTCAAAATATCTAAAAGGCCCTGGACCAGATGCCAGTTGGGTTTCTCTTTATTACCAAGGTGAAGCCGTTTTTGGATTAGTGGAGCTCTATAAGCTGACAAAGAAAAAGAAATACCTCGACTCAGCGATTAAAGCGATGACCTTTCTCTACAATAGCCGTAAAGACATCAATCCCGGTAAGGTGCCTGCGGATTATTGGGCCCTCATCGCCACTGATAAAATTTTAAAGGTCTCTCCTAATATCGATCCTGAGCTTAAAAAGAAACTTCTCGATCATGGTGATCAGGTCATTCAAAGTATTCTTCTTTCTCGTGTCGTTAACCATGAGCTTCCAATCGGCATTGGAGCTTTTCACTACTGGGGCAAAACAACCCCAACAGCAACTCGCATGGAGGGCCTAACGGCATTCTATCCCTATATTCGTGATACTAAACTCAAGGCCGCCGCTGACTTTCTAGTACGTGCTCAAGTGATTGATGGCCCCTATGCTGGTGGTTGGACTCGAGCCGTCATTAAACTTGAAGGTGAGGGAGCCGACGTCAAAAACCACAACCGCAGACGTCAAGAAATTCGTATCGACTATGTTCAGCATGCTCTTAGTGCTCTTATCGAAGTCGAGAAGCTCAACATCTAAGCCCTTTCTTTGACGGAGCAAATGCGTCACCTACCTAACGCTAGGAGTCCCCAAAGCTCTTTGTACCACCTTGCCCAATTGCCGGAATTGTCAGGGAGCTGTTAGGATGAAAGGGATTTATGATTTTAAAATTTAGGAATTACACATGGCAAAACAACTGTTTATCAACCAGACTCTGGGAGAAGCCAGAGCTGCGTTGGTTGAAAGTGGGGAGATCTTGGATTTCCTCATGGTGCGCGGAGAGCAGGTCCGCGACGATCACCCCTCCGTGGGCAATATCTACAAGGGGAAGGTGCTAAGAGTCCTTCCCGGGATGCAATCTGCTTTTGTTGATATTGGCTATGAGAAAGCGGCTTTTCTCTATGTAGACGACGCCTACATCCCAACTCTTGAAGAGCAACGTGAGATTGCTGAGCGCACTCAAAAAGAACTTGAGGCCAAGCGTGAAAAGATGGGAGAGGTTATCCCTGATGAACTTTCCACTCTGTCTGACCACGTGAATATGCGCTACCGCCCCGATATTTCTATCGAATCTTTTCTCAAAGAAGGCGATGAGATCCTGGTTCAAGTAGCAAAAGAACCCATCTCTACCAAAGGCCCGCGCGTCACTCGTCATGTCACCTTGGCCGGTCGTCATGTGGTCTTTATGCCCTTTATTGAGCACACAGGTGTTTCTCGTCGTATTGAAAATGAAGGGGAGCGTGAACGTTTAAGAGAGATCCTCGATACCATCAGACCGGAAGGCAAGGGGATTATTGCCAGAACTGTTGCCGAGGGCCAATCCTACAAAACACTTAAGGCCGATTACAATATGCTCAATCGCATCTGGAAAGATGTAATGAAGTCGGCAGAGAATATCAAAGCCCCTAACCTTTGTTATAAAGATCTCAATTTTATTCAACGTGTACTTAGAGACATCACCGACGAGGATGTTGAGTCCATTACCGTCGATAGTAAGGAAAACCTCAAAGAGGTTGAGAAGTTCATTGCAAAGTTTCTTCCCTCCCTTAAAGGTAAAGCGAATCTCTACACAGATGATATCCCTCTCTTTGAAAAAGAGGGGCTTGATATGGAGATTGAGAGAGGGCTCTCTAATAAAGTCTTCTTGCGCTCAGGTGGCTCTTTGAATATCGATCAAACAGAGGCTTTGGTTTCCATTGATGTGAACACCGGTAAGTTTGTCGGTCGTAAGACACTTGAAGAAACCATCCTTCGTACTAATCTAGAGGCCGTAAAAGAAATCGCTTATCAGCTACGCTTAAGAAATTGTGGTGGGATTATTATTATCGACTTCATCGATATGGAAAAAGAAGACCATAGAGAGCAGGTCTATAACACTCTACTTGAGGCCCTCAAGAAAGACCGCTCAAAAACTAATGTTCTTCCTATTTCCGGGCTAGGTCTAGTGGAGATGACTCGCAAGAGAACCCGCGATACCTTGACTCGTCTGATGTGTACCGGATGCCCTTACTGTGAAGGAACAGGGGTTGTGAAGTCTACTGTGACTGTTTGTTATGAGCTTGTTCGTGAGCTGATGAAAGTGATCAAAAAGAGTGAAGGGCCTAAGGTCTTTATCTATGCTCACCCTGAGGTGACCGCCCGTTTATGCTCAGAAGATGCGGAAATGGTGGAAACTCTAGAGGAGACTTTTGGCAAACAGCTCGTGATCAGATCTGAAAATAACTATCATATCGAGCAGTACGAAATCTTTCCTCAGGAATATTAGGCACTTACACTTTGTAAAAATGTAAAGCGTCATTTCAGAAATGAATTTTCTCTCTAAAAGGGTGGCAACCAAACTGGAGAAATTTATGAAAACGATGCTCTTTCTATTCGCGATTTGCGCTCTTGCTGCTACTGAAGCCTCTGAAGACTTTTCCGATATTGTGAACACTGAAAATTGTGTCAAAAGCAATAAAGTCGAAGAGTACCTGAGAAGCTCTGAGTTTTCTTGGGGCATGAGTCTCGATGAAATTAAACTTAAGCAAAAAGACGTCTACGCCAAAGGCTACCGCTTAAAAGAACGTGCCTTTATAGAGAATGGCGTGGTTTTTCTTCCATACACTCCCTATGGTGGAGAAGAACAAAAAATTAAACTATCCAAGCGCTTCGTGAAAAGTGTCATCGGCCACGTTGAAAATGGTCTTAAGAGAAATTATGTCGATGCCATTATCTTTCCCGATATGGGTCACTCCCATCTCTTTGTGGATCAAAAGTTTTACAATGAGAAAGTTAAAGACATTCCTGTAAAGGAAGGTCATAAAAGGTATGAACTCATGCTCAACCATCCGGAGACTCGTTTCCTCTATCACACCGCTGAACAGCTTGATATGAAAAATGAAGACGGCTCTTTCAAAGATGATCGTCATGTTCAGTGGCGCTTCTTTACGCGTAACCTCGTTGGTCACAACAAGGATGATGGCAAGATTGAGCTTCTTCATCAAGAAGAGCACAAATACAACACGGCAAGAGATTATGATGAAGGCTTTCGTTACTGGGGAGCTGGCTTTAATATTTCTGCTTCAAAAAATGGCTGCTTCGCTTATCGCCACAAAGGCGAGACCTTCTACTTTGATATTTCCCTCAAAGACCTTGAGCCTTAATGAAAAAGAATCAGAAAATAATAATTACCTTGGCTTTAGTTTCGGTGGTCTTGTTGACCACCTTTTCCCTTTTGAAGGACCCAAATGACAAGGATGCGTCCATTGTTGCAAAGAAAGAGGTCCTCAATGAAAAGGGGGAAAGAGAAGACTTACAAAAATCACCTAAGAGTGAATCAAAAGTAAGTTCTCAACAAGCTAAAGTCTCTCCTAAGGTAAGGGGAGGTTCTACCAGCACCAAAGAAAAAGCAAAGGTCATTGATTCTATCTTAAAGGTAAGTCAATTTGGTCAGTTTAAAAATCAAGTTCTTGGGGGCATGCAGGCCTCATTAAAAGGCCAAAAGAAATTAGATAAGGAAAAATTTAAAAAATTCGCTGAGTCTATTGCGGAATATCCCATTGGTGAAGAATTTAAGAAATTACTCGAAAATTATAGTGCGGAAGAACTTGATTATATCTTGGGTCACATGAATCATCCTGCTCAAGGGAAGATGAAAGAGGCCCAGCAAAGAAACCAAAAGGAACTCACGGCCATCGCTCAAGATAAGAGTAAGTATCAAGCTGATGCCAGCAAGAGTGAGTATATAGAGCAAATCTTTGATGAGACCAACATGCTAGAAGCGAATATGGCCATCTCAGATGCCATAGTGGGGCCGGTCCTTATGGCCACCTATAAGCACAAGAACCCCAAGGCCAACCGCCAAGAGATGGAGGCCTACGCCAAGAAAATGCTTGCTCTCCAACAACCTGGAACTGAACGGGTTATGGAAAATGTTCTGCTGTGGAGTCTCGACCAGGTCGATAATGAGACTCTTGAGGATCTTGCTCAATATATCAGCAGCTATTCAGATAAAGGTATTAACGATAAGTACCTTGCTGATCTTAAGAAACTCTACGGGAAGTTTGGGCGCTATATTGGTGATGAAATTGTGCGCCAGCTCTATAAGAAGTAGCTCTTAAAATTGAATTTCAGCTCCTAACCTTGCACGGGTCGCAGTTGTGCCATCGGGATTGATAACGAAGAGAACCTCTCGATTGAGCTGACCTCGATCTCCAAGTTGTCTTTGGGCATTAAAGCCCATTTCAACCCTGCGCCTACCTTCTTCATCGGAAATTCTTAGTCGACATCTGAAAGTTTGACCACCTTCTTGAACGTAGAGGTCCTCTAAATCAACGACCTGGCAAGGGGTCTCAAAGACACCCTCGGAGTCTGTGATTCTCAAACGCCCCTGAGTGGCCCTGCCATCACCTTCTTCAGTGTGCATCAGCCCTATTTCCCAAGATCGCACACCAAATGGATCCATCTCTGCTTCACCAAGCATGGCCAAGGCAGAGTAATCTCCCTCTCTATTAAAGGTGACTGTCGCTAAGGTTTGATTGCTGTAACTTGCAACCTCTGCAGGACCACGGCCTTGAACATCAAGGTGGTAAGTTTCACCATAAAAGGTACTAGCACCCAAGGTGACTTCTCCATCCTCAGTTGCTTCAATACCATATTGGCGCCTCTCTTCAGTTGAAAGAGTAAAACCATTTCCAAGGTCAGTTTCCTCTACCGCTGATCTTTCTGTGAAATCAAAACTGGCACCATGGACGACATCCCCTCGAAAATCTTCATCGCGAGTAAGACCAAAGGTCAGGTTCTGCTGATCGCCTTCCTCTGTCTCATGGTCCCTTTCTAGGAAAACGGAGCCATCTAAACCAGCGTAGGGGTTTTGATCGAGGTTAAAAGAGAGGCGAGTGTCATCAGTGGCCGTGCCGCCTCTTAAATTGTAGCGCTCCATGGTGAGGTCAGCGTCTCCCACTAAGAAGCTGGTGCGCTCTTCAGTTTCATGGGCAACCCCAAAACTGTAGCGGTCAAGCTCAGAGCCCATGGACCCTGAAGCCTCAAGGTGATAAGACCAGGGAGAAGTTTCTTCACAATCAACACCTTCAATTTCTTCTGTATTTTCTTCGGAGCACTCTGGAAGGCCCGCCACTGGTGAAGCAAAGGGGTTTTCTTGACCGAAAACACCTGTAGGGAGTTCTCCAAAGCTAAGCTCATCTTCATCTAGGCGAAAAAGATCTGGCCTTGTGACTGTCCCCTGTTGGACGACCTGTTGGATACCTTGACCACCTGGACCTGCATTGCCAAAGGAAAGATTGTAGCGATCCCCTTGGCGCTCATCACCTGTAACTCCAAAACTCAGTTCTCTATCTGGGTCTCTATAAGTAAAGGAGGCGTCATAAGTTTCATTGAGGAGGGTACCGTCAGCATGGCGGTGTTGACCGACATTGGCCTCAAGCTCTAGTTCTCTTCCTGTCGGATTGGAAGGCATGCCTGGGCCTTGAGGAATAGAGGCCGGCCCATCAAGTCCATAGGTTAGAGTCGTACCCGCACTAAATTGGTAGCTATCCTGTGAAGGATGGTAACCAGGCATTTCATGTGCTACGGCCCGAAAACGTAAGAGGTGGCCATCATCGGTAACAACACCTCTTTCCATTTGAATACCTTGGGGTCCTGTTTGAACCTGAAGGAGGGGATCAAAAGGCGGTGGCGTAAAAGGAGCATTTGGGTCTTCACCATTAAGGTCAAGCTCTTCTAATGGAGTTTGTAAGTAAAGCATCTCAACAGTGACCTGGGCATTTTCATCCCTTCTTAAAATAAAGGCACGCCTCTCCCCATTGATGGTGGCGTGGTAAATCATGGTGCGACCTTCAGTTGTCGCTTCTCGAAAAAGAGAGACGTGACTGCCTGGCAAAGCTACACCATTATTATCAAAAAGCTGGGCTTGAGGGAGGGCCTGAGCGAGGGCATCCCACTCTTCAAGCTGGGCCCTTGCGCCAGAACCTGACAAGACTCCCAAGCAATCTTCTTGGGCTTCACTCATCAATTGAATGGCAAGAGTGACAGTAAACTCATCAAAGGAAAAGGGAGGAACCTCTCCTTGATTGCGATAGGCCTCTTCTAAAATGGCACGCACGTCAGTGGAAAGTGCCTCAATCTCAGGACAGTCACATGTATCGAGAGGGGCTTCTCCTATGCCTTGTGGTCCGGAAACTTGAGGTTGGCCATCAGCAGGCGCCCCCTGGGTAGTGGGCGGAGGATCTTTGGCAAGGGGGCCAAGGGAAAGGGCGAATAGGGTGACGATCAACAACAACTTCATAACTAACAACTTATCGACATAATCAACTTATAAGATGAGTATAATATTTCGAAGAAACCTTAAGAAAATCAGGGCTTTGCAAGAGGCTAGGGTGCCCTTTTATTGTGGCATATCCTTGAAAACCCAGAAGGTGACCTAAATATGAGGCTAAGAGCTTGAAGGGTATTAGGACTTTTAAGCCCATTAAATTCTGCTACTTATGTCCTCATGAGCCTTTCATTTCCCCAAAAATTTCATTGAAAGTGGGTCTTTACCGATAATGAAGTGAAGTTGATGTGTTTTTCTTCCTCGTTCATTAGGTGAAAGCTGTGAAAACGAAAGTTCTTTATGGGATTGTTGTTTTTAGTCTTTTAGGAAACCTGCAAGCGCAGGATCCTCGTGATCCCAATGACCCTCGCAACCAAGCGCTACCAGCACCAGTTCTTCCTACAACGGAAGAGGCTCCCGAAGCTGAAGCGCCAGAGGAGTCTCAAGAACCTCAAGGGATAAGAGGCCCACTTAGTGGCGAAGAACTCATGATTGGTCGTTCAAATATTTCTGGTCTTATGGCCTTAGAAGGGGGAGCACCTCCTCCAGCTTCTCACTACCAAAATGGAAAAATCGTTGTTGGCGACCTCGTGGCTACGGCAAGTGAAACTGGTTCAGAGAGTATCTATCAAATTGAACTCTTTGCCCCAAGTTCGGATGAAACAGGCCTTGATCAAGATATGTACTCACTAGGAACTTTTGCTCTCACTGAATCTCAACTGCGTCAGTTTATTGGTGAGAATGCCGTCAATGCGATGACCTTTACCATCGAAGATGTTAGAAACAGTGGGGTCATTGCCGATGTAGATTGTGACCCTCTTGGGGGTTATCCCAATGAGGAAACTTATAGAGAAGCCGCTTACGCTCAGGCCCAAGCCCCGGTAAACCCACCCTTACCAGAAGAACGTTATGAAAGAGGAACCCGCTCTGGAGGAGACCCTGCGCCTTATTACGGTGGTGGTTCAATCGATCCTGCGCTCTTTGCCACAGGTAGGACAACGGCAGTAGGAGATGGCACTGGACTTATTAACAGACGAGAAAATGACCCCAACGCCAATCGTGAGACTCCGGGCTGTGAAGCCCTGGGGGCGACGGCCGAAGAGCGTGAAGAAAATCCCGATCTTGAAATAAATCAGGATAATCTTCAGGCCTGTATTGAAGGGATTCAAGATTTTATTCTTCAAGGTGTTTCTCAACCGCCCTCAGCGAGTGATCGTGACTTAGTCTTTAGAAGGCTCTTTGATCTTCCCAATCATGAACAAGAATTTGCGGCGGCCATCTTTACCGTGGATGGAGAAGCTGGCCATCATGCTCGAGAAAACCCTATGGAAGGCATTATGGTCTTAAAAGTTCTTTCCAATAGAAGGGATAATGCAAATGGCGTAGAAGATGAATTACAAGACTGTCGCGATCGCTTTTCAGACCTGGCTGAGCGTTCAGCGTGCTTTGGTGACGTTAACGAAAATTCGACTTTCAATCTACTTGATGTGGCCCTCGATCGTTTCCAGTTCTCTATGTACAACGAGGGTGAGGGGGGGAATTGGACCCAAAAGTTTGGTCATAAAAGACCAGGCCAGTTTGATGATGCCATCAATTCCTTTCTTGCTTATCAGGGAGTGGAGGAATTTGAGATTCGTGGGGGAAATGGCAATGCCGACATTCATCGCATCTATCATTATCATACGCCAGCTGTAAGTCCTGCTTGGCGCAGGGATAATTTAATGCTGCAAATTAGTGGACAACATGAAACGTTAGGTCGACTTGAGCCAACAGACGCTCATGTCTTCTACTTTAATCATGACTTGTATGGAGAAGCGAGTGGAGATGGTTGGCGTCGAAACGTCAGACATGAGTTTAGAGATTTACCTTAAGGAAGAGCATGAAAGCACAAATAATACTATCTCTTATGATGATTCTTGCCAGCTCTCAAGTGATAGCGGCAAACCTCTCTATGGAGCAACTCAAGATTGTCGAGAGGGCGGATCGCAACTTCTATCTGATAAAGAAACGTGATGCTAAGAAGATTCTTTTTCAAAAGGAAAAGAAACTCGAAGTGATCAAGCTCAATGTATCAGGCGCCTCTTCTCATTTGGTTTCTGTAGAAAAAATACCTAAGGCTCCAGGTTACTTTTGTGTCGTCTACTTTGCTGGGGAATCTGGAACCAAAGTGATCTTAAAGGAGCACCGCTGTGCCCTTTACAACTTTAATGAACAACGCTTTGAAGGGGATTTCCCTTGGAAGATTTTAAAAGACAAAAATCCGGCCAAAGGGTTTAAGCAGCCTATTTATCAAGTTGAGAATAAACAATTGAAAATTATGTTTAAAGGAAAACTCTTAAAGTCTTTGAGGTTCACTCCTGCCGTGGAGAAAAAGTAATGTTGAGGTTTTTGGCAGCGATTTGTCTTATAGGAATGGCCTTAGGCTGTAGTCATCAAAAAGTCGAAAAAGATCGTAGAGTTCTGGCCTCTCAAGAGGGAGCAGTCGTTGATTGTCAGTTAATAGAAAAAGGCTGTCTCCTTAAAAGAAACTCTCAGCGCCTCATCATCTTTTTCAGAGGCTGGGTTTCTCCCTCCATGGCCCATCGCTATGGTGGCAGCCGCAAACAAGTTTCTCAAAGAGATTGGGCCAAGGCCGCCGAAGACCTTCTCTTTGAAGACCTCGCCTTAGCTGAGATTCCCCTTGAATCGAGTCTCTTTGTCGTGGGCTCTGCTCATTTGGGTTTATCTCAAGAGGAACTCCTCTTGCTCATGGAGGAAAGCGGTGCTGAAGAAATTGTTTTTGCTGCCCACTCTGGTGGTTACAAAGGGATGAGCCAAACAATCTTACCTATGCCACTAGACTTTTGGAGTGTTGTTAGCGGTATTTGGCTTTTAGACAATTACTATGGCGGAGCAAGTTTTGCTAACGATCTTGAGCGCAACTTTGATCGCGAATTCCTTAAGTCTGCCTGCTTTGGCTTTGTGACAGATCATAATCATCAGCGCTTTGATTCCAGTTACAAAAGCTTTTGCCCGCAAACTCTTACTCATGGGGTTGGTCATTCTCAGGGGGTGAATATTTGTCTACCTTTCTTTGAAAGGGGCGAGGAGTGTCGTCCCTAATTCTTTGTTAAAGTAGCTTCATGATAAGAAGCGAGTCGCAAAATCAGAAATGGGTGATATCCCAAGTCTGGCGCCATATTCTCTTTCTTAATTATCGAGTCGATCCTAGTGCGATCAGAGGCAATCTGCCGTCGGGTTTAGAGCTAGACATCTATGAAGGAGCCGCCTATCTTTCTGTTGTGCCTTTTCGTATGGAGGGGATTCGTTTTCCTTGGAGTCCTACCTTGCCGTTTTCCTCTCTTTGGGAACTCAACTTGAGAACCTATGTCAAAGTAGGCGAGCACAGAGGGATTTACTTTTTTACTCTCGATACTGATCACTTATTAGGAGAATGGGTGGCCCGCAACTTCTTCCACTTGCCCTATCGCTTTCGCAGCATGAGAGCGAGCTTAAAGGGTATGGATTATCATTTTGATGGGGGTGAGGCGTGTACCCTCAAGGCCAAGACCACCCAAGTTCCGCTGGTGACTGGCCCTTATCATGATTGGCTAGTGGAGAGGTATAGCCTGTTTACCCAAAAAGGCGACCAGTTGTGGCGTGGGGATGTTGTTCATAGGCCATGGCCTTTAAGATACGCCAAGCTTGAGCACCTCAAAGAAGGTCTATGCCAGGAGTTTTTTCCTGAGGCCCGCGCTGAACTTGAGTCAGTTTTCTATGCCGAAGAGCTACCTGTTTTCTTTCGTCCTTTTCAAAGACTGCGCCACGTGGCGACCTGATTTACACCGTTTGGCCGGGGTCACCTTGGCCCTAAAAGTCAATTTGCCCCTAGAAATATTTCACGATGACTTTGTGCATCTATTTAGATGTGCCATAACTTCGCCAACCTAAACTACAAACCAAGAAAACAGACGAGGAAATCTATGAAGTTAAAAAATGTTCTCATTGGTGCGTCCCTCCTAGCAACTGCTGCTCTTTCAAGCTGTGGCGGCGGCGGTGGCGTAACTTATGGCTATTACAACACCCCTTACATCTCAGCGACGCAGTTCGTAAATGCTCTGAATGACGTTGATGGTGCCCCTTACTACGATGAATCAGAGGTCATCCTCTACACTGATGAGACCTATCGTTCGGCTCAGCCAGGACAAGATGACTGGTTTGTTATTTGGGATGCTGAATACAACCAATACAAGGCCGTAAGCCTTCAATATATTAGAGCTATCACTTATTACTCATACTATTCAAGCTCTTATCAAACAGCAGAAGAGTTCAGAAATATCGAAGATGATGACCGTTTCTACGGCTACTTTGATGGCGACCTTTTTGGCGATGACTATGAGGTCGTAGATCTTATTGGTTCAACTTTCTACGGACGTGAGTCTGGTTACGCCTACGAAGATGAATTGGAAACAATGGACGTCAACCTTCTTGCTGGTGAACAACAAGTGAAGAAGCTTGCTCAAAAAGTTTCAAATATTTCATATGCCTACCAAGTATCACCTGAAATGGCCCTTTCACTTGTTTCTCTAGGGGAAAAAGTTGAAAACATGCTTCAAAAAGGTGCTGGTCAGCAAGAACTTACTGAAGCTGATCAAGAAGTTCTTCTCAAAGACCTTGAGCACCTCACAGGTGTAACTCTTGAGGAAGTGATTGCTGCGGGTAGCGAGGCTAACGGTAAGCAAGAAATTCTTAAGAAAATTGCTAACAAGAATGCTGACAGCGGTCTTACTTCTCAAAAGCTTGAAGACAAAATTCTTCCTGAGCTTTTCGGAATTAAGTAAGAAATTTAAAAAATCTGCTTTAATGCAAGTCAAGCCCCGCGGATAACGCGGGGCTTTTCTTTTTTGGCACAAAGTCTGCACACCACTTTCTCATCACGTACTCACAAGCACGAAGTAAGGAGAGAGAGATGTTTGAGAAAAAATCTAATCGTAATATCGTTAAAAATTTAGGACTCACTGTGAGCCTATCGGCCTTGGTCCTTCTATCCAGCTGTGGTGGCGGCGGAGGTGGTGGAGGCGGTGGCTCCACTTACGGTGCTTACACTTCAAGTACGATCACGGCCAACCGTTTTATTGATGCCCTCAATGATGTTGATGGTGCTCCTGTTTATGATGAATCCGAAATCATTCTTTATACGGATGAAACAGAACGCTCTACAATTGCAGGCCAAGAAGACTGGTTTGTTATTTATGATGCTGAAGAAGCCAACTACAAGGCCGTGAGCCTGCAGTATATCCGCTCTATTGTTTACTATGATTATTACGCCAATGATTACTCCGCTGCAGGGGAGTTTCGTGACATTGTTAACGACGATATTGCCGCTGGTTACTTTGATGGCGACTTGTTTGGTGATGACTATGAAGTCGTAGACCTCGCAGGGGATGGCTTCTTCTATGGACGTGAGTCTGGTTATGCTTACGAAGATGAGATGGAAACAACTGATGTAAACCTTATGGCAGGTGAAGCGGAAAAGAAGAAGTTCTATCAACAAGCTGCAAATGTCAGTTACGCCTACTCCGTATCACTTGAAACTGCAATGTCTCTAGTTACTCTTGGAGATAAGGTTGAGAATATGCTTGGCAATGGCAAGAGTGAACTTACACCCGAAGATCAGGCCGTTCTCATGGACGATCTCGAAAGTCTCACAGGGGTAACTCTTGAAGAGGTCATGCAAGCTGCTGTTGATAATATCGAAAAAGAAAAAGTGCTTGGTAAAATTTCAGCAAAAGTGGGAACAACACCACAAAAGCTTGAGGGACAACTTTTACCTGAGCTCTTTGGGGTCAGCCTCTAATTGATCATCTTGTGATCGCTTAAAAGTCTGACCGCACGTCATAGGCGCTGACCTCCTGCTGAACTACTCCCTAGGTTATTCAGCAGGAGGTTTCGCCATTTTCCCTTCTTAATAGCTGGGGGAGTGTCCAAACTTTAAACACTTCAAATCTATTAACTAATTGAAACTACAAGGCTTTTTTGGTCTCAACTTTGCATCTTATTTAGGCATGAACAGACCAAACCCAAGGACTGATGAGACAACTTATTCGTTTGAATCTATTTAAGAAGCTCTTAAACCTAGCTTTAGGCGCTCTTTTGCTGTGGACAATGCCCGTCCTCGGCGCGGACGAGCGCATTCCTCTTACAAAGAAACGTCAGCCTTCTAACGATCTCGTATATCTTGGAAAGCTTCTGACTTCAGAAGAGGCCTACCGTCTACAGACTGCAGAGACTAATCCACTAGATCTTTCTCAGCTCGATCCTATGCCTTCGGCCGTATGGGAGAATACCCTCCAATCTGTTCTTTCCCCTGAGCTTGATGAGATGCCTTTGACCGAAGAAGAAGAGGTGATTTTCAAGGGAACTCTCACTTCAAACCAAGGAATTATTCGCTTTAATGTTCTGCCGAAGAAAGATCAGGGCCGAGTATTTACGATTCTCATGGAAAAGACCCTCCACACGGCGCTTTTAAGAAAGAATTTACTAAGAAAGCTTGGCTACAAAGTGCCAGCGATGAAATATCTAAAGAAAATCAAAGTTGAGTTTGCCAATAGATTTGAAAGAGACCGCTTTCTTAATAACGAACTACCTGAGGCTACCTACGGGGCTCCTTCTCGTTGGTTAGGTTTTGATCATAATGATCTTAAAGACGATCAACTAACCTTAACCTTTCATGACGTTGTGGCGCTGATGCCTTCTGAGACTGATCACTACAACTTGGCCATGGGTGTTCCCCCAAAGAGGTTAACTTCAAGAACCCTGCGTTCTCTTCTTGTTCCTTATGCCCTCTTAGAAGTGGGAGAGTCTATAAATAAGCTTCTTTGGACGGTTGGGCGTATTGATAATGAATCTATTATTTTGCCTCATTTTAGCTTCGCTAATATGAATACCACCTTAGAAGACGCTCAATGGATTTTAAGGAGAATGGCGCTCCTTGATCGTAAAGATTTTGAAGAGGTTGTTAATCTCTCTCATTTTCCTGATCCAGTGGGAAAGTTGTTAGTTGAAAAACTTATTAGTAGAAGAAACTCTTTAATAGAACTCTTTGAAGAAGAATATGAGGCCATCGCATTTGATGAGAAGCCTTCCTCTGGTGAGCTTCTTAAAAAAGGTCAGCTTCAAAAAGAAGAGTGGCCAGGCTTTGCTAGCCGCTTTGCCCATGGGGCTCCCGATTCACCTTTTAAAGACTTTCAATACTTTGTTTTTTCTAAACTTCAAAATGAAACCATTTCGGCTCTTCTTGGTCGTGTGAATGAAGAGCTTTCCCTCTTTGATCCAAGTGAGAAGAAACTCGAATTTATGGAAGAGCAATTTAAAGAAGGACTTGAGCACTTTGTGGAAACGGGTGAGTTCAAAGAGTTTGGCGTAGGCACTTGGGTGAGCCCTATTGTGAACGGTAACCTTATCCTTAGTCGTGATATTGTTGTTGGAAACTACTTAGGTACAGATAACCTGGTTCAGCTTGCTGATACTATTGGCATGTCTGTTTCCTTAGGAGCTATTGTTGGTATCGAAAATATCTCAGCTTTTCCCAACCTTTCTGCCACGACAACAGTGAGTGCCGTAAGAACCTACACCCACCTCAAGCCTGTTAAAACTCTTAAGGCCTCTTTTAAAGAGCCTTACCAAAATATAATCGTGCCTCTTATGAAGAGAAAACTGAAAAAGAAGCTCGATGAGTTGGCCAATATCCCCAATCAACAAGCACAAGATTCTGATGTTGATGAGGGGGAAATTGATCCTCGCCTGCAAGCGGTTGAAGATATCCTCAATGAGATCAACGGCCAATTGGGAGTAGGCGAGTCTCTTCTTATCACGGATCGTTTGACTCCCAATGTTCTTATGCGCTCAACAATTAATTTAACGGACACCAGCGTCTCTCTATCTGCTGGAACTTCTGGTCAAATGGTACGTAGACTTCATCTTTATAGAAAGGATGCCTCTACGATTCACGTCTATGAAGACAAGGGGCGTGGACTCACTATCAGCGCAGGAGTGGGTGTTAATCATAAAATACCCGTCTTTAAACTCAATGTTGACCAAACAGATGGCAAGTACAAGGTAAGATTTCATACAGTTGATATTAATAGTGATGTTTCTGAGAATCCTGAACTTTTCTACAATGCCAAGGCCCTTCACTACCTTCTTGAAGAGGGCTCTAGTGAACTTCTTGAAGTCAAGAAGAAGTCTTATTTGGTATCAGGAGACTTTAAAGATCGCTCTGTGAAAATGGCCTTTCTTGTTTGGCGCTCAAAATATCTTAAGGGTGATAATGAGATTCAAGTCACAACACCCCAAGAGAGCCGCACAGAATATGTCAGTCTCACAAGTGAGTCTCAGTCCGGTATTAATTATCAAGCTTTCGTCTATGACGTTCTCAATTACTACCTTGTGGAGTTGACAAAGGACCTTAAGATTACGCCACAACTCAATGCCGAGCGTTTTAAAAATCCAGGTCAAAGTATCTTTGGTGTAAGTGAAACCATTGGTGCCCGCTATGAAGCAAGAAAGATGGAAGGCCAGCTATCCGCTCCCTTTATGGCCTTAACGACAAGAAGAGAGGGATGGTCTGCAAGTCGTAAAAAATTAAAGAATTATGTGAAAGAGGTCAACGAACAATATGGTCGTACTCTCTTTGATCCCACAGCTCTTAATGATGCTTCGGCCCTTCGCCTCTTTGATATCACGGTATCCACCAATATCTATGAAGAGGGCATTGAACGTCTTAAAAATGTTAGCCCTGATACCATTACTCAAATTGGCCGTCGCTATGCCCGTGAGCGCAGTCAGCGCTGTGGTGCCTCTGAAAGAAGAAATTTTCGTATCCGCACACCTAGTCGCTTCCGTGAGTGCCAAAACTTGAACACCTTAAGAGATAAGGCCCGTGATTGTCAGCGTCTGAGAAGACAAGTAGGCGACTCAAAAGAGCATGCCAAGTGTACGATGGAGCTGGCAAAGAAAATGGTACGTGATTTTGAGTTTAACGACTTCCTCAGTGTTGTCGGAGAAAATAATGTTTATGTTTACGGAGTTATTAACGGTTTTAGGAAAGACTCCGAGATTCTTAATGCACCAATTCCGTCCAATACAATCGGCCGTATCCGTAGCCGCTTTTGGAATGGACCTCTTGAGCGCCTCCAAGAAATTATGGGCATTCAAGGGGGCGAGTTTCATGGCAAATGGATAAGGGAGAGTCTCTAGTGTTAGGTAAGAAGTTGAAGAAAATATTGACCTCCCTAGGAATCGTCCTCTTCCTTTTAAAATTGGTAAACGCAACCTCTGCTGGAGAACTCTCTTTTAATGACACGCTCTTTTCCAAGCAGTGGCCTCTTACCAATACAGGACAGACAATCCTGAGGCGTTCAGGAGAACTCTTCAGAGAAAGTGTAGAAGGAACTCCTGGTGTAGACATTAATTGGTTAAATCCCTCAGAAATTAAAAAACTTGAAATTCCCAATGATCGCGAGATTGTAGTTGCTGTTCTTGATAGTGGTCTTGACCTTAACCACCCAGACCTCAAAGACCGTGTGTACTTTGATAAGAATATTTGTCCTGATGGCGAGGACAATTCTAATAAACCTTGTCGTGGGATTAATGTCCTTAAAAGAAATGCTGACCTCACTGATGACACTGGTCACGGTACCCACGTTGCTGGCATTATCGCTGCCGTTGGCAACAACGCTCTTGGTGTCCATGGTGTTACTGACTCTCGTGTTAAAATCCTGCCTATCAAAGTTCTTAGTCAGGACACCACTGACTTTATTTATAATGGTCGCCTCATCACTGACATCTTCGCTGATGGTATTATTTACGCCATTCAAAGAGGGGCACAGGTTATCAATATGTCCATTGGTTGGCCCAAACTCGTTGAAACCCCCAAGGTCAGGCGCGCTCTCAAATTGGCGGAAGAGAGAAATGTTGCGGTGATTGCCGCTGCGGGAAACAATAACAAAGAGATTCCGACCTTTCCTTGCACGAATGAGTTCGTCATTTGTGTTGGTGCCGTCGACAATCAAGGCAAGATCACTGAGTTCTCTAACTTTGGTGGCAAGGTTGATATTTTAGCCCCAGGTGAATTCATTGTTTCGACCTACCCAAGAGAAGGAGTTGAGTCACGAATTTTGCGTATCATAGGTTATGAGACGAAGAATGGGACTTCTCAGGCTTCTCCTTTTGTCGCTGCCATTGCGGCCTCTTTAAAATTAACAAACCCTGAAATGACTAATGACGAGCTTAAGGCGCGCTTATTTTCAAGTGCCAAGGAAATGGAGCTTTCACGCGACCAAGGAAAGTTTTCTAAGTATGGCATGGTGGACATGAAAGCCGCTCATCTCAATGATGTGAAGCCCTTTGCTATGCCCGTTTACAAAGACCTCCTCGATCTTAATTACGATCTTAAAGACGGTCGCTTCTTCTTTAGCTTACCCATTAGAAGTCTTGTCGGTGACTTCTCAGATCTCAAAGTCTCCGTTAAATTTAATCGTGAAGATATTGCTTTAGAGGATTCTGAGCAGCCTCTTAACTTAAGTTCTGGACAGCAGCGCTCTGTTCTTTTTAAAGGTCAGTTAAAAGATCTTAAAAAAGACACTCACTTTAGGCTCACAGTGAACCTCTCTTCTGAAAGTCACGCCTTTCAATCTCAAACGGAAACGACTCTTATCTTTGCTCGTGACCTCTCTCGAGAGGGTGGCGCTATTAAAGAAAGGGTTGAAGGCTTTGATGCGCCAGAGCTCACATTCTTTAGAGGTGTGAGAAAAGCTGTTCGTGTAAAGCCAGTCCTTGATCAAGAGGGCTGGATGAAGGCCCCTGCCTTTTACTTAGAAAGACCTAAGAATGAGAGTGAGGAGAAAACAGTTCTCTCCCTCGTTCAGAGAAAGGATGGAAAGTGGCAAGGGCGTGATCTCGAAGTCGCCAAGAAGCATGAGGTTGTCGGAGTTCGCATCAGTGACCTCAACCTTGACGGTGTTGCTGATTACTTGGTGACTGCCGTTAATAAAAATCAGGACCGCATCACTTTTGATTACTTCTTTCAAAAGGATGGCAAAACCGACCTCAAAAAGACTTATAGTTTCGCTCTTCTTGATTATGAGAGATTCCCTGTTGAATATAACCAATTTGGTGAACTTCTCCTCTTAACAAGAAAGGTTGAGGGCAAGCTTTTGAAGCTACCTGCTTTCTACGAGGCCTACACTATGCCTGAGGCCGACAACACCTTTGATATTCTTGATCGCGTCCCTGAGGATTTTAGGGCCTATCACCTTTACTTTCTTAACCCTAAGTCCAATGCCAATGAGCTTGAACTAAGAGTGGTGGATTCTCTTGATCAGCTTAACCAAATTAGAGAAGACATCGATGCCCCCTCATGGTTGCCGCTCACCCTTGAGAAACCCTTTCCTCAATCCCAAGAAGAAAGACGCCAAGGTACAGTTAGTGGTCTCGTCGCTCTGGGAGAAGAGTTTGAGCGAGAATACTTTTCTTATAACGTTTCAGCCCGTTCCGTTGAAATGAACCGCGTCTTCTTTGATGACCGTTTCGTCTCGGGAAATAGTGTACGTCCATTGTTGAGTCTCAATTCACAAAGCCTTGGCGTGGCCACCGGCGATGTTGAGTTCTTGGCCCAGCTCAAAAGGGATCAGGTGCGCTCCTATGTTTGGAGTCCAAAGTCTCTTCAAGGACAGGCCCTCTTGTTGGATACAAAGAAATGGAGTGATCCGGTATTTAATATGATCGCTAGCTTTAAGAATGAAGACCGCACTCGTTTTGTAGAGACTCGTTACTTTATCCAAAGCTTTGATCAAAAGAATGCCCCTCAAAAGTTACGCATCAACCGAGAAAGTTCTTTTCCAGGAGTTCAGTTTTCCGAAACTCTTGAGCCTGTTGCTGTTGTGGGTGAGGGAATCAATCATCCAGGTGTCTTTATCAATAGCACGCTAATTTTTGGTAATCGCCTGTACACAATGGTGGAAAGAGAGGGTGAATTTCTCAGACCTCTCCAGTTCTCAGTGGATATTCCAGAGAATTGCATTCATATGAAACCTGCTAAGATTGAAGGCATTTACAACTACTTAATGCTTTGCAGAAACCCAGATGGGACAACTGACTTTCATAGACTTCCTCTAAAACTTTAAACAGTAGTCTAAGTCATTAAAATTACTGGCATGAAAAACCTTTATTCAAGGGCTTATCGAGTTGTCAAAAGTCCGTGCCAGTGCTAACCTCCTGAGCTTTGACATTCACTAGACCCCGCTTTTGGGCATGGTGCCCCTAAGCCGTTTAGTCCAGGAGGTTTTTATGATCTATGAGTTGGCCCTAGTGGCGAAACCGGATGCTACTGAAGAAAACGTAGCGACCCTCAAAGGAATTGTGCACGAAGTTGTTAAAGCTCACGACGGTGAAGTTTTCATCGAAGATGAGTGGGGCAAAATGAACTTTGCACAACCTACAACTGAAGGTGTTCCAGGCGGACACTTTGTTTACTTCATTTTTAAGGCGAACAACAAAAACAACGTTGAGCTTATCCGTCGTCTTAAAATTAACGACCACCACCTTCGTCACATGTTTGTTGCTCTTGGTGAAGACTCTGAGCGCGAAGATGTTGTTAAGAAGTACAAAACTCCTTTCTCTAAGACCTACAAAGGTTCTGTAACTGAGAAAGAGGGTGACGAAGAAGCGGAAAATCCAAAGAAATTTGCTCGTCGTAAGTCTTGTTACTTCAAGGCCAACAGCGTGAAAGCAGATTGGAAAGATCCTGCGACTTTCACTTGGTTGATTAACGAATTTGGAAAGATTTCTCCAGCTCGTATCACTGGTGTAAGCCGTAAGCACCAAAGATTTGCAACAACTGCAATCAAGCGTGCTCGTCAAATTGGTGTTGCAAGTTACGTATCTAACAGAACTGCTGAGGTTCGCGCCTAAGCGGTTTTAAGGATTTTTAATCATTATGTCTGAAGACAAAAAGCCACATTCATCAGAATCAGAAAGCGGTAAAGCTGGCTACCCAGACCTTGAGAGTCTAGGGGAGAAAGAGTTGCGTGCCATGATGATTCCTGAATTGAATATGAGTAAGCTGGCCTTCTTAGGTCTGCTGGCGTTTTTGTTTTCAAGTTTAGAGCCTTTTGCTCTTTTTGCTTCCATTCCATTTACCATCAGCTTTTTGCTTTATGGGAAAATGAAGACCTTTCTTATGGGAGTCGCTGGAACGGCCTTGGCCTTCGCTTTAATTCAAGTGAAGTTTTACCAGGGAAGTGCCATGGGAACTTTTCCACTGGCGGTAATCTACGGTTACCTCATCTCTGCGGCCATTCGAAGAAAGGATCATCCTGCTCGTGCCATCTTCATCAATGGAGCCAGTGTTTTCGCTGTGCTGATGATGATTGTTCTAGGGTCTCATTTTTCAATGGAAGGCGGACTGCGTGGCTTCTTGTCACCGTATGTTCAGCAAACGGCAACTCAATACCACAATAATCTTGTGGACGCTGTTGGGGTGCCAGGAGAGCAACTCAGACAACTTAAAGACGTAATGGGAGATCCCTCACTGGTTGTTGATCCTATTTTGAATTATGGAACGGGATTTATTTTTGTCGGTGTTCTTCTATCCTTTTGGGTGGGAACATTTGTAGCGTTGAGAATGGCTCCTCTTTGGAAGCCCTTTCACGATTACAAATACGACACAAAAACCCTTACCACTTTCAAAGTCCCTTACCCTGTCATCTGGCCTCTCATTGGCGGACTGGTTCTATCAGTTGGTCATCTCTATGAGGTGTTTGGTGCTTGGGCCGAGGTTGTAGGATTCAATATCCTCCTCATGTTAGGAATTTTCTATTTCTTTCAAGGGTTTGGAGTTCTCAGTGAGATGTTAACGTACTGGAACTTTTTTGGATTTTTGCGATCCATGGTGATCTTTTTCACCGTCATTATGGCGTATCACATTTTGGCCTTAGTTGGCGTGCTTGATACCTGGGTCGATTTTCGCAGATTTTTTAATAAAAAAAATGATGAAGGAGATACATTATGAAAGTTATATTAACTGAAAAGGTTGCCTCTCTAGGTAACGTTGGTGAAGTTGTTAATGTTTCTGCTGGACACGCTAGAAACTACCTCATCCCCAACAACAAAGCGGTGCTTGCTGACGAGTCAAACAAAGCTCAGATGGAACACTATAACAAAATGCTTGGTAAGAGAGTTGCTGAAGAAAAAGCAGCAGCTGAAGCTACAGCGAAGAAGCTTAATGGTATGAATATTGAGCTTATTAAGAAAGTTGGATCAAACGGCCGTCTTTTCGGAACTGTAACAACGACTGAACTTTCTAAAATTCTTGCTGAGAAAGGTGTTGATGTTGAGAAACGTGTTCTCACCGTTGATAACCCAATCAAAGCTGTTGGATCTTACAACGTAAAAGCTAAGCTTTTCTCTGGTGTTGAGTCTGAGTTCACTGTTAAAGTTGAAATGGACCCTAAGCAAGCTGAAGAGCTTAAGAAGAAAGCTGAAGCAGCTGCCAAGAAGAAAAAGGCAAAAGCTGAAGCTGACGCAGCGAAAGCAGAAGCTGGTGAAGCCACTGAAGAAAATGGCGAAGCCAAAGAAAATCAGCCTCTTACTGACGAGCAGAAACTCGCTAAAGAAGCTGACGAACTTCTTAGAAGCTAATAAAATGCCTCTATAGGCGCACTAAAGAGCGGCCCGTTAAAGCGGGCCGTTTTTATTTAAAATCACAAAACAACACACAGGAGAGACTCAATATGGACATCATGAGTGAAGGCACGCCCAGAGAATCCACACCTTCTAAGGGTAATCGTGAACTTCCCCATGACCTCCTCGCAGAGCGCTCTCTCCTTGGCTGTCTTATTATTGATGGTCAATCCTTTGATGATATTTCTGACCTCAAACTTCAAGGTGCTGACTTCTATCACCCGAAGTATGGCGTTATTTTCGAGGCCATTCGTGACATGGCCATGGACAATAACCCGGTCGACTACGTCACCGTAAGTTCCAAACTCAATGAACTCGGAAAGCTGGAAGAAATTGGCGGAACCACTGCCATTACGGAGCTTGTTGAAGATCAAGCTTCTGCTGCTAATATTTATCACTACGCTAAAACAGTTAAAGATAAAGCGTCTTTAAGAGAAATTGTTCGCACAGCAATGCGCGTGTCAGAAAGGGGTCTTGGCTTTCAAGGGAAGGCCGAAGATTTCATCCAGGAAGTTGAGGCGAGCTTTTTTAAGCTCACCAATGACGCCAAGTCTGGAAAAATGCAAAAACTAAATAGCTGTTTGAGAGAAAACCTTAAAGAGCTTGAAGATATGTCGAGAAACCCTGGAGAGATTCAGGGCTTAAGTTCTGGTTACCCAAAACTTGATAGCTTACTTCTTGGTATGCAACCTGGGCAGCTTATTATTCTCGCTGCTCGTCCAGCGATGGGGAAAACCTCATTGGCCTTGAATATTGCAAATAATGTCTGTGAACTTCATAAGAAGCCTGTTGCCATCTTCTCGCTGGAGATGCTTGATAAAGAACTTTCCATGAGGCTCTTGAGCTCCAAGGCCAAGGTTGATTCTAAGCGCTTAAGAACGAAGAACTTCCTTGATACTGACCTTCGCAATATTGGTCAGGCCGTTAAAGACCTTTCAAGCTTCCCTATCTTTATCAATGATAATGGTGAAACGACTGTGCTTGATGTCCAGTCACAATGTCGTAAGATTCAGGCCGAGCATGGTCTAGGTCTCATTATTATTGACTACCTTCAGCTAATGAATCCGCATAATAAAACGATTTCTCGTGAACAGCAGATTTCAGAAATGTCTCGTGGACTTAAAACTCTTGCGAAAGAACTTGAGTGTCCCGTGATCGCACTGTCTCAGCTAAACCGTGGAGTAGAGGCGAGACCAAATAAACGTCCTACAACTGCTGACCTTCGTGAATCTGGTGCGATTGAGCAGGATGCCGACATCGTGATGTTTGTTTATCGTGATGAGGTTTATAATCCTGATACTAAAGACCAGGGGGTTGCCGAAGTGATTGTCGGTAAAAACCGTGGTGGTGAAACGGGAACGGCCAAGCTGGCGTGGGTTGGTGCTTACACCAGTTTTGAAAATCTCTCCTTCTCGGACAATGAGCGAGATTAATTCCCTTCCATCTAGTCCTTTTTGGAGTCTTGTCCACAGGCGAGGTAACTTCGCTTTACTGACTCACCCCAAACGAGTGATCAAAGTGTACTCTCACAAAGTTGTGGATCTCCTTAGTAATCAAGAGATAATTTGTGATGGTCTCTGTTACCTAGAGGATCTTCTCGACCAAAATCATTTTGAAGGTCTGATAAAAGAAGACAAGTGGCTTATTCATCTCTTCTATGAAGTCGGTCATTATTGGAATAAGACCGAAAAGAAAGAGAAACCTCGATTTCACCCAGACCAGGTGCTAGCGGTTGTGGTGGACTACCAAGAGGAAACCCCTTTTGATCCTGCCCTTTTATCTGATGAGGAACTTGAGGTTTCATGGGAAAAGCCCAGCTTTAAGGATTATCAAAGAGCTTTTGAGAGTGGCAAAGAGTACCTTAGGAGAGGGGATTGTTATCAATACAACTTAACCTTCCCTTTCAAGGGGAAGCTCTTACAAGGTGGCTTAAGCTCTCTTGTGAAGCGTTTATGGTCGAGGTCAAAGAGTGTGGGGGAGTTTGCCCATCTCACGGTCTTAGGCCCTGAATACTATATTACTAATACTCCAGAATGCCTCTTTGAATGGAAGAAAAAGGGAGAGCATTCAACATCGCTAGAATCGAGACCTATTAAGGGCACACTTCTTTTAGAAAAAGGTGACAGTCTTGAAGTCAAAGAAAAGTGGCAGCTCTTAGATGAAAGTGAAAAAAATGAATCAGAACTCTATATGATTACTGACCTCATTAGAAATGATCTCAACCGTATAGAGAAACCTATTGTTAAGATTGTGGAAAAGAAGGCACCGCTAGTTGTTCACGGTCTTATTCATAGCTATTCCCATTTAAGAGTTGAGCTCGCTAAAGAGACGTCCTTTCTTAAAATTGTGAAGTCACTCTTTCCCGGAGGCTCTATCACTGGTGCGCCTAAGATTCGTGTGATGGAAATTATCGACGATCTCGAAACAACTCCAAGAGGCTTTTACTGTGGCTCAACCCTGATGGCCTATGACCATAGCCTAATCGGTACGATTAATATTCGGGCAGCAAAAGGTGACCTTTCTCAGGGGAGTTTGACCTATCATGCAGGCGGTGGAATCACGTGGGAGAGCGATCTTACAGATGAGTATCAGGAAATGGACAACAAATTTTTGTCCTTCAATTCCCTTCTTACATTGTCCTTAAACTAAACTAATTTAATAAAATCAGTTACTTACACTTCTAAAATCTTCTTACAAACACCTCTGACCCCCTTGATTTTGTTGACATAGAAATTTTGTCCTAGATATGCTTTTTAAAAGCGCAAGGATATGTGCACTCTAGGCATCCATGACGACCTTTTAAGGATGAAAGGATAAGAGACAGAATATGGACCTAGGGAGAGTTACACAAAGGAGTGTGAAATGAAGGCGACTAATTTGGTTGCTCAAGGTCCAGAGGCGGACCTAGGCGAGACTCAATCAGTACCATTATCGTCCCTATCTGAGATGACAGGTTTTCCTGTTGATTTCATCAAGTCTGAACTTCTCGTTAATGAGGATCAGCTTTCGATGGAAGTTCTTCGTAAGAGCATGGCCAGTTATCTGGAATCTACTCTTAAGGAGACAAAGTAAAGGATTAAGCTTTCCACTGTCAGGATGGACTATGGAAATTTAAGAGCCCTGCTAAACCCAAAAGGTCTAGCAGGGTTTTTTTATTGCTCACCTTCTTCCAAGTAAATCAACCGACCCTCTTCACCCTTTTCTCTTTGTGCCTTTGGCGCGTAGTAAAGAGTTTGCTCAGGCAAGCTTTGAGTGAACTTCTGACCGTCCTCTACGATATGATAGGGATTTGGAGCGCCTGGCTTTCCTGAATAAACATCATCTGCTGCAAGGCCCGGGAGACCACCTGAAAGATTGTAGACACTTTCATTGAGGATGAGATTTGTTTTAATAACACCGCCATGACCAGGCTCACCCGGCTTTCCTGGCAGTTGAGGTTTGCTACCTGCTGTCGGCTCAATGCGGCCTCCTGAGATCAGTCTTGGTTCCCCACGTGAAAAAGAATAGGCGGCGATAATACCATTCTTGTGATGAACACTTAATCCATCCTCTCCGTTTAGTCCTGCACCAGCTTGCTGACCATTACCTCCAGTGACCACAAAGATAGGTTTTGAAGTGTGATGAAACTTCGCTTCTTCTAGCCTGAGTGTGAGAGTCCTACCTGGTTTTCCATGAAGTCCATCTTGTAGAGTTTTGGCGGCTTCTTTATAGGGAAGGGGAGTTAAGATAAGTTGGCCCTCTCTAAGAGTTCTCATCTTTTTAGCAGTGATTTCAACGTCTGTTCCTGGTAGTGAGAGACTGCGGCTTAGGACCAACTCATCACAATCAAAGGTGACCTTCTCTAGGTCGGACTTACCATGAAGTCTCTTATAAAGACCTTGAATGTCAAATTCATCGATAACAAGTCTCTTGCCGGTGATGGTGAGTTCCTTATTAAGTTCTTCTATCTTGAGGCTTCTCACATCCTCTGGACTAACAGTTGGACCAGCTTCTTGGGCGTCGTTAGGTGCCGTGGTGTTGGGGTTACCACAAGAGGTTAAGAAGGCGATTAAAAGTAAGGGATATAGGACAAAAGTATTAAGAGTATTCAAGCAACCTCCAAATTAGTTGATTAATAACTTCGGTCAACTTACTCGATTGAAATGAGGATGGAAGCTTAGGGGAAACTCTATTTTAAATATGAAAGGGGGGATTTCTCTAAAAGGCCCGGCAACTTTTACCCTTCGTCGCAATCTCAAGACCTTATCCACAAGGTTCCTCGCTAAACCTCCGATTCTAGAAATATAGAAAAAGAATTCAACCGTTCAAGGAAGATGTTATGGATATCGCTACGATAATTGGTTTGGTACTCGCCTTCGGGGCTATCATTGGATCAATCTTAGTTGGTGGAGACATTGTTGCATTTATCGACATTCCCTCGGTCATCGTTGTGATCTTCGGGATGATTGGAGCCACTTTTGTTAAGTGGCCCATGGAAGTCGTCAAAAATATTGTCGGCGTTGGGATGAAGGGGCTTTTCTTCACTCCAGCGGACCCAAAAGAAACCATTGAAGAGATTGGCCAGCTTGCTGAAACCGCAAGGAGAGAATCGTTTTTCGCCCTTGAAAAACAGCCCATTGATGACCCTTTTATGAAGAAGGCCATGACTCTCGCTGCTGACAACCGTCCGCCCGAAGTCATTAGCTCCATTCTTCAACTTGAAATTGATGCTATGGAAGAACGCCATAAAGTAGGTGCCGATATTTTCGCAGGGATGGCCGAAGACGGTCCTGCCTTCGGAATGATTGGGACTCTTATTGGTCTGGTGATCATGCTTGGGAACCTTTCTGATCAGGCCGCAATTGGTCCTGCGATGGCGGTTGCCCTTTTGACGACATTCTATGGAGCGGTTATTGCCAACGCTATTTGTAACCCGCTCAAAAATAAGCTTGCGGTTCGTTCAAAAGCTGAAATAACTAAGATGAGTATTGTTATCGCGGGTACCTTAGGTATCGTTGCCGGTGAAAACCCACGACTTATTAAAGAAAAGCTCAATAGCTTCCTTCCACCAGCTCAGCGTGAAGTCGATGATGGCGGTGGTGAAGAATAATAAAAATAAGTGATAAGTATAATAACAACGAGAGGATGGAACTATGGCAGATGAAGCAGATGCCGGCGGTGGTGGTGGTGGCGAAGCCACTGACGCACCAGTAAAATGTCCAGAATGCGTCCCGGGGTTGCCGGGGTGGATGGCGACATTCTCCGATCTGGTGACCCTTCTTTTGACATTCTTTGTGCTTCTTCTCTCTTTTGCTAAAACAGAGTCCGCTAAATATGAAGCAGCTCTTGGTTCAATCAGAAATGCTTTCGGCGGTAACGTTCTTAAGCATGGTGAAGTGATTGAGCGTGGTAAATCTCCCGACAATTCACCTACGATGCTTGAATCTCAAGACCCTATTAAACCTTTCCCTATCGACTTCCTCACAATGGAAGGAATCCTTGATAAACAAGAAGTAAATAGAAATTCTGATGAAACTCTCAGAGAGGTTAAGTCTGATCTTTCCCAGTACGAACTCGCCGACAATGTTCATGTCTATGAGATGGCCGAAGGTATTAAGGTCATGGTGAAGGATAAGGTCTTCTTTAAAGAAGGTAGCATTGTTCCCATTCAAAATGGTGTGAATGTTGAAGTTTACGCTCGCCTTGTAAAAATGCTCTCTGATACCAATTGGACTGTTTATGTTCTTGGTCATTCAAGTCGTGGTGAAGTGAGTAGTGATGGCTCTCGTGATGCTTTTGAGCTTTCCGCTTCTCGGGCCGCAGCCGTTGCACGCAGTTTGATCAAAAGAGGGGTAAGACCAGAGCAGGTAACGACGACATTCTATGGAGACACCCGCCCGGATAAGCTCACTGAGCAGAAACCTGATCGTCAGGATCTCAATAGACGAGTGGAGTTTGTGATTCGTAAACGGGATATCACAACACCGGGTCATAAAGTTGAGTCACGCTAAGAGGTCATCATGAGCTTTTGCTGGCTTGGTGATGACCTTCCCTTAAAAGAGATCTTGCTTCAGCTTGGTCATTCCCGACAGAGTCTAAAAAAGAGTGAAGTGGCCAAGAAGACCCTCGAAAGAGTTATTTCTCATAAGGGAGAAGTTTCTTTACCGGCAAGCCTTCTCAATAGGGGAGACATTTATCCCAAGTATAGTCCTCACCATGAAAGACCAGTCATTCTGAAAGAAGAGGGTGATATACTTGCACTCTCTAAGCCTTCGGGGGTTCATTGTCACCCTCTTCATTATGGAGAGAACGACAACCTCCTTAGTTTCTTAAGGGAGAGTCAATATTTCTCTTTTCTTAACGTGAATAAGGACAAGATGGATCGTGGACTTCTCTACCGCCTCGACTATGAAACTTCAGGTCTCATCCTTTTAACGAAGGATGAGTCTCTTCTTAAGGAGGTCCGCTCTGGTAGCTTTTTTAGGAAGAAGGTCTATCATGCTTTGGTGGAGGGAGAGTATCGAGGTCCTAAGGAACTTCATCACCAACTGACAACAACGGGAAAAGTCATCAAAGAAAGTGACAAGGGAAGAGACGCCCATCTCAAAGTTCTTAAAAGTGAGTATCAACTTGAAAGTAATATGAGTCTTCTTGAAGTTCAACTCAATGAAGGTTTACGCCATCAAATTAGAGTACAGCTGGCATTGAGTGGTTACCCTATTGTGGGTGATGTGCTCTATGGTGGTCAGGCGAGTAACCTCTTTGGTCTCCACTGCTTTCGCTATGAAACAGAGAAAGGGACTTTTGAAGATGACTCTTTTTTGAAAAAAGTTTAGGGCGTTGATTCTTGAACTTGAACAGTCACTTTTAAATGCTCAGCAATCAATTTCTTATCACTTAATGTTTTTAGCTTCACCAAGTATTTACCCTCAGTAATAGCATCGACTTGTTTTTGAGGATGAATAAAGCGAATGCGGACAATATTGGTCCTTTCAAGATTATCAGTGGGGCTATTCTTGGCGATAAGGATGAGGTCATTGGCCAACTC
>JAUIBX010000214.1 GCA_030427595.1 Bacteriovoracia bacterium | reverse complement strand
GTTTGCTGCACGGTTTTATAGAGCGCAGCGAACTCCAGCGGTTTTTCCGCAGGAAAAACAAAATAAACTTCGCAGAAAGAGCCCTCGCACAGCCGGGGGCTTTTTTATGACAGCGAACTCCAGCGGATTTTTCCGCAGGAAAAATTACCAAGTTTTGTTAAGAAAACCCCTGCACATCGCGGGGGTTTTTTATTTGTGCGAGGCAAGTGGCGATTTTCCCTGCGGGAAAATTCAAAAACCCGCATAAAACGCAGAAAGAGCCCTCGCATAGCGGGGGGCTTTTTTATCCTTACTTTTCCCAAGAAAAACCTTTCTTAAGCCTGACACTAAGAAGACAATTCCCTCCTATACTTTGATATGATCAAATGAATTGATTTGAGGATTTTTTATGAATCGAATAGTAGAAACACTATTTCTCGTTACCATTCTAGGCGCCTGCGCTTCACCGAAGAACAAATACGAAGAGGTGGAAAAGAAGAGGTTTGAAGAGCTTGTTGAGTCATCTCAAAAGAGGGAGCTTCAGTGTGAGGAGGATAATAACAAAGTATACAAGATTACTTTTAAAGAACGTCCCTCTCATAAAGAGCAAAAGCTTCTCGTTAAATTTTTAGAGGAGTTTAAGTTTTTTAGTTCAACGGAGAGCGACCTCATAAAATACCTCAACTCCCACAATCCTACAGACTGGAACTTTCTTAACAAAGATGAACTCAATAAAATAAAGTTTTGCGATAAGATCGTTTATCTTTCTGTTGCCTCATCTGTTATTGAAAAAAGTGCTAATAGTTTCTGGACAAAGACAAATAAGAGGGCTGCTCTTAAGGCGCTTTCTCAACTTTTAAAATCTCAAGATAAATTAAAAATTTCTCCCTTAGACATGAGACTGATCTCCTATGTTCTGGATTATTTTCTCGAGAATGATTTAATAAGAGCAAGTGATGCTACTTATGCTGCATTGACCAATGTGTCGGCCAAGTCCAAGATTTATTGGGCTCAAATTGTGGTGGAGCCTAAGGGAGAGTTTAGTTTTTATAAGAGAAGAATAGATTATTCTGTCTCTGAGTCCTTGTTCAATCAAATGAATACATTACTCAAAAGAACAAAGTTCCAATTATAATGACAACACGTGCCTTTTTTTGATACGAAGGTTTTTATGGAAATTAATAAAGAAAAAATCAAAAAAGAGATTATCTCTTACATTCTTATTTTCTTGGGCGTGTTTGGCTTTAAGTCGACCTTTTTTGAACCGAACCATATTCCTTCGGGCTCCATGTTACCAACAATGGCCATTGGGGACTTTATCCTCGTAAACAAGATGGCCTATGGTCTTAAGGTGCCATTTTCTGAATGGTTTGGTGATCCGATTTATATTACAGACTTTAAGCAGCCCGAGCGCGGCGATATTATGGTCTTTGAATTTCCAAATGACCGCAGCGTTTTATACGTCAAAAGGCTTGTTGGTCTTCCTGGCGATACTATTGAAGTTTTTAACAATCGTGTCTTTATCAATGATAAAGAAATTAAGGGTGAGCCTGTAACACCAGAAATGACCAAAGAGTTTTTAGAGCTCTACGATAAGAAAGGTCGCCCAATGGACATGGAATTTTTTAAAGTTCAAAATGGCCCAATTAAGCACGTCGTAGCTCATAACGAAGCCATGCCCATTCATCGTGGTCAGATGAAAATTACGATTCCCAAAGGAAAGTATTTTATGATGGGGGATAATCGCGACCACTCTTCTGATTCACGGATCTGGGGCTTTGTACCTCAATCCCACATTCGTGGAAAGGCCCTCTTTGTATGGTTCAATATGGTCTATCCATGGTCTCATGAGCCTTTTCATATGAGACCTTGGCGTATTGGCACTACTTTCTATAATGGAGTTGAATAACTCTATTGAGTTTGTCCTCTTTGGTAAGACACCAAGATATGGTCATGTAAAGACGAGGCTCTTTCCAGAAAAGCCCGAATACTCTCTTTTGATCTATAAGGCTTTTTTAAAGGACTTCTTCCTTCGCTATAGTCTGAATTGCAAACTGGCCCTTAGACCCCTCCTCGATTATCACGATGAAAATGATCTCAATGAGTTCCATAATTTTGCACGACCAGTTTCAAGTTTACTTGAGCCTATATACCAAAAACCCGCTAGCTTCTTTAATCGCTTAGCCGATGGGTTGGAGGAGATTGAATCTCCCTACTTCTACCTCACGGGAACGGACCTCCCCCATTTCCCCTTTGATTATCTCAATAATATTTCTCTCAGTTGTAATGAGGTAACAATAGGTCCAGATAGAGATGGTGGCTTTTACTTTTTAGCCGGCCCTAGGGGATGTGCTCAGTTATTAAAACTGGAGCAGGATCCTCAAAGTATTTGCGTTTCTCTTGTTAGAAATTTTCAGGAGGCGGGCTTTAGGGTCAAACTTTTGAAGCCCTGGTCAGATATTGACACTGCTTCAGACTTGGTTAATTGCCTAAACCATTTTTGTGCAGATGAGCTTCCTTATACTTATGAAGCCCTTGAGAAAATGGATATTCTTTATCAACAATCTTTAATGGAGCCTACTAACCCCCATTCAAAAACTGTTTTTATCTAAATGGGTGAAACCATTTACTGTTGGGAACAGTAAGAATCACTAAATTTTAGTGGGGGCAGAAAATTGACAGACGGGTTCTCTTTGGCACTGTGGATAAGTGCTTAAAAGATTTAGAAATGCTTGATCCTCGAGGTCAAAAAGTCCTTAACTAACTTGACCTAATCTTTCGAGACCACGAATTAAAGGGGAGTTAGAGCATTCTAAAAGTTGGCACGCTTTGTGCTTCTATAAAAAGCAGAACAGGTCAGGAAGACTAGTTCGAGAAAGTCATGGAAGACGAAAAAAGAAGAAAGGAGCACATGGATGAGGCTATACTTTCCCACACTGCGAGCTGCTCAAGTTGATTCCTCGCTAACGCTAAAAAAACTAGGAATGTTTGCCTTTTTCATCTCTCTCTCCAACAACACTTTGGCAACAACCAATTTCTCCCCAGAATCTTGCAACACAGGATTTATGGGTGTGGTAAAGAAGATTGCTGATTCAAGTGCTCCTTTTTCTTCACTTCCCCAAGAAACCATTTCATTTGATGTCTCTAAGGCCTTTAAAGGTCAACCTAGTCGTGAGTATTCTGTAACTCTCATAAAGGGTGGTACCTACAATTTTAAGGTAGGAGACACTTATAAAATCTATGCACAAGATGGTCTTATTTGCTCCTTAGAAAAAGACAAGGAAATTAAAGAGGCCCGTCATGATCATCATAGCGATGAAGTTTAATTAAATTCTTTTTTCTTCTTAGGATGAGAGGAAACCTTACGACAAGGATGTCGAGAATGAAGACCACTAATGTCTTGGTCATTCTGCTCTTTATTGTCTTAGCTCCCAAGGTAAAGGCCTATTCATTCACCAGCGACTTCAATGCTGGTATTTATTGGGCCAGCTACCCTGTTTCGGCAACAGTCTTTGGAGCTAATGACAATGAGGGCGATGTTTTACAGCAACTCACAAACCAGGCGATCGCCGAGTGGGAAGGTCGCGTAGGAAAAGAGGTTTGGAATCTAGGAGGTTCTCCTTTAATCAATGTGGCCTCTTTTGGAAATGCGATCCGCTGGAGCCAAAGCTTTGCGGCAGAAACTGGCTTTAACCCTAGTACGACTCTTGCGGTAACGGTTCGCTATAGACTAGGCACTCACTTTTCTCGCTTTGAAATTATCCTCAATGGGGAGAGTTCTGCACTCAGAAACAATAGTGCCAATATCCTTTACCAAGTTCTTCTTCATGAACTTGGTCATGTTATTGGTCTCGATCACTCTCAAGAAAAGGATGCCGTGATGTTCGCTAGCTTACAGGGCAATAACTCTCTCAGTGAAGATGATATTAGTGGGGCAAGTGCAGTTGTGGATGAAACCTTAAGGAGGCAGGAGGTTGGCTTTGTTTCTGAGCTTGCGGCTCAAGAGGGTCAAAATGAGTCTAACGCCCTGGCCTGTGGTTCAGTGGCTTTCATTAATAATGAGCCCCCTCGTGGGGGAAGTGGATTAGGTGCTCTCCTATTAGGTGTCCTCTTTGCCTTTATTCTCTTTAGACCTAGGCAAATTTTGCCGCTAAAAGCATCGTGATCAGTGCCACTCGATAAAGACTGCCATCAAGACGATACGGTAAACGTATGGTCGCCGAAACAGATGAAAAATATATTCTTTATATTCAGTGGGGAAGCTCTCTAGATGATCAGTTCATTTACTTGGCTGCTCATTTTAAGTCTTACAACATTACCCTTGTTCCTGTTAAACCAAAGGAGATGGACTTCTTTCTGTCTCGCTCCAAGGTTCCCGTGATCATGGTGACGCGAACAATTGGGCAATATCAAACCTTTCTTAGTTTAAAGAAGAGGTGCTTTGACTTCTACTTAAAGGCGGGAAAGATCAACCTTATTCATTTGAACTCCTTCAAGGAGATACAAGATTATGCCGTCTTTAAACCCAAGAAGAGCTATGAAGTCATGCCCTTGCCCATGAAAGCCAGTGAGATTGTTGAGAGAATTTTGGCGGAGTATGGCATACTAGAAGAGAAGGGCAAGTTGTGGCCTGGAGGTCGCAGAGCACGCCTACCTCAGCTAGGAAGCGAATAAAGTTGTCTTATGAATGAGAAGCAAAAACTTGAAAATGAATCTCTAAAAATGCTCACCATCCTACGTTTGGATGCTCAGAGAGTTTTTGAAAGAGTTAAATATCGTGAACCTGAGTATATGCAGCACTTTTCTGCCAAGAGAACTCGTACTCACTTTCCTGAAGTTTTTAAACATAGGTTTGATGATATTTCAGTGCACGATCTCATGTACTGTGGCGAAGAGGTTATTATTGGCCTCGATCAGTTCTATACCAAAGTAGATGATCTCAAGTGGTACCTGATGGTTACTGAAGATATGCCTGGTACAGTTCAAGAGTTTGTTACTCACACCATTCGTGAACTTGAAGAGGCTTATGAGCTTCTTCAGCTTTACATCAATGCTGAACTTGATTCTTATCGCGGCCACAAGGGCAATCAAAATCAAGGTGACCCCTTTGAAGAACAGGGCGATCACTAAGTCTTAGAGAGTTTCCCGATAAAAAACATCGGGTACTTCCTTCCACCTACCTAAATTTCCTTAAGGCCTTATAATAAGGCTATGCGCGGAATACTTTTCTTCTTTTTCCTTTTTGTCATGAACCTTGTTTACGGTGTTCCCTTAACTAACGGACAGGAGAAGCGCACAGGTTTATTCTCTGGCCGAATTTCTCGAATCAATGAAGAGGCCGGTCTCATTCGTCTTAAGATCGACTTCACTAATATGAAGTATCTCAATAAGAAAGATCAGGTTGAGTTTTGGGATGAGAGGGGTCCAGATTTAAAGTGTAAAGGCTACGTGATTGGAAAATCTAATGAGTACCTTTTGATGAAAGTGCCAGAGTTTTCTTACTGTAAGCGTTTCATCTATACGGCCGAAGGAGGTTACCTCAAGCTTTTTAGCCAGGACTTAGTGAACAACATTAAGATGGGCCATGAGCTTGTGAAGATCCTCTTAAAAAAACGCATAGCGCTAAACTCACGCCTTCTAAAAAATAAAAAGAGTCTCGATAATCACATTGAGAAGGTGAATGCTGTTAATCTGCGTTATAAGGTTTTGCGCGACAAGTTAGAAGCGGAGTGGCGAGAAGAGCTTGGGAGCTTGGAAGAGGACCGCCTCACAGCATACCGAAATTACAAGGATATTGAGGGACGAATTTTAGATATTGATAATAAACTTGAAAAATATCGTATTGAAGATAAGAACCTCGCTCTTGATCGCTGGTCTCTTGACCCACGGCTCTATTATTCCAAATGATATAGAGCTCAATCATTTTAAGGGTTTCCCGACCTTTTCCTTCAAATTTTGTCACATTTCTATTAGTGTTAAGCAGTTTCAAAAGCGACAACACACTTAACGAGGGATTTAGCATGAAATCGAATTTCACCTTATTGGTGCTTTTATTAGCGTCACTCACCCTAGTCTCATGTAACAAAGACGGTGGTAAACCAAGAGGTAGTGCTGAAGATACTTTTAATTTTAATTTAACTCAGCAACCAACAACTCTAAATCCTTTATCTTCAACTGATTTCTACGCCACTCAAGTACAAAGCCAAGTGATTGAAGGCCTTGCGACAAGAGATGTTGATACTTACGAGTGGGGTCCTGCCCTCGCGAAAAGCTGGGAAGTTTCAGACGACGGCCTTACTTACACTTTTACTCTTAGAGAGGGTGTAAAGTGGCATGATGGAAAGCCTTTTACTGCTGAAGATGTGAAGTTCACTTTTGATACTTTTATCGCAAAGAATCCAAACTGGGAAGGGTATCTTAAAGACGTAAAGAAAGTGGTTATAGAAAACCCCTATCAAATTCTGTTCAAATTCAAAGATGGAAAAAATGTTGAGTTACCGGT
>JAUIBX010000011.1 GCA_030427595.1 Bacteriovoracia bacterium | reverse complement strand
TTTGCTAAAGACCTCTCTCACGCCCTTCAATCTCAAACCCCTATTCGACTGGCCAACGACGCTAATCTCTTTGCCCTAGCTGAAGTTCATCATGGTGCTGGCCCTAAGTTTGAAAAAGAATTTGGTATAGCTCCCAAAGACCAAGTGGCGTTAGGTATTATCCTTGGTACAGGAAATGGTGGTGGCCTCATCCTTAATGGAAGAATTTATGAAGCACGCCATGGTGGTGGAGCTGAAGTAGGCCATCACGTTCTCTACAATAATGGCCGTGCTTGCTATTGTGGTAGGCGTGGTTGCGCTGAACAATATCTGTGCGGCCCCAGCATTGAGAGAAGTTACGAGGAACAAACTGGAAAGAAATTATTAGCATCAGAAGTCTTTTCTCATAGTGACCCTGTGGCCCAAAATATTCAAAACCAATACCGTGCCGACTTAAGCGAAGCTTTGGCCAACTTGGCCACCCTCTTTGATCCTGATTACTTTGTTCTTGGCGGCGGCATCAGTACTATTGATGGCATCTATAAAGATTTAGAGGAAACTCTATGGAGTAAAGTCTTTCTCAAGGGAACAAAACCGAGAATCTATCGCCACTGTGTGGGTGATAGTGCAGGAACCCTTGGTGCGGCCATGCTCTTCTTTGCTTAAGCTTTTTTTAAAGTTTACCTTTTTCAATTTGAGACTTAACGATCTCATAGGCCCTTTGAATGCGCTTAAACTCTTTTTCGGCCGTCATCTTTTCACTCTCATCCATCGCCGCCAAGCGGTCAGGATGATAGAGGCGACAAAGTTCGTGGTAACGCTTCTTTAAATCTTCCATGGTCAGATCTGGTTCAAGATTCAGGATGGTCAACATGGCGAGGGTCTCGCCCATCCCCTGGGTTGTGGTGTCCTCCTCAGGACTTGGCGCCTCAAGGATCATTCGCTCTCTATAATCAAGGCCCCAACTATGAAGACGAGAGATTTCTCTTTGGTGATAGATGAGCGCCAAAATTAAAGCCCCTCCATGAAGGAAGAAAAAGAGGTAGCGATAAAGGACTTCTAAGTCCATGCCACTTATGGCGGAAAAGAAAGTCAGAGCGATCATACTTAAGACGAAGAAGGCAATGGAAAGACCAAAACCCAAAAAGAGACTAAAGAAAAAATTTGAAGACCAAATCTCTTTATTCTCTACACTTCTCTTGGGCATCTCCAAATTTGTCATGAGTGCCCATAGAGGAAATTCAACAACGTAAATGAGAAGACTCTTTTTGGCGGCATCACCAGGTAAGAAGTACATAAGGACCCCTGCCAAGACAAGCTGACTCAATGAGACCACAAAGACCAACTTCACACGCCCTCCTTAAGAAAGCGCAGATAAAAACCCTTTAAAGTATCAAGTCCACTTTCAAAAAGTGCAGGTCCAGGCTGTAAGAAAACTTCCGGTTCCAATTCAAAGACACGGTTTGATTTCACCGCCCTCAATTGGTCCCAACCTTCCCTTTTCTTAATGCTGTCAATATCGACGGGCTTGCCACACCAACACCCAAAAATAATCTGCGGATTACTCTTTAATATGTGGCCCTCATCAGGAAAGCGTTCTTTGGCCAAGTTTCCATCTCGAAGGTGCTGGTTAATATCATCGAAGCCGCATACCTCCATCAACTCAGAAAAATAACGGATGGCACTTATGCGCGGCTCATCCCACTCTTCAAGGTAAACAGAAAAGCGACGCCCATGTTCGCGCACAAGCTCCATGATATCTTCCATTTTAAGAAGCCACTGCCCTGCGAGTTGATCAAACTTCTCCCTTTGCCCCACCATTGAGGCAAGGGCCGCACAGTAATTGAGGGTCTCTTGAAGACTACGGTGATTGGATATCCAAACATTTTGTCCAAGCTCAATGAAATTGCGTGCAATATCTTTTTGAATGTCGCTATAACCCAAGATGAGGTCTGGTTTGAGATCGAGAACTTTCTTTTGATTGGCGTGAGTAAAAACAGAAACGACAGGTTTCTCCCTCTTAACTCGATCTGGCCTCATAGCAAATTGAGACACGCCAACAATGCGCTCCTCCTCACCGAGAAGATAGAGGAGTTCAACGGCCTCTTCCGTTAAACAAATAATGCGCTCAGGCAAATTTGGCTTTTTCATGACAAAACCATAACACAATCCACCTTAATATGATCTAGACTATGTTCAGCCTCAGAAGCTCTATGCTAAAATTCGGTAAAATCCATCAAATTTGTAGATTATATAGATTGTTATAAAGAGGAAAATATGAAGTTTTTGACCTTACTCGCTACCCTGCTCATTAGCTTTTCTCTATGGTCTGATGAGGCCATTCCTGAAAGACCAGTCGAAACCTCTCTTCAATCCTTTTCCCATCAGGGTAAAACAATACTTGCCCTTAGTTTTCGCAATGCTCCCCACTGGCATACCTATTGGAAAAACCCAGGTGACGCTGGTTTGCCCACAGAGATTAAGCCCGAAAATTTTACGATTAAAGAATTTACCTGGCCGACACCTAAGCGCTTTATTGAGAAGGGAGATATCCTCGCCTATGGCTACGACGGCGCCTATACCCGCTTCTTTGAGATTGAAAGCACCAAAAGTAAGGACCTCAAACTCACGTCCACTTGGCTCGTATGTAAGCATATTTGTATTCCCGGAAAAGTTGATATCACAGCGACCTATGAAGGCAAAAATTTAACAAACTCCTCTGCAAAAGACTTTCTGTTAACAGAAGAAGAGCTTACAGAGAGATTCAATGCTCTCCCAAAGAAAAGGGATTGGCCTAAGGAACTCGACTTTGTTCTTAAAAAAGGAAAAGAAGACAATACCCTTGTCGCCTATTACAACATGGAAAACCCCGGAGGAAATGCTCTTAAGCGTCCTCTCGGTATGCTAACCCCTTTTCGCCAAGAGCTCCTCGACATTCAAAGGGAGAAGCTCTTTCAAAATGCCAAAGGTAGCCTCTTTGGAAAAATGAAAATTTCCTGGGATGGCGAATATATGGACCCTGTAGTCCCCTTTCCCAAGAATGGTAAATTTAGTGTACCTGTGACCTTTAGCTTTCTATGGCAAAACCCCGTTACATCTGAAGTCTCTGTTATTGAAAAGGAGCTTACGGGCTTTGATCTTGAAGGTGCAGACACCCTAGAGGCCCTCATGGGGGGCATGACTTTTATCAAACCTCAAAACCCCAGTGGTGATGGCAAACTTGAAACCGCCAAAAACGCTGGAGACAACGGAGCAGGCTCGACTCCAGTGAGCACTTCTTTTCTTTCCATGCTTCTCTTTGCTTTCATTGGTGGGCTCATACTCAATGTCATGCCCTGTGTTCTTCCAGTGATTTCTCTAAAGCTCTTTGGTCTCGTCGTTCACTCTGACGAATCTCGCGGCGCGATTTTACGCCATAATATCTTCTATACCCTCGGAGTCCTCTCGACTTTTCTTCTCCTCAGTCTTTCTGTGTTGGCCCTTAAGTCCACCGGAGAAAATGTAGGATGGGGTTTTCAACTTCAAAGTCCCATTTTTGTTTCTTTGATGATTGCTGTTCTCTTTGTCTTTTCCCTCAACCTCTTTGGTCTATATGAGTTTCAAACACCAGGAGGTAAGGTTCTTGGTGATGTTCAAATTAAGAAAGGTAATGCTGGCGACTTCTTCAGTGGTGTTTTGGCCACGGTTCTTTCAACACCTTGCTCAGCACCTTTTTTGGGAACGGCCCTCACTTTTGCTTTTACCTCAAGTACTCTTGAAATTCTTCTGATCTTTCAGGCGATTGGCCTAGGTCTCGCCTTTCCCTTTCTTATGACAGGTATCTTTCCCAATACCATTAAGTTTCTGCCAAAGCCCGGTATGTGGATGGAGTCCGTTAAGAAGTTCCTTGGCCTCACTTTGCTTCTCACTGCGCTATGGCTCTTAGATGTTTTTATCTCTCTTACAAATGGCAACCTGCCCTTAATGAAACTTAATACCGGACTTGTTCTTCTCTTCTTTGCTTTTTACTTTCAAAAACATATTTCGCAAAAGAAGATGTGGCGTGCCCTTTTCTTTGTGGCTGCCCTTCTTCCCTTTTACATGCTCTATTCAAAACCCATGAGTGCACCGTCAAACAAAACAGCTGCCGGCAGTGACCTTATCAATGAAAAGAACGCCAGCGGCAAAGTTCTATGGGAAAAGTGGTCAGAAGATAAAATGAAGGAATACCAACAAGGGGGCGAGACAGTCTTCTTAGATTTTACGGCCAAATGGTGCTTCACTTGTAAGGTCAATGAGAAGTTGGTCCTCGACACTCAGGGTTTTAAGGACCTCGTGCAAGAGAAGAATCTTAAACTTCTCCTTGGTGACTGGACTAAGTATGACCCGGTGATTGGTGCCTTTCTCAAAAAGCATGGCTTTGTTGGTGTACCTGCCTACTTCATTCAAAAACCAGATGGAAGCCTGGTCAAGCTAGGAGAAACCATCACGCTTTCTAAAATTCGCGAAAACCTTTAGATCACAGCTAAATTAAAGTAGTTAGATTCCTATCCTGTGAACTATGAACCATAACCCCTTCATCAGAGGGCCCTGACCAATATTATGGTCAAGAAAAGCCTCAAGAAATTCCCTTTAAAGGCGATAAGTTACTGAAATACGTTGTATTAAGGACTTATGGGAAACTAGCCTATCGGCAAATCCCATCCACAATCTTTTTTGGAGTAGAGGAATATGAGCTCAAAAGATTTAATCGATCTTGAAGATAGAGACCTTATTAAAACCATCCTTGAAAACCTAAAAAACTCCAATACAAGAGTCCGTTTGTGGCAAAAACTCACGAGTATCCACAAGGTCAATTTTGCCAAAGTGGAGTCTGTCGACTTCGTTGAAAATAAGGTGCAACTTAAGCCTTTTAAAGTACGTAAATTTTTTCTTAGTCCCACTCCTTACGTCTACTTCCATTCCAATCATAGAACCACCCTCTTCAAAACTACCATTCAAGAACGAGATGCATTTCGCCTTGAAATTAAAGTTCCCAAATTTGTGAAAATCCAAGAAGGTCGGAGTGAGGAGAGAAAAAACCTTGGCCAAGACTCTCCGTACTTGGCAACCATTAAACTCGACGGCCTAGGTAAGGAAGTGAAAGTTAAAATTTTGGACATTAGTCAAAGAGGAGCGGCCTTAGGTGTTCCTCGCAGTCTCTTTGATATGGCAGAGGTAGGCTCATTTATCACCATTGCCTCTCAAAATGTGAGCTTCCTCGACAATAAGATCGCTGTTGTTAGGAATAAAGCAGCTTATACTCCTGATCCCAAACACCCTAACTTCATCCGTTTCAGACTAGGTCTTGAGATTTTTTCAGAAAAGGATATTGATGAGTATTTGAACAGGTAGACGGGTTACAGGTAGCAGGTAGCAGGTAGCAGGTAGCAGGTAGCAGGTAGCAGGTAGCAGGTAGCAGGTAGCAGGTAGCCGGAGAATACTTAACCTAGTTCTTAATTCAAGTAATTTATTCGTCTTACAAACTCCTTGAAATTGATGGGCAGGTAGGTCAATTGTGAGCATAATAGACATATGCGCCTTTCAGCTCAGACTTTTATCATTTCCCTGGCCAGCTTACTGACCAGCTCTACTGTTATTGTAAGTGCAATGATTTTAAGCCATACCCTTACGCAAAAAGAGTATGGTACTTATAAGCAAATCTGGCTGGTATTTAATTCCATTTCGCCCTTTATCGTTATGGGCGTTAACGGCGCAATCAATTATTTTATTTCTAAAGGTCAAGGTGAAGATGAGAAGACCATTCTCTTTATGGCGAACTTTCTCATCTCAATCTTGGCCATTATTGCTTCAAGCACCATGTACTTTGGCGCGCAACAGATTGCCGCTCTTCTCAACAATCCAGGCATTGAACCCTATCTCAAAACATTTGCTTTTTATCCCTTCTTCTATCTTTCTATTGGTTTTAAATATGTCTACTTTGTTGCCAAGAAGAAGGCTCTTCTTTCTGGTATTTCATCAATAACGACATCACTCATTATTTTAGTTTCTTCCATCGTACCAGTTCTTCTTTATGGAGATATTGGCATTGTTTTTAAGTGGATCGTTACAGGTGTTGCGATTGAATGGCTACTCTATGTCTTGGCCTTTCTCTATCACTACCGTCACGACTCTATCACCATTACTAAAGAAAAGGTAAATGCCTTCATTCAGTACTTCTTCTCCTTAGGAGTGACCTCACTTATCGCAACCTACAGTAGCTTTGTTGATAAGTATTTTATTGTCTCCTACTACTCAGTAGAAAAATACGCCGTCTTCAACAATGGGGCGGTTCACATTCCTATTAGCTCAATTCTTCTTCATTCCTCAATGCTGGTGCTCTTTCCACGACTGGTTTCTCTTAATGAAGAAGGAAAGTACGAAAGTATGATTAATCTTTGGAATCATGTTTGTAAGAAACTCTCTCTCGTTATATTCCCGGCCTTTGTCTTCCTTTATATTTTCGCCCCCGAAGTGATTCAGACCATGTTCTCTTCTAAATACATTGAAAGTGCTGATATCTTCAGGCTCTACCTCCTCACCTTTGTCTTTAGGTTTACGCAATATTCGACCTTCCTTTTGGTCTTTGGTGACCTGAAATGGCACCTTTATTTGGCAGCTCTTAGCTTCACCCTAAATGTACTTTTCAACTACATCTTTATAGAAAACTTTGGTTTCCTAGGGCCGGCCTATTCAACGGTCTTGGTGAATTTTATCTATATTCTCTTACTCTTAGGAAGATCGGCAAAGCTCCTGAAGACCACATTTTTTAATGTGCTTCCCTTTAAAGGACTCATCCTCAATCTCTCCATTGCTCTTGGAGTAGGAGCCCTAACCTATGCCGTCATGAGAATGGGACTTAGTATTCAAAATGATCTTCTTTTACTTATAAGCGCCTTCGTTTTTTACTCTGTGATCTATCTGGTGATCACTGTGCTCTTCAAGCTCTTAACACTAGAAGATATTTTTATTTTTAAGAAACCGAAGATCTAAGCACCAAACTTAGAAAGAACTTTAACTAGACACTCAGTAAGCTGAACTCTTGAATACTCTTTTATTAAGGCCTCATCCCTATCTAGATTAAGGTCACTAGAAGCGATCGCTTTGAGTTTATCGTAGACATCTTCAGGGTTATTCGCCTGTGCACTTAAGCCAGCTCCACATTTCACGGTTAGCTCAGACTCAAAGGATTCCTGAGGCGCTATAGTTAACATAGGCGTACCTGAACCAAGATATTCAAAAAGTTTCCCTGGAATAATTCCTGAATATTTTTCGGACGCCTTAGGTCCTTCTTCGTTTTCAACCAGAAGAAGGAGAAGGTCGGCTTTGACTTGTGCTTTCACGGCCTCTTCGTGAGAAACATAGCCATGAAAGATAATGGTATCATCAAGGTCAAATTCTTTAATCATCTCTCGATAGTGAGCATCGACATCACCAAAGATATGAAAACGAATTCTCTTATCACTCTCCCTAATAACTCTTTGTAAGGCCTTTAAAAAGGAAAGCGGACTTTGATGACCGGCCTGTTGCCACATGATTCCCGTAAAAACGATATTAAAGTGACTTTGATCAAAGCCAATATCTTTATTAGACAAATTTTGAAAGTCCTCATCATCAAAGCCATTGGTGATAAGACTCACCTTTTCTTCAATATTTGAACATAAAATTTTCAACTCATTGATCATTTTTGGCTTAACAACAATAACGTGATCAGCATGGCTCAAAATTCTCTTCTCCCAAAATCTTGCACATGCTCTGGTCAAAAATCCATTTGCCCACTCATACTCAGAAAAGGACCAGGAATCACGATAGTCAAGGATTAGGGGGACCCCATACTTCTTTCTAAGTCGAGCACCTATAAAGAAACTACCAAAGGGATTGCCTGTGGCCAGGATACATTGAGGTCTTTCTTTTTCAACGACTCTACAGGCTTCAATATAAGCAGAGATAACCCACTCAAAATTTGATACATAGAATGCTCTGATGGCCTTAAAGAGAAGATTAATTCCCTTTAAAAAAAAATTCTTTGTGGGTCTCGCCACATAGAATGGCTGAACTCGATACACGTCAACTTTTGAGGTTTCACTCAAAAGACTGGGGTCTTCTTTTTGGTAGGGAATTTCCCTAGAGCTGACTACTATGGATTTCCAACCGAACTGGGGCAAGTACTTACTAAATTTAAGAGGTCTTTGCACTCCCCCTCCCGTGTGAGGCGGAAAAGCATAGGCCAAAAGAAGTAGTTTTTTACGGGTCATCAGAAATTATTCGAGGGCCAAAACAGCAGTTCCCTTTTCGGAGTGAAAGAAGGGCCGCTGTTTCAAGTTCTTATACTGATCTTTCCATCTTTTGACGGCCAACTGCTCTTCCTCTCTATCAGCATCATCTAGTGCAATCATGGCCCCAGCAGATAAGCGATCAAGGAGAACTGGCACTGCAGGATAACGAGCACAATCAGAGTTACTTGTCGGTGGTCCATCAACGACTAACATATCGATTTTAAAATCTTGTGGTAATTGGGAAAAGTCATACCATGTGCCATGCCAACCATTGAGCTTGAGCTCTTTTAAAGGGGCATGAATCACTGTGGCGTATTTTTCTAATCCGTGTTTTTTTAAGAGTCCACGGGTCTTATCAACAAAGAACTCGTCATGTTCTAAACTGTAGACATGACCGCTTCCCCTTCTGGCGACGGCTGAAGCCAGTGTTAAGGTACTCAAGCCACTACTACATTCAATAATATTTTCCGGGCTTCTCTCTTCAAAGATATGAATCAGATGAACCAGAAAATCACCTGAGGCAGCCCAACCACGAGTAGAAGGAACGGTTGGCTTTGAATCCAGTTGACGATGAAAATTGAGAATGGACTCCACTTGAGAGATCGTATTATCAGTATTGATAGTATTTTGGATCACCATTCGTCGATAAACTTTATAAAGAGCGTAGAATAGGCCCAAAGAGAAAATGATGTTGAGTAGTTGCAGAATGATTACGGAACTCATGCCTAAAATTGTAGCATGACATGAAATTTTGATGAACTAAAAGAGAAGACTTCGGCGGGAGTTTAAGGAATTTGTCTCCAACTCACCTAATAAACTCCCGCCTAAAATACTAGAGTTTAGCCTTTACCTTTTTAAAACCTTCACGGATTTCTTCCATAAGGAGCTTATTGGCCTCGCTAATATTCTCTTTAGCCTCACCGGCAGCTCTAATGGCCGGTCTTACTTCACTGGCAAAGTGCTCCCACTTATTCTCAAGCTGGTCCCATTCATCCTTAACTTCAGCATTAAAGAGATGGGCCTGAAGCTTAAGCTCGTCGCGGGATTGCTCTAGATTTTTAACCATGCTTTCAAAGTCTTTCATAACGACCTCCTGACCTTAGCTTCTGAAATTATATTAAGAGCGTTATAACAAAAATAAGATGAGCTGGATCATAATATTGGGTGAGTTTGGCTAAGCCGAAAGAGAACGTTAATAAGGAATTTTGTCGTCCTTCTCTTGCCACATCTTAAAGACTTTTTGCGCCTCATCTCTTAGGACTTGCTTGGTAGGAATTTGTCTCTTTTCAATAGGCGTTGCAATTTCTCGGTAGAGAAATTCATCATCAAAATCGATGGCGGCGGCATCGTCGCGGGTATTGGCATAGTAAATCTCATCAATACGTGCCCAATAAATTGAGGCCAAACACATTGGACAAGGCTCACAAGATGTATAAATCGTACAACCTTCAAGGTTAAAGTTTTCAAGACTCTGGCAGGCCTCTCTAATGGCCACAACTTCAGCGTGCGCAGTGGGATCGTTGGAGCTGGTCACTTTATTCCACCCACGGGCCACCACTTTTCCGTCTTTAACAATAACCGCGCCAAAGGGTCCCCCCTCACCGGCCAACATCTTTTCCTTACTAATTTGAATGGCCTCGGCCATGAATTCTTCTTTCATCAGGTGTTCCTCTTAGAGAAAGTTCTATGCTACCTATTATTCGATACTTACTTTATAAATAAAGTTGAGATTTATCAAAAATCCTGAAATTTTCACAATCTCACATCTTTTCCTTCGCATATAGGTGAATTCTTTCTAGCTTGTGACCATGAAATCGATCAAAAACTATATTCTAAGCCTTTGCGTTCTCCTTCTCGTCTCCATAGCACCAAATCAGGCTAAAGTGATCTACCCTGCCTTTGATGACACTATTTCATTAAAAGAAGATGTCATTGAAAAGCTCACCCAATTCATGGGACCCAATGGATCTGTTCGCTACATCGTTGAAAGCTCGAAAGTTATCCTATGGACCAACGAGGCCGCGATTTTAGAAAGGGAATGCACCTATATATCGACCACCCTACCAAGCTTTACGATGCCCACGGCAAAGAATCGTGATCACCTTCAAAAAGTTATTTTTGATCAAACCGGTGAGCTTATTCCTCTTCAAGATATTGGTGGCATTTTGATTGCCCATCCTCTTCAAGGGGCGATTATGTACTACCGAGAAGGTTACCTAGGAAAAGGTCCTTATGAGGAAGATGGCCGAGTCAGTCCGGCCGTCATCATTTATCATGAATTTAGTCACGCCAAAGACAGTTTAATTTCTCCAGAATACTTTACGGAGATGGCAGCAAGCTTCAACAAACGTTACTTAAATGACGCCGAAGAGAGCGCAGTACAGCAACAAAACGACCTGCTTTTGACGGCAAAGTTCTATGGGTATGATCTTGGCGAGCTAAGACAAAGTTACGGGAAGAATGACCTTCTCATGGTCACCTCCCCGTGGGAAATTCCCTAATTTAAATACTATCTGTGACGACTGCATAATGAGGATCTTCTTCAATATTCACCTCGATCATAGCACTGGCCTTATCAAGGAGACGGCGACAGTCTGGACTGAGGTGACGTAGACGCACCTTCTTGCCAAGCTTTTCATAACGCTGAGTGAGTTTTTGAACCGCCTCAATCCCACTATGATCGGCAATACGTGATTCAGCAAAATCCACAATCACCTGTTCAGGGTCCTCTTGTGGAGTGAATTTTTCCTGAAAAACAGAAGTTGAAGCAAAGAAAAGAGGTCCCCAAATTTCGTAGAGTTTCTCCCCACTTTCAAGGACAGTCTTTCGCGCTCGAATCCGTGTGGCCGATTGCCAGGCAAAGACAAGGGCCGAAAAGATCACACCCACAATAACTGCGATGGCCAGGTCAAAGGCGACAGTCATACCTGAAACCAAGATCAAAACAAAGGCATCCGATTTTGGCATACGCGAAAGGTACTTAAAGCTGGTCCACTCAAAGGTGCCGTAACAGACCATAAACATCACCCCAACGAGAGCAGCAACAGGGATCATCTCAATAAGGCTTGAGCCAAAGAGAATAAAAGAGAGAAGGCAAATGCCAGCGGTAATTCCAGATAAGCGGCCGCGCGCCCCACTCGTAACATTAATAATACTTTGGCCAATCATCGCACAACCACCCATGCCCCCAAAGAAACCTGTGACGATATTGGCCGCTCCTTGGGCCACACACTCGCGATTACTATTTCCCCTGGTCTCGGTCAACTCATCAACTAAAGTCAGAGTAAGGAGGGACTCAATTAAGCCAATCCCAGCCAAAATGAGAGCATAGGGAAAAATAATTTTAAGAGTTTCCATGCTAAAGGGAACATCAGGGATAGCAAAAACAGGAAAGCCCCCTTTAATGCTGGCCAAATCCCCTACGGTCTTGGTGTCCACCTTAAAGAGAATAGTCACCGCAGAGACAAAGAGAATCGCGGCCAATGATGAGGGGAATGACTTAGTAAGACGGGGAAGAAAAATAATAATCACCATGGTAACGGCAATAAGACCAAGCATGGTCATAAGGCTCGCTGCCGGCAACCAGCTTTGAGTAGCAGGGTCTTTAAACTGACCAAGCTGGGCCAAGAAGATCACAATGGCGAGACCATTCACAAAGCCTAAGATCACAGGCTCCGGTACGAGACGAATAAATTTTCCAAGTTTTAGTAAACCCATAATAACTTGAAGAATCCCCATTAAAATAACAGTCATAAAGAGGTACTGAACGCCGTGACTGGCCACCAAAGTCACCATCACCACAGCAAGAGCTCCCGTAGCTCCAGAAATCATGCCGGGTCGGCCTCCAAAAATAGAGGTAATCAAACACACCATAAAAGCAGCATAGAGGCCCACGAGAGGTTCAACTCCCGCTACAAAGGCAAAGGCCACGGCTTCCGGCACCAGAGCGAGGGCAACCGTTAGACCAGATAGGATTTCAATTTTGGCGTCGGCCTTGGTCATATTTTGAAAAATTGGCATGGGGGAGTTCCTAAGAAATGAGTGTAAAACAAACTTGAGTATCTCTGATACTACGGCCAAGAGCAAAGCTCTAACGTTAAGTTTTTATTTTTTCTTTTAGCTGATATTTGAGTAATATATTTATTCATAAAGGAACTTCATTTAATGATTCAATATCCCGATCCAAAATAATTGCGTCTTTCACTATTCATGGGACTTTTGAGCTTTCTTTGGTTCCATTCTTTTACAAGTTATGGCCAGAATCAAACAGTATCTATTGGCGCTGTTCACTACCCTCCCTATTATGACTTTGAAGAAGGTAAGAAAAGACCCAAAGGTTTCCTAGCAAAGCACCTAGAGAAGAGTCTCGGTAAGGCAGGCTATAAAGTTTCATGGCGAAGAACCCCTCTCGGCAGAGGAGAAAGGTCTCTTAAGAAAAATATCATACAAGTCTATGGAAGCTTTGCTCCCGGGCCTGGGGATAAGTCCGATGTTCGTTACTCCCCAACTCCCCTTATCAAAATGCAGACCGTAGTTTGTGGTTTTAAGAATTCACTAAAATCACCTTCCTCGGTAACAGACGAAGATATAAAAGCTAAGACGGTCGTTTATCCTCGGGGAGCCTATTTTCACCCCAAACTAGAACAACTGAAACTAGAGATAGAGCGTCTCGATTATTCAGGTGACTACATTAGTCGTGCTATAAAAATGATTGAAAAAGAAAGGGCAAATTTCTTTATCTTACCTGAGTCCTTTCGCATTAGACCCTACCTCAAAAGCTATAGCGATCTTCAATGCTCAAACTTTATTGATACCATCGCCATGCACCTAAGCTTTGCGCCCACAGGGCCTTGGCTTGAAAGGATCGCTCCTCTTGTCAAAGAGTACCCGGCAAAAATTAGTATTGAAGCTGAACTTGATTAGACCTATTCCAACTCAAACTTCGCTGGAACTTGCATCATACCTTCGATGACAGCACGGGCCTCATATCCCTCATAGAGAACTTTGTAGACCCCTTGAAAGATGCGGGCACGAATTTCGTAACGTTCACTTAAATGATAGGCGGCTTTAGCCGTTTTATAACCTTCAACGACGGTGCGCTGTGATTTAATGATTTCTTCAGGAGAGCGCCCCTTGGCCAATTCAAGACCAAAGTTCTTATTTCGCGATAACCCACCGGTAGTCGTAAGGATGAGGTCTCCCATCCCTGAAAGACCATAGAAAGTTTCAGGTCTAGCGTTAAAGACCTGACCAAAGCGTAGCATCTCAGCGATGGCCCGAGTAATCATCGCTGCACGAGTGTTATGGTTGTAACCAAGGCCTTCGATGATCCCACCTGCTATAGCGATAACGTTTTTCAGGGCCCCTCCAAGAAGGACACCTTTAACGTCATAGGAACCCAAGCATTTGAAGTAAGGCGCATCGACCATATCCATAACGGTCTTCACGACCTTACGGCTTCTTCCCGCAAGTGTTGCCAACGTGATTTGTTCCATCATGATTTCTTTGGCAAAGCTTGGTCCACTAAGAAAAGTGAAATTTTCGCGGTACTTAGGAAAGAGATCAAAGAAGAGGTCATCGGCCATTTCCAATGTCTCTGGATCTATACCTTTTGAAAGAGAAACCAGAGGTATGCCTTCTTTCAAGTACTCTTCAAAGCGATCTTTATTTGTTTGATAAAATTCAGAGATACCCGCCGTCGGTAACCCACTAACAAGGAGTTCGTAGTCTTCTTTTCCATGGGAGTCCACATCTTCCCAAGTGAGCGCAGGTTTGAGGTTAGCGGGAATGGGAAGACCTGGAAGATAAACCGAGTTCTCGCCACTTTTGATCGCCTGATAAACATCTTCAGAACGAACCTTGAGAATGACACTGTCAAAGTTTGAGGCGAGTACGGTGGCGATTGATGTGCCAAAAGCCCCTGCGCCAATCACTAACGCTTTCTTATATTTTTTCTTTTCCATAATCCCTCGCCCTAATTTTTTGGAGGTTAAAGGGAGACGACTCCCTCAATCACTGAGACCGATTCATAGACACGAATAACGTGATCGGCACTCTCCACCTCTCTTACTACTGTAACAGAAATATAGGAGCCTTTGGAACTAGGACGAGTTGAAAGATTATCTTCATCGGGAAAGAGTGAGACAATTTCACTCAACTTATGGGTGGGAACAATAAACTTAAATGTATAGCTTAAAGGAAAATTTTCTTCACTTTCGAGAAGCTCTTTAATACGAGAAAGCTTATTAGGATCAATTTTGGCCATGGACTCTACACCTCAAATTCAGGAATCTGCGGAGTAATATTGCAGGCGAGACGCAAAAGATCAATCACCTCACGAACGGCACCCTCTCCCCCTGAACATTCAGTAATATAATCCACCACTTCTTTCACCTCGTGAGAGGCCTGAGGCACAGTGGCCGAAAAGCCAGTAACCTTAAGAAGGGGCATATCAAAGTGCTCATCACCCATATAGAGAATTTCTGATTTATCATAACCTTGGGCCAAAAGATCTTTATACGCCTCTCTCTTATCTTCATTTCCTGAGTACACAAAATCGAGTTTTAGATTTTCTTCAAAGCGTTTGACCACACTGAGAGAATCCCCTCCTGTGATTACACCTACTTTGTAGCCAAGACGCTTAAGAAGAACGAGGCCATAACCATCACGAATATTAGTCGAGCGATTCCAGCCAATTTCTTCTCCTGCCCACCAAACTTTTCCATCCGTGAGAACCCCATCCACGTCAAAGGCGCATACCTTAATTTTTTTAAGCTGGTCTGCATACTTTAAGGCTTCCGTTTTCAAGTCTCTCATATTCTTAACCTAGTGCCCTTTTAATTTTAAGAAGGGTATCGATAATGCCACCTACTTTTGTGAGCTCCAAAGAAGTCGAAGCATCACTTTTAGCTTCACTTGGTTTGGGGTGACATTCCATAAAAACACCATCCGCTCCCGCAGCAACGGCAGCTTTGGCCAGCACAAGAATTTGCTCGCGTTTGCCCCCAGTCGCATTGCCAAGACCACCAGGTCTTTGCACACAATGGGTGGCATCGTGAATGGCCCGCACGCCAAAAGACTTCATAATGGAAAAAGACGCCATATCAACAACGAGGTTATTGTAACCAAAGGAAGATCCTCTTTCTGTTAAGAGGATACGGTCTTTCACGAGGAAATTAACGGCTTTATCCACAATATTCTTCGTTTCTTCTGGGCTTAGGAATTGTCCCTTTTTCACCTTAAGGCGCGAGCCATTTTTCTCACAGGCCTTGGCTCCGGCCACAATCATGTCGGTCTGACGACAAAGAAAAGCTGGAATCTGAATAGTGTCACAAACACTGGCCACCTCATCGGCTTGCTCGGGTAAATGGAAATCGGTAATAACCGGAAGACCTGTTTTCGCCTTAACCGTTTCCATAATTTTGAGACCTTTTTCAATCCCCGGACCGCGATAAGAATCGATACTTGTCCGGTTGGCCTTATCAAAAGAACCTTTGAAGGTCAGCTCAACTTCATCACCAAAACCAGAGAGCTGCTCTTTGAGAGACTCGGCCACTTCAAGGGCCAACTCTTCACTCTCTAAAACACATGGGCCACTAAAAATGAGAAAGGGCTTTTTCATTACTTCTTATCCTTTGAAACTTTTCCCGCCTCTTCAATAAAAGTACTAAAGAGCGGATGAGGCGAAAAAGGCTTTGATTTAAACTCGGGGTGATACTGACAACCGATAAAGAAGGGATGGTTTTCAAGCTCAATCACTTCAACCAAACCAAGATCCTTATTCATACCTGAAATCACCATACCAGCACCTTTTAGTTGATCCACGTATTGGTTATTCACCTCAAGACGGTGACGGTGACGTTCAGAAATATTTTGAGTGCCATAGACTTTGTGGGCAAGAGTCCCTTTTTCAAGATGACATTCATAAGCACCAAGGCGCATGGTTCCGCCTTTAGAACCCTCTTCCGATTGGCCTTCCATATAGTTGACAACCAATTCGCCATCTTCACCAAACTCTCTGCTCGTGGCCTTCTTAAGACCGGCCACATGGCGAGCAAACTCAATCATCGCTAGCTGCATGCCTAAGCAGATACCAAAGAACGGAACTTTCTTTTCACGGGCATATTGAATGGCCTGAATCTTTCCCTCAGTTCCTCGTTCGCCAAATCCACCGGGGACAAGGATACCATCCACGTCTCCTAGGATGTCAGACTTATCAGAAGCCGCCTCAATTTCTTCAGCATCAATATACTGAGGCACCAGTTCCAACTGATGAGCTAAAGCACCATGCATAAGGGCCTCACCAAGAGACTTATACGATTCAATGAGATCTGTGTACTTGCCGACAATACCAATTTTGACTTTGCGAAGAGGGTTATCAAAATTATGAACCACCTTCTCAAGACCTTTGATATCGGGAGCGGCCGTCCACATACCAAGAAGCTCAGTGATTTTCTCATCAAGACCTTGGCGATGAAAGTTCAAAGGAACTTTATAGATGGAATCCATATCAATGGAGCTAAAGACGTGCGGACGAGGCACATTACAAAAGAGCGCAATCTTATCAATGATGTCTGATTCTATCTCACGATCACTTCGACAAATAATAAGATTAGGAGTCAGACCAATCGAGCGCAGCTCTTTTACAGAGTGTTGTGCGGGCTTTGACTTCAACTCCCCAGCTGCACTTAAGTAAGGAATCAAAACCAAGTGCACGAAGAGAACATTTTCATGGCCAACGTCTTGAGCGAATTGGCGGATGGCCTCTAGGTAAGGCAAAGATTCAATATCCCCTACCGTTCCTCCAATTTCTCCTAAGAGAAGGTCACAGTCTTGAGCGGCTAGATTGATTCTTCTTTTGATTTCATTAGTGATGTGCGGGACTACCTGAACAGTTTTACCGAGGTACTTTCCTTCCCTCTCATTTTCAATCACCTGCATATAGACTTGACCGGTGGTGAAGTTACTTTGCTTATTAAGCGTAAGCGAAGTGAAGCGTTCATAGTGACCAAGGTCGAGGTCAGTTTCCGCTCCATCATCTGTAACAAAAACTTCACCGTGCTGGGTAGGGCTCATGGTGCCTGGATCAACGTTGATATAAGGATCCATTTTCAGCATATTAATTTTAATGCCTCGTCTTTCGAGAAGACTAGCAATGGCCGCTGAAGCGAGGCCCTTACCAAGAGAGGAAGAAACGCCCCCAGTTATAAAAATAAACTTTTTGTGGGCCTTGCGGTTGGCATTATGTTGCGGATTCACTTAGTACTCCCTCGACTCTTTTTAAATCTTCCGGTCGGTCGACACCGATAAATTCATGGCGCGCCTTATCCGCACCTATTTTTAGGCCCAATCCTAAGGCCCGCAGTTGTTCCAATTTTTCAATATTTTCAAGCTCAGACACCGGCGCCTGACAAAATGCCTTCAAGGCCGAAGGCCGGTAGCAATAAACGCCAATATGCAAATACCATTTTTTTAATTCACTCCCGTCGCGGTCATGGGGAACGCAGGCACGTGAAAAGTAATGACATAGACCAGACTCTTTTTCATAGACGGCTTTCACGCGGTCAGGATTTTTAAATTCAGAAAAGTCTGTTTTTTCAGCAACAATAGTGGCGATATCACAGGAACTTTCTTGATGATATTTCACTAAAGACGCCAAATCCTCTCCCTCTAAGAGAGGCTCATCACCTTGAACATTGATGACATAATCAAAGGACTTTTGATCCGCAAAGTGGCGCTCATAGGCCAGGTAAATTCTCTCCGTTCCACTGGCCACTTCATCATCGACTCGTACGACTTTCTGACCGAGTTCATTGAGGTGCTTTTCAATGCGCTCATCATCCGTGACCACGGCGACTTCAACCTGATTTTCCCCTAAAATCTTTTTCAAACCAGACGCCCTCTCATGAACCAGAGAAATCATGCTCACTGACTTTTGGGCACCAGAATCTTGAATTTCGAGGGTAGCTAGCGGTTTACCCGGAAAACGGGAAGAATCATAACGGGCGGGAATAAGGACCAGAACATTGGTCTCTTTAATGGCACGACCTCGCGGTTGATATCCGATAAAGGTAAGAAATTACCATCAGCTCATGCACTAAGCCAAGCCATGCTATGCTATTTTCATGGGAAAAGTTAAACGCCAAATATGGAGCCTCTTTCTGATTTTCACAGGGATTTTCCTGAGCATTTCAGTATGCTTTGCCCAAGCGGAAGACTACCGCCAAACGGTGATCACTGACCCCAGCATTTCTCGACGCTGCAATGCACTTATGAAACAGCGCAACCAAAAGATTGACCATAAGCAAAAAATCAGAGGCCTCCTTGAAAGGAACCGCCGCCTCATCAAAGTCACTCCCCCCGAACGAAAAACTGTTCTCACTAAACTAAGAAAGACCTTTAAGTCCCTCTCTCGTGAACTTCGTCACACTCTCAACCAAATCCAAAACAAAGAAGAAAGCATCATTAGAAAAGGCTGTCCGGGAATAATCCTTTAACAGGTAACAGGTAACAGGTAACCGGGAGCAGGTCTCTGAATCCGTAACCCGTAACCCGTAACCCGCAACCTGCAACCTGCAACCTGCAACCTGCAACCTGCAACCTGCAATAAGGGCTTGTCCGACCCAAATCACTTAGTCTACAATTTCACTTACACACAACAACACAACACACACGCAGGAACACAACATTCACAAGCGAGTTGAGATCTTGAGAGACATGCCTCAAGCTATTCTATTTTTATTAATAGGGTGCCTTTTATTGGACTCCCCTATTTATGCCCAGGCCCGCAAGCGTTCGGCGACTACGAATTTTTCTGACAATCCACCTAGTAACGTCGTCATTCAAACGTCTGATCGCTACAAACTTGATAATGCCAAGTCCATTAGCCTTGCCGGAGCTATCGAACAGGCTTTGCGCGCCAACTACGATCAAAACCAACGAGACTTTTCTGAAGAGATCTTGAACCTCAATTGGGAGGACACCAAAGAAAGTTTTTGGTTGCCCCAGCTCAGCCTCACTTTAGAGACGGACTCTCAGCGTATTGGCCGCTTAAGAAGAGGCGGTGACTTCAATGCTGGCGGCGATCCTCGTCGTCCCACCGGCTCTTTTGGGGTAAATATCGAAGATTATGTGGTTTTTAATTGGGGTAAAGATTACCTCGCCTACCTCAACAACAAAGAGTCTTACAGACGAGCAACGACTGCTTTTAAAGAACAGCGCAGGGCCCTTCGCCATGAGGCCATCATTAAATACTTTGAACTCCTCTACCGTCAAAAGCTGGTGGACATCTTTAGAAGGCAACTGCGCCACACTTTCTTTGTTTATCGCTATAACCGTGAAAAGGTGGCGACCCGAAAAATCAATAAGCAAGAGTACTATCAAGCACGCTCGGAATACCTGCGTGCCCAAAACTCCTTCCAAGAGGCCAGTAATGCCCTTAGAGTGGCAGAAGAAGAAATGGCCTTTCTTATTGCTGATGAGCCAGGCACCCGCTATGTCCTAAAAGACCGTCTCAATTACGAAAGACTGCAAATGCCCCTTGAAGAAGCGGAGAAGATTGCTGTCGATAATAACCCAGGCATTCTTGAATCAACTAAAGATGTTAATAATGCCAAGCGCTCCTATGAAATTCAGCTCAGAGAAAACCTTCCTCTCCCTAAGTTCTCTGTAAATCTTGGGGCCTACCGCCACAGCTTTGCTCCTGGAGTGAGCACCACTCGTTATGAAAGTGGCATTGTAGGCAATAGTATTGATGTGCGCGCCAGTATCAATGCCACTTGGTCCATCACCGGTGTTGGTGGTTTTCTTAACCAAAGAACCACAGAAAGGGCCCTCATTAGTCGCCAAAATAGTTTTAGTGAACTGGCCCAAGCGCGCCACCTGGCTCTTTCTCGCATTCAGCGTTCTTATTATCGCCTACGCACTTATGAGCAACAGATTCGTATTCTTGAAGCTTCTAGTGAAACCAATAATAGAACCTTCGATGTCATTCTTGAAAATTACCTGGATCGTAAAACGGCCTATATCAACTTTTCGGACGCTCTTCTTGAGGCGGTTAGCAGTGACGCTGCCTTGGCCGAGCGCTACTACCTGCACACCAGAGAGAAGGTTCTTCTCGCCCAAGAAATGGGTGTCGATGAACTCCCCGGAAAGAGTTTTGAAGGGCTAGGAATTCCTAGAGGGGCCGCAAAATGAAAAATGCCGTGATCTTATTTTTCTTAATCCTCATGGGTCTTGCTTCACGTAGCTGGGCCCAATTTGAAGAGGACCCCACAGACAAAGAACTGACAGACACCTTCACCCGCGAAGAACTTGAAGAGCTCGACCCCCTTAAAAAAGGTACGACCCTCAAGAGAAGAAATGTCCAAACCGGACTCTTCATGAAGGACTACAACACCTACCAAGACAAAAACCGCACAAGCTTCCTCTACCACGTCAATAATGACCTCACTGACCTTACTGGTGTTCAAACCCTTGAGTTCATTTACGCTCATCGCTTTGAGTTGGCATGGGTGGAGTTCTTTGGTCTCAGAACTTCCGGAAGATTTGAAGAAATGACTGATAATAACCCAAGCGATGGTGCCAACACCCTTGAGTTAAGGGAATCGGAAGACCAGGTCTTGGCCTTTGGCGCCTCCATTTCTTACAGAGGCACTTGGATTCAAGACCTCGTAAACTCAGAAAAAATGTTTACCACCACCGCAGCAGGGCTTGGATGGTACAACTACACCTCAAATGAAAGAGTGCTTTCTTACAGTGGTCCCGGTCTCAAATGTGATTTTGGCCTGCACCGCCGCTCTACTCAATCTTTTCACTACGGTCTCAAGATGAGCTACCACTTGGCCGACGTCAAAAGAGAGGCCGACTTTGAAGGTGAAACTTCGTCGCAGCGCAATCAAGTCCTGTCTTGGCTAACCTTCGGTTTTGATCTAAGTTTCTACTTCTAATCCAACAAATCTGGGAGGAGCCATGATTCCCCGTTACGATCGCCCTGAGATTTCAAAGCTCTGGGATGAACACGCTAAATTTTCCACATACTTGGAAGTCGAACTCGCCATCTTAAAGTCCTTAGAAGGAGATAAGGTTCCTCAAGGGACGGCCGAAACCATTCGCGACAAGGCCAACATTAGCGTTGAAAGAATCAATGAAATTGAGGCCCAAACCCGCCACGACGTCATCGCCTTTTGCACCTCCATTACTGAAAACCTCGATGCAGAAACCGGAAAGTACTTTCACTTCGGTGTCACCTCTTCTGACATTATTGACTCAGCAACTACCGTTCAGATGAAACGCTCCCTTGATGTGATCATGCCAGTCTTTCGAGAACTTTTGCACACTCTTCACGAGCGTGCCGTTGAGATGAAAGAGGTGATCACCATTGGCCGCTCCCACGGGATGTATGCTGAGCCCATGAGCTTTGGTCAAAAGCTTCTTGGCCACTATAATGAGTTTGCCAGACGCTACCAAGACCTCAAAGAATTCTATGATAATGAACTGACGGTGCAATTTTCTGGCGCCGTCGGCAATTACACGATCCTGACTCCAGAACAAGAGGCAAAGGCCGCTGAATACCTCGGTGTTAAAGTCGAGCCCCTAAGCACTCAAGTGATCCCACGAGATCGTATTGCTAAGATGGTTAATATTCATGCTCTCATTGCCAGTGCCATCGAGAGACTTGCCGTAGAAATTCGTCACCTCCATCGCTCTGATGTGGGCGAGCTCCATGAAGGCTTTAAAAAGGGTCAAAAAGGTAGCTCCACTATGCCCCACAAAAAGAATCCTATTAGTGGGGAAAACCTAACAGGTATGGCGCGCATGCTGCGCTCTCATATGATGATCGCTTCAGAAAATATTGTTCTTTGGCATGAGAGGGATATTAGTCATTCCTCAGCTGAGCGCATGATGCTTCCAGATAACTTTGGCATCCTCTTCTATGCCCTATCCCGTCTTAAAGATACTGTGCGCGATTTGGTCTTTCACAAAGAAAAGATTGAAGCCCGTGTGATGGAAGGTCACAACTACCTTTCAAGTTATTACCTCCACCACCTTATTGAAAAGACCGACTTTAAAAGAGAGGATCTCTATTACGATGTTCAAGAGGCGGCCTTCAAAGGGGCTGAAGCAGATAGTGCTGAAGTCTTTCATGAGAGCTTGGTTGAGATCATGGCCAAAAAAGGCTACCAAATTGATCTGCCAAAACCGACTTTCGAGGAGATAAAGAAGATTTTTACTAAGCATGTGGGTGATATTTTCTCACGCTCCCTGATGCTCTACCCTCTGGTAAAATAATTTTCATGAAAAAATTTACCCTTCTTTTCTTAGCTCTTACAACTTCCCTTGCTGCTATGGCCATGCATCCAGACGACTTTGCCTGGGAGTTAAGTAAAGAGAAAGATGGCATCAAAATTTTCAGAGCGCCTCAACACAAAGAAACTGGTATCGTCCCAATTAAGGCACAAACTGTTCTTAATCACCCCATGCCACGAATCCTTTCGGTCCTTGCCACGACGGAAAGAAAAATGGAGTGGATTCCCAAACTCGTTGAGGCCTATATCGTCGAGCAAAAGAGTAAGTATGCTCGCGTGGAATACGCCCGCTACGACTCCCCATGGCCCTTTCATGACCGCTCCTTTGTGATTAGCACCAAAGGGCGCTACGACGAAAAGGATAATACTGTCTTTATTGATATCCACAGTATTGAGCACCCTAAAGTTCCTAAGAACCCTGACTATGTGCGAGGCCGCACTTACATCGGCTCTGTCTATATGAAAGGCCTCTCTAAAACAGAAACTTTCTTTGAAATCACCCTTCTTACCGACTTCAAAGGAAATATTCCCACTTGGATTATCAATATCGTTCAGGCGAAGTGGCCTTTTAAAATGTTTTCAAATCTCAAGCGTCAGCTTGAAAAGAAGGACATTAAAATCTGGCCTGAATTTAACTCCTACAACCCTTAGTCTTCAGAGCGACTTCTCTTGAAGAGCCTGTGGTAATGACCAGGATAAACCAACTCCAGTTCATCATCACTCTCTAATCTATTGAGGGCCTTATTGATATTCTTAGCACCGTAGACACTTAGATAGTAATCAAAGGGGACTTGGCCCTTGTCATCAGGATTCAGCTCAAAACGAGGAAGAGCACTCCAATCAATGGGGTACCCATTATAGTGGCGAAGGAAGTTCACCATAATGAGAGAAATAGGGTCACAACTCACCACTTGTTGCCAATTGGCTTCTTTTTCAAGCTTTCTTAAAATGGGCACAATATCTCAGGCCTGCTTAAAGTCATAGCTCAAAGCTCGATGACCGAAAAAGGAGTTAAACTTGATGACGAAAACTCACCCAAAATATAACAAGGCCAAAGATCATGCCAGGCAGGGCACGATAGAAAAGCTCCTTAAATGTCTTTCTTTTAAAAATAAAGAGCTCTAATAAGAAGTATAAGACCACAAGAAGGGAGAAGTGATAGCGGCTTCCCATAAAGAAGGCGATCCCAAGTCCAATAAGAACTTCTCGTTTAACTTCTAAAACTCCCCCATTATTTTCTTCACGAATTAGTAAAGAAAAGAGGAAGGCACAGCCTGCCACCTCCATGATATAAGGCCTAATGGTAAAGGCGTAATCAAGGAGGAGATTATTGGTAAAGAAGAGGCCACAAATCATGGTGGCAAAGAGAGAGGACGTCATCTCTCTTCTTTGGTTGAGTGAAGAGAAGTAAAGGCCAAGAGTGAGAAAGAAAAAGAGCATCGGTAAGAGTCTTAGCCACCACGTTTCAAGGCCTAGAAAACTCCAGTAGCGCAGTAAAAGTGTAAAGAGACCGGGGTCCAATGAGCCACCACTTCGATTGATCATGATGACTCGAGAAAAGTCACCAACGATTTGAGGATTCAAAGGGGCCTCATTGGGAAAGAATCCACGACTGGTAAAAAAGAGGATCACTTCGTTTTTTAGGTACGTGGTACTTTTTCAGAAAGCGCGTCATTTGAGAAGATTAGCGGTTTCCGGCAAGCTGCTTTTGAAGGGCAAAAATCTTTTGTTGGTTTTCTTTCTTAATTCTCAAGTTCATGCGAGCGACATTATTGTAGAGCTCCCCGGCCGTTGAGCTAATGAGGGGCTTAAGCTTCCTCTCTTCAGCAAGTCCCAAGAAGTCATTCTTTTGATAAACCTGCTCTTCAATAATTTTGGTCCGCTTGGCGTAGTCCCGCATGGCCAGAAAATTCCAGCGCTCTGATAGGATTTTGGAGAGAAGCTCTTTTCTAAAACTCTCATCATTCATGAGGTCCACATCTTCAAGCATAGGTGGGATATGATCGTAGGTGGTGACTAAAAGCTGCTCACGTCCTTCTTCATCCTTTGGAATGTCGTTTACGACGACAAAGGCCTTACCTTCAAACCCAACATTCTTCACAAGCTCGCGTGGATTAGCACGGGCCTCATTGATTTCATCTTCGGTGGAGTATTCATCGATATAGCTCCACTCATTAAATACCTTTTGATCGAGGTAGCATTGAAGAACGTAATAGAGAGTTGGTATCGCACAATCAGAAACCGACTTTCCTTCAAAGCCGGGAATGGGCGAGACTCCCAAAAGCCCAGCCCCCGCTCCAGCTCCAGCGCCACCAGCTTGTGCGCCTTCTAAACTAGCAGGACCGCGAGCACCGCCTGTTCCTCCCCCAGTGCGCGCCTCGCCTCCATCTGCATTTTTGTTCTTATCCCCTGTAGCGAGTCGGTCTTCTTCATTAGAAGGAAAGCGACTAACTCCTTCAGGCCGTGTGTAGGGGTTCATATAATCAGGCTGGGCCGTCGGTGTCCACGAGGTCTCGCCATAATTTGGCCTTCTGCTTCAGCTTGTTCCAACTCTGTCGCAATTAATCGAGCACGCTCTCTATCTTCATCGGTTCCTGATAATGCATAATTTGCAGCTAGCCCCGATTCTCCAGTTTGACTTTCTCCAAATACACCCGCAACCGTCTGCTGCTCATGAACTTGCTCCCCACTCGCTTCAGCTGGTCTTTCTATTATACCCCTCAACGTTTCAGCTAGACCTCGATCAACCATAAAAGTCGGCATTGCCGTACTTTCCCCTCTTAATAAACTTTCTGCATAGGCTCGAGCTTCAGCAATTTCAAATTCATCCTCAGCAACTTCGTGATACCCCCAAATATCTTTTCCTCCTCTTCTCACCAAAAGATCTGTTAGCTGAGGAATTAAGCTTTCTTTTTCCTCCTCTGTTAAGGCTCCATCTGCCATATATTGAGAAATGATGGGGGCAACTTCTTGATCGAAGAGTGCAAACTCTTGGCTAGAGTTTGTAGCAATCTGTTCTAAAAATGAGGGAAAGGCACTTGATAGATCCATTTCACTGTAGAGGCTTGAGGTCTCTTCTCGAAAGGGGTTGCAATAGAGCTCATTTGTCGCCATCGAAGGCCCTAGCATATCATCCTCATGGTCTAGGCTCACCATAACTTCAGGTAGGATAATATCGCGAACATAAGAGTCTGGAGGATTGAAATCTTGGCAAAAGGCATCTTTAATTCGCTTTTCATCAAACATTATTTTACATTGTTCATCTTGAAGCTTAAGAATTAACTTCATTGTTTCAGGAGAATTCAATATGGTCCGAGTTCCCTCTTCAATCTCACTCCTAAAGGAATCTAGCGCGCCAAAGTATCTATTTCGCACATCCTCTGGTGAATCTTCTATATACTCGGGATCAAAATCCTCGAATTCATCATAAAACTCCTCTTCAAACTCTTCAGCTCTCTCTGCGACATTCCAGGTCAGTTGTAGTACTTGATTGAATATCCTGAGAGCACTTTCATCACCACTTTGAACTAGGAGCCTAAGGATAGGGCTTCTTCTGAGGGGATCAAGATCTTCTTGATAATCAAGCCAACTCTCTCTTGCCTCTTCCCTATTAATTTCGGTAGCTGGCGTTTGACCGTACCACTCTCTCTTAGGATCTATATTGGATTGAAAAAGGGAGTCGGCTGCAATTGCGTCTTCACTGCGGAGGTAGCGAGTTGGTATACCATCCATTCCTAAGTCATAAATGGCCATCACCTCTTCAGACTTAGGAACTTGGTTTATTTGAAGGGAATAAAAGGTTCTCAAGGGTAGATTATGATCATCAGAAAGAAAACTTGGTGTTACCATTCACAGCGTCTGTAAGACGACTCATTTCTTCTCTCAAGTCCTCCATTGAGCTTAGAGATTTCATAAATCCATTTCCGGTAAAGTAACTTATGCGTTTTTCTAAATTAGGACATTTATTTTCATTATTATTTTTAATCTCACTCACCGTCTCCCAAATTTTATTCGCCGTACATTCTTTCACTCGATAGGCATCAAGATCTGTTAGCTCTTGATTTCGAATCATGGTATCAATCGCAATGGCAGTATCTTGAACTTCATACAGTTTGGACTTAAAAGCTCTCATTGTTGTTAACTCTATCTGCTCTTGAATGAGTCCTTTAATTCTATCTGTCCCTGAAGAATCAAGTAGCCCTCCCACAGATTGGGAATAGCTTTGATATTCTTCACGGCAGGCACAAAAATCAGCCCTTTGTTCCATGGGTGTACCAACCTGAAAGTCATTGAGCTGATGATAAAGACACTGATTAGCATCCGGAATATTGAGAGAACCAAGAAGCAGCTCAATCTCCCCCGTTTCTGAGGAGCCAGGTCGTGGGCATGTGGAATTTGTCTCTGTCGAGTAAGAGGAGAAAGACAATAGAAAAAGAGCAGAGACGATAAGAGCTTTCACCCATCAATTATCGGCTAAGTTCCTTAATTTATTTAAGTATAATTGAATTATCAGTAGCTTATACCGGTAAAGATACAATTAAGCCGCCTCAAATTCCTGTAGGTCAAAATTGACGCTTAATCAAAGAAAGGGAAACGGCAATTGGCCTCAGTCCATTCCTTCCATTCGGGGTTATCATAGGGGTGATACGGACCTTTGAGAGAAGGTACTGGCTGGCCTTTCTTCTTCAGGTGCTCAAAGAGCATTACTGTAGGGGTCTTGGCACCATTTCCGATATACTGATCTAGAACATCTTGATAGCGCTTCTTTTTATGAAGTGGAGGAAGCTCACAATCGCCCCTGATAAAATCAGGGTTGTAGGAAAAGTATATCTCCATAGCTTCGTTTCCACAAAAAGCAGAAACATAAGCAAGGGGTGAATTCACAATGTAAGTTGAACCCGAGCGAGAACCTGCATCGGGATCAGCTCCCCCTTCAAGAAGAACCTTAATAAAACCTGCTCTACAGGTAGGATAATCCTGTCCCTTTACTCCATCTAATGCATCTGCAAGAGGTGTACTCCCATGAACTCCAGAGAAGCGACCGGGATCTGCTCCCATGCTTATGAGATACCTCATCACCTCTAGAGATTCTTTAGAAAACTTTGTGGGATACTTTAAGCCGAGACCTGTGACATCGTTGTAACTGGCAATATGATGAAAAATATTTTCAGTACCTCCATCTGAAAAACTAGGATCAGCCCCTTCACTAATTAATCTTTTAATTGTTTTTAAATCACCCTGAATAACTGCTGTAAGCGCCTGATCAACGATAGAATGGTCTACAACTGGCAACCTCTCCCAATCATCCGGTGGCAAATAGTAGCCAAAAGATGAAAGCGATAAAATAAGTAAAATAAAGCTAGCAAGTTTCTTAGTCATTTCAGGTCTCTCTCAAGATAATTCTAGGCGCCACCATTATAGCGAAACCTACCGCTAACTCTTGGAAATTGTGAAGAATACAGGGGTGTCACCCCCCTCGCTGAATGATAAAATGACACGCTTTCTGAAAAAGTACCACGTACCTTTCAGACACAAAAAAAGGCGGGTTAACCCGCCTCTTGATCTTTGAAAATTTTTGTTTTCTTAGTGGTTGGCCTCGTCGGGATTCATCTGTGATTGGATGAAGTTTTGGACTCCAACTTGCTTGATAAGATGCTGTTGAGTCTCTAGCCAGTCAACGTGATGCTCCTCAGACTCAAGAATTGAGCGAAAGAGGTCACGCGATACATAGTCGCGCTCTTTTTCAGCAAGCTCAATACAGTCTTTCAAGTGAGGAACCGCAGCGTGCTCAACCTTGAGGTCACACTCGATAACTTCTTCCACGTTAGTTCCTACAAGAACACGGTCAAGCTTTTGCACATTAGGAAGACCTTCTAAGAAAAGGATTCTCTTAATGAGCTGATCAGCATGCTTCATCTCATCGATAGAGGCATCGTATTCAAGCTTAGCAAGCTTTGCTAAACCCCAGTCCTCAAGCATTCTTGAGTGGAGGAAGTATTGGTTAATGGCAGTGAGTTCTTTTGTAAGGACGGAATTAAGGGCGTCGATAACCGACTGTGAGCCTTTCATGGGGACTCCTTTATAAAGCTAAGATTAAGAGTTTGAAGATTTCTTAGCTATATTAGAGTCTTTTGAGGCCATTTGCATACCCACTTTTTCTAGGGCATCCACTAAACAGATTCCACAAGAAGCACCAAGATTAAGCTTTCGCAATGCCTCATTAACATTGCCTTTCGACTTCTGCATGGTCTCTTCAAGTTCTTGCTCAGTGATTTTATGACATATACATGCGTACATAAGTAACTACCTCTGTTGGCATAATATCATAAAAGTTCGATATGCCAAACAAAAACAGCTATCGGCTAATTTTTACTGGAGCTTAAGAAAACCCTTAAAAATATTGGGTTTCTCCTATAAAAGATCCTGTAAGTCACTGTTTTCCTGTAGAGACTTCACCACCTCTTTTATTTCCTGAGAGCGCTCTTTAGGTAGAACAACCAGGCTTGATTCATTGGAAACCACAATCAGGTCCTGCACCCCAATGAGGCTCACATGCTTGCCTGGAGCATAGACGATATTGCCCTTGGCCTCTTTTAAAAAGTGAGCGCGCTCTTCAACCAGAGTATTGTCTTCAGTCGCCTCGACCACACTTTCAAGAGCATCCCACGAACCCAGATCATTCCAATCAAAGTCGGCGGCAACCACCATCACCTTCGCACTCTTTTCCATAATGGCGTAGTCAATGGAATCTTCTGGCAACTTATTATAAACCGCGGCCAAGTCACCACCAGATTTTAAAACCTCCCTTAGCTCATTGTAGGGAGCGAAAGTTTCTGGGGAACAACTTTGAAACTCTTCTTTCAAAGTTTTTATGGAGGCCACAAACATCCCCGCGTTCCAATAGTACTCCCCAGTTGCGAGGTATTTTTCCGCCGTTTCTCTGTCAGGTTTTTCACGAAACTCTGAAACCTCGTAGACTTCATTTTCTCCTTGGCCCTGACGGTGGATATAGCCATAACCCGTATGGGGAAAATTAGGCCGAATGCCGATAGTCACTATCGCTCCACGCTCACGTGCAACTGCAACGGCCTTAGAGACAGTAGCGCGAAACCCCTCTTCATTGAGGATGACATGATCTGAAGGAACGATGGCCACCACATCCTCTTCACTTGCTCCCTGATTTTCTAATGCCGCAAGACTAAGAAGAATACAGGGCGCTGTATTGCGACCACTAGGCTCAAAGATTAAACCTTCTTGGGCCATTTTCCCCTCTCCACACTTTTGGGCCAACTCTTCTTGCTCTTTAACCGTCACCACATAGCGCTGGTTGGCAGGAACCAGCCCTTCAAAACGACCTAAACTCTTAGTCAAAAGAGGAGCTCCGCCCGTCAAACTTAAGTATTGCTTAGGACGAGTGCGGGTTGATTCGGGCCAAAAACGCGTGCCTTTGCCACCGGCCATCACGAGTGCATAGAGAGAAGATTGAGACATAGTGAATCCCTTTAAAAGTTTTCAATGGTGCTATTGTGACTTAGGAGAAACGCTTAATCAAAGCGATACTAGTCAAAACGGTACTAATCAAAGCGGTAGAAGATATATTCCTGCCCTTGAAAGAGACTTTGTTCTTTTTTCACAAAGTCTTTCGCATCAGAAATCGTATCGAAGACCCCAAGACTCACACGATACCAAATACCGCGATTGGGGAGCTCTGCTTCATTAATAATGGGATTGTAGCCTCTAACTTTGAAGCCTTCAGCAAAGGCCTCGGCTTCTTCAAGAGAACGGTAAGAACCAAGATTAATTGTGTACTTACCAGAGTACTGATCTTTAAGAGTGGTTGGTTTCTTAGTTTGCGGTTCCTCGACAACTGTACCCGGTGCGGGTTCTACCATTTGGTTTCCGGAGTCGACTTCAGGAGCCGCCTCCGCCTCGGGCTTTTTTTCAAAGCGTTTCCCCTCCCCAGAAGTTTCGGCTTTGATATGCTCTTCTAACTTCTGGTTTAGGTTTTGAAGCTCTTCCTCTTTAGGCTCGGCTTCTTTATTTTCAATTTCTTCTACAACTTCATTAACTTTTTCTTCTTGGCCACTGAGAAGTTCTACTCTCGCTTTATCTTGAGGCGTAATACCGGCCATCTCACAAGAGTAGTCTTTTCCGATCTTCACCCCAAAGGCAAATGAGGTCAGAGCAATCAGAAATAAGAAAAGAAAGATCAGTGCCACTTCTTTCTTAGAAAAAACATATAGTTTAGTATTCTCGTCCATGTCCTTAATTTTAAGGTGGTTAGGCGGTTCGTGCAAAACTTTTTACGGGGTAAAAATGTCCATTTCGCCTTCGAAATTTCCGCCTAAAACGATCAACATTCCCCCTCTCCTATGGAAAAACCTCCTTCAACACTGACCCTTTGGTCAAAACTAGGAGGCCTCATGTTTTCTTTCTTAAAGAAAATTAAAAATGAAAAAGCGCAGTCTGTTTTGGAATACATCATTCTCACTTCCCTCATTGGCATCTTCTGCTTAGTCGGCATCAAACAATTTGGGGAAAGACTCAAAAAAAGGATCGAATTTATGGATGGTCAAATCTCTAAACATGTTCGCATTCGTTAAAGAGAATTATGACCATCGCTGAAACCATTTTTTGCTGGATTCTTGTTCTGTCCATGACGGCAACATCCCTTAGTGTCCTTAACCATCAATTTTGTCAGGGAGCCTATGAGGCCATTCAACTTAAGAAACAAACTCAAGCCCTTCACCAAAGACGCTGGCCTTCTTTGTCAGGTGGGAAGAATTGTTCCACCTTCTCTTTTTTATCAAAAAAAGCGCCCCCTCTCACTAGGCCAAAATGGTGGTCTCCCTCTCATCAAGGACAAAGCGGAAGAAGGCTCCCTGCTCCTTGGTAGCTCTTTAATCTTAGTCGTCATCGCCCTCTATGCCAGCTTAACTTTAAAAAAGCTTGTTCTCATTGATGAAGAAAATCATCAAAGAAACCAAACTTATCTCTGTCTTAAAGAAAGCTTTGATTTATGGTCACGCCACCAGCAGTTTATTGAACGCACCAATAAGACAATTTATGCCCTCCAGGCGGCCTTCACCTTAAAGCCTAATCCTGCGCTTTTAAAAATGAAGAAGGCCGTTCAAAAGTGGCAGGAAGTGAGAAAGGCCTTTGATTGGAAGAAAGGTCTCTCCCTTAAGTGCTGTCGCGGTCTCCAATTGGCCTTCATCAAAAAGACCTACCCCGTAGAACTTTCTGGTCTCAAGATTAAAAGGGGTTTTGTTGGCGAGGCCCTTATAAGGAAGAAGGCCCAAAACTTTATTCTTCCCAGTAAAGCTCGCACCCCCTTTCTCTTTGTCATTAAGGGCAGGCTTGAATTTTCTCCAAGCTTTAAGCTCCTCCATTCCCAAGAAATTACTCTTAACAGAATTTAAAGGAAGTCTGTGTACTGGGTTGGTCTCATCATTATTTTATTTTTACAGGGAATCGTTATTGCAAAACACCATCAAACTAGCCGCCATATTAGAAAAGTTCACAAGGAAAGATCTCATGAGTTTCATCAAAGATGGCATTCAAAGACCTATAGGTAACTCCTTGCATCAAAAGGAAAAGTCCACTCTCTCTCCCAAGGAAGTTTGGAAGAAAAAAGAAAAGGCCTATCGCCTTAAGTTTGTCGTTCTCTTTATACTTAGCCACCTCATTTGGTTATTGGGCTCTTTAGGAAATGAAGAAGAACTTTCTCACCCCGTGGAAGTTTCTGTTGAAAAAGGCTTTACCATTGTCCAGTTACCTGCATGGAATTATGGAGCTGAGCCAAAGAAAGGCCAAAAAATTAAGGTCAGCCTCTTTGGCCCACAAAAGAACCAATTCATTAATGGTCACCTGAGAGAGTTTATCGATGATCCACTAGGGCCTACAGGAAGTAAGGCCGTCTTAGAGATTCCTCAAGCTTCTCTTAATCTGATTAAAAAAGAGGCGGGTCCTTGGAGTCTTTATCCCCCCCTTGAAGCTTCCCAACAACAAAATCAAAGAAGGAGTCCCTATGAAATTTCTTGGTAAACATCATCACCTCTGTGCTGTGATTTTTCTGGCCCTTCTTATCGGTATCGCACCTACGAAGTCCCAAGTGGTCTACTTAAGTGGTACACCAACCCCTTGGCAGATTGAAGTGACCAATAAGTTCTTAGAGGACCACTACCTCAACTCCTCTGCTCTAGTGTCATGGGATCTGGAAAATACTCAATGCCATGAAGTCGATCACAGTGTGCTTCAGTTGTGTTTTAAAAATGAAGATATTTACTTAGTAAGTGCAGATCCAAAGGCCCTCAAAACGACTTTTGCTTATTTGGTTTCTGAGGAGGCCTTTGAAGAAAATTTGGACGAAGGAAAGCAGATGTCTAAACTAAAAAGGCCCTCAACAAGAAGGCCACTATGATTAAGTCATTTCAACGAAGAAATTACTTTTCAGATTTCTCTGGGTGGATTGAAAACTTAGGAGTTGTTCCCTTATTGTTATTAAGGGCCTTTCTTCTTCTTCCCATTTTAGTTTTCTTGGCGTTTCTTCTGTTTCTTGTCACTCTAGTTCTTGAGACCATCTTTCAACTCCTCAACGTGTCCTTCTTCTACAGAATCTTGGAACAAAAAGTCTCTACTTTGATGCCCAAGATGGCCTTGTGGGTGACACGCTACCCTTGCCATAAAATCATTAACTTGCAGAAATTACGGCATTCGCCTGCGCTTGTCAAAGGTCTCGTGGTGGCCTCCTGCCTATTCTTCACGACTGGCCGCATCCTAAATGCAAGTACTACAAATTTTCAAGTACTTAAGCAGAACTCCATTCCCACTGAAATCACCTTAGTACGTGGTGAAATCAGGAAAATCAAAGTCCCACGCCTCGAAAAGTATGCCAGAGGTAATGGTGAAGTCCTCTCTATCAAAACCCAAGGAAAGGAGGATCTCCTTCTTAAGGCGAAATCCATCGGTCACACCGACCTCGTCCTATGGCAAAAAGGGAACAACTCCCCTGTGACAACTCAGGTCTTCGTGGTGAGAAAGGACCATCAACTAGGACTCAAGAAACTCGCCCACAACCTCGGTGGACTCCATCTCAAAAAGGAGATCATTGGTGATGAGCTTCATCTTAAAGGAGTACTCAATGATAAAAAGTCCTACCATCATTTTCTCAATATCTATTACAAAAATGCCAAAGAAATAAAAACTCATCAACTTAGATTAAGTCCCAAACTCAGGCGCCAAATTTATAGTGACTTTCTCGAAGACATTGCCAAAGAGAACCTCTTTAAAATTCCTTGTTCTATGGAGGCCCTCTTTATTCATTGCCGCGTTTCAAAGAAGCTTTCAAAAGACCTCATTTCTCTTCAACGAAATTACCTTATCCACTGGCAAGACGAGAGTTTTACTCTGGCCGCTCGCCAATACCAAGTGACCCTTACTCTTCAGCAATTTGAAAACGCCAAAGGAAAAGCTTTTAACTTTGGTCTTTCTAAAGTCGAAGGCCAACTCGGAAGTGTTCTCTTTCACAATCCTCTTAGTCTTATAGAAGAGAACTCTATCGTCCTAAAAGAGGACAATTATCGCTCTCAAACCTTGGCCCACCCTATCCTCAAAGGCCGCTTAAAAAGTCCCATGAAGATTCGTATTGGCCAAGAGATTCCCTTTCTTCAAAATGTTACCAATGGGGTGGCCACTCAGGTCTGGAAGTTTGCCGGTCTTGGTGTCGACATCACCCTTTTGCCCCACTCTCATCGTCTTCTCGTTCGTTACCAAACAAATCTCTCGCGCCCGGATGGTCAGGGTATTTCTCAAAATCTGCAAAATAGTGAACTCCTCATTGAACTCAATAAGAACACCGTACTCTTCGATATTGGTTTTCGAGTCAAAGAAAAGCACCGCCAACAAATCCCCCTTCTAGGCGACATTCCTCTCTTTGGAAGTCTCTTCTCAGGTCGTGGCCGCCAAAATACCTATAAGAAAGTTCTCTGTTTAATCAAAGTGGAGGAAATCTAATGCCCGAATCCTTCTATCAATCGACTCCTTACTACCGAGAGCTAATCAAAGAGCATTTACAAAACCTCATCAAGGCCGGTCATTCCAAAAATTTACCGGGAGGATTCAAGTGCCTACAGTTCCTTAAAGAACAGGGTTATGAAATTGCCCATGAGGATGAAACTTGGCTTCTGGAGTGGTACGAGCATCTCACCAACTTTGCCAAAGTCCATCAGCACCTTAAAGACTGCCAAACAAATAATCATATGAGCGGGGTTGAGGAGATCATTGTCCACAACCCCAGTTGGGTTCAAGTTATCGGCACTCAACGTTTAGAATTCTTTGGAGAGGCCTTAAGTAAAGATGACTATGAGTTCTCCCTTCTTCTCTTTGCCCAACGCCACGGACTTCTTTGGAATCAAGCAAGCCCCTTTCTGTGCTTTCAAACAGAACTCTTTGGTAAAGATTGGCGAGTGACTCTTATTCACAAAAGCTTATGTGATCACCTCTCAAGCAAGGTCTTCTTTCGCCATCATGCTAAAGAAGAATTTAGTCTTGAGTCCTTTGGCCTTACCGAAGGTCAGCAAACTCTTATTCAACAAAGTCTTTCCCAAAAGAAGAATATCCTCGTATGTGGTGCTACAGGTTCTGGAAAAACCAGTTTCCTCAAAAGCTTAGTGACTCTCATTCCCGAAAGAGAGCATTTGATCACTCTTGAAGACACTCCAGAATTAAGACCCAAATCTCCCTTTGCCACCCAACTCATCACCCCCAATGATGGGCCACAAAATCTTAAGAAGTTTTGTCACTACGCTCTTCGTATGCGCCCAGATCGAATGATTCTAGGAGAAATAAGAAGTGCAGAAGTTGTGCCCTTTCTCCTTTCCATTAACACTGGCCACGGGGGCATGATGAGTTCTCTTCATGCCAACTCAGCCCTCGATGCTCTTCATCGCCTGTGCCTTCTTTTTCAAGTTTATTCCCAACAAATGAATGTCAGCTATCATGATGTGATGAAGCTTGTGTGTCAGGGGATCGACTTTGTGGTTTTTCTTGAGCACAAGAGAATCACTTCCATTGTTGAAGTGAAAGGATGTGAAGGCACGACACCCTATTATGAAATGTGGAATTGAAAGGGTTAGGAAAAGTAGCGCTCGTACCACAACTCAAGAAGGTCATTGATATCGCCTCCTTGATGAAAGAAACTACGATAGAGATCACCGCGGTCAATTTCAGAGTGCTCAATATCAATTTCATGGACCCTATCGCCAACGAGAGTAAGGACATGACCATCTGAGCGGCTCTTGGCGGTGAGACCAATGAGTCCTGGGGCATTCTCACACGTAGGCCTTACCCAAGTGCAGCCCCCTTGAAAATCCTTGGTGCGCCCAACTTTTAAAGGAATTTCTTGTGCTCGCAAAGGAGCAAGAGTTTTAGGAAAGAGAACCTTGGCCCCTGCGCTGGCGAGAGCGCGAGCATGATCATAGCTAATTACTGGAAGATGCTTGGCCTTAGAAACCACATTGGGATCTGTTTCAAAGATGCCATTTACATCAGTCCAGATATGAACTTCTTTTGCCTCGAGGGCCTGGGCCACAAGAGTGGCAGAGTAGTCTGAACCTTCTCGTCCAAGAGTAGTAACACAGTCTTGATCATCAGAGCCAATAAAACCCTGAGTGACAAAGAGGTCCCCCTTGGCAAGTCCCAGAGAAAAGAGACCATGGGCATAGAGCTTAATAGATTCAGGCTTAGGTCTCGCGAGGCCAAAGTTTGAATCTGTTTTAAGAAAGGATGGAG
>JAUIBX010000010.1 GCA_030427595.1 Bacteriovoracia bacterium | reverse complement strand
CCCACGACGATGAAAGGTAAGCTAAGCCAGCTTCCAGAAAAGCTTCAAAAGTGGGACACTCTTCAAGTTCCCGTTCTTGATCAAACCCCAAAAGAGAAAGAGGATATTTATCTGGCCAGTGCCAATATTTACACCAATGTCCTCCCCCTCTCTCCAGAGAAAGTTCTTATTTTTGCTCATGAGCCAAAGGAAGTAGAGCCCCTGGCAGAGGCCCTCGAGAAAAAAGGTCTTGAGGTCCTTACCACCAGATTACGCCACTCTCGTCTCTTTGGAGGCGGCGCTCATTGTGTCACTCTCGATACTGTACGAGATGACGGCCCAGAAAGCTCCTTTTAACAAAAGTCCCGATTTCACGTTATAATAAGCTAATGAAAACCCTTTGCCCCCTCCCATGGTTAAGCTTGAGTACAGAAAGCCAACGTGAACTGCGTTTATGCTGTCATGAAACCCGCGAGGAAACTTCTGGGGTTTTCTTGGAAGACTTTTCAAGTGCTATAGATGCCTTCAATAGCGACCTCTTCTTAAAGGCCCGCCAAAAAATGCTTAAAGGTGAATACCCTCAGGCCTGTCGCGGTTGCTTTAGGCTTGAAGAGAAGACCGGTCACTCCCCTCGCCTTGAATACAACACACGCTTTTGTGAAGAATTTCAAGAAATGCTTAAATTAACAAAGGAAGATGGCACTCTTAAAGAGGCAAGACTCGCCTATCTCGATGTCACCACCGACAACCACTGCAACCTCAAATGTCGTATGTGCCGGCCGCGCTACTCTCATAAAATCATGGAGGACTGGAAGAGTTTAGGCTGGGACCCTGGAGAAAAAGAAGTCCGTGGTATCGACATTCAAAAAAGCCAAGACATTTATCAACACTCCCCCCTATTAGAAGAAAGCTTTTCTCACTTAAGAATGATCACATGTACAGGGGGAGAGCCCTTTCTTTCTCCAGCTGTTCACACCCTCCTCAATAGAGTCATTGAAAGTGGACATGCCCCAAATATTTCCCTACGTTTTTTCACTAACACAACCTTAATACCGAGAGAGCTTGAAAGTTATTTAAAAAGCTTTAAAGAGACTCACCTCTTTTGCAGTATTGATGGTTACGGTAAGACATCAGATTATATTCGCTATCCCTCTAAGTGGGCCACTATTGATCGCACCTATAGAGAACTATTGAAACTAAAAGAGGAGTACCCTAACTTCACGTTAGATTTGCACACGGTTGTTCAAGCCTTCAATATCACTCAGCTTATTGACCTCTTTAAATACCTGGCCCAATTCCAAGGCAAGGTTCCGATACTTCCAAGTTTTACCCGTGTGGACTCATCCCTGCCATTGGATCCAGCTTTAATTCAACCTCAATTACTCAAAAAAGCTCAAAAGGACTTTGTTCACTTTATCGAAAAAAACCAAGACCTACTTCAAAGTAGTCATCGTGAATTTCATGAAAGAGAGATCAAAAACTATAAAGCCCTTTTAACAGACACCCTAACTTATAACCGCCATCAAGAATTCTTAGATTTTGTCATCTATGCAAAGAAGCTTGATAAACTAAGAGGACAATCTCTTGAACAGGCCTATCCGGAATTTAAGCTTGGTCACGCTCAATGAAATATTCTTTAAACTCTGGAAAGACATCTAAGAAATCTTGTTCGCGTATTTCATCCACTTTTTGAATATCATCACAGAAGTTAGGCCATAGAGAGGAGCAATCTTCAGCTTCCATAAAGGTCATAAGCCCTGCTATCTGCTTAACTAGGATTCCGCAGTCATTAAGATCAAAGTGACTTAGGAGTTCTTTTTGAAGAAGCTTTAAAACAGATTTCGCCTTCTCTTTCGCCCCTTGAGGTAAGACATTAATGGAGCTATGGGAGGGACTCTTTAAAGGATCAAGGACAAACTGATCAGGTCTCACACTAAAATTATCAAAGAAATAGAAGAGGTAATCTTTAAGGTGAAAGATATTATGAATCGAAATAACGGGGGTAAAGGTCACATTTATTCGATCTTGGTGATTTCTTAAGAGCTTTAGTAGGTCTTCTGTCTCTTGCCAGTTTTGGCCATAGCGAAGATATTCCGCTCTTGCATAGATGGCATCCAAACTCACATTAAGGGTCACGGAATGAAAACCATCCCACAGCTCCAAAAGATCTTCACCAAAAGACTTCAACGTCGATAGATTCGTATTATAAAGGAGATCAACATCAAGTCTTTGATTTCGCCTTAGGAGATGGAGAAAGGAATGGTGTTCTACACTTAAGAAAGGCTCCCCACCCGCAAAGTAAACCCAAGAGAGGTGAGGCCAAAGGGGCGCAAAGAAATTCTCGAGAGTCTCAATATTTTCAAAAACCTTGAGAGGACCATCGGGATGTTCTCGCCCTAGCCTTTCTTCATCTTTATACCAGCCTGTACTCAGTTGACCGTCACAAATTCGACACGCAAAATTACATATATTACTAAATCGAAGCCCTAGGTATTGAGGTTGAGCATTAAGCTTACCATCTTGGTGAGTTTCCTCGATTAATTGAGGTAGCACCCTTTTAAATCGTTCATTAATAAAGACTCTCTGGCTGAAGCTACCATCTTCCTCTAATTCATAACAAGGCCGACATTGATGAGGAGCTCTTCCCTTCATCATCTCCAGCCTGATAGACTTCATCAATTCTCCATTCCATAACTCTTGCAATTGGCCTTCTTTATTGCTTTTTATTAGACCCAAGGCCTTTGAAGAAGTGGCCATGCAACAAGTAAAAACCGCACCATTTGGCTCTACACTAAGGTGAGTCCAAGGGGCTGCACAAAGAATTTTAGAATCTGTAGTCATCACAAGCATTTTGCCACAACTCAAAAGAAAAAAGACACCAAATTAGCTTAAATTACTAAAAACACGAAAAAACCATGCGGAGACCACCTGAAACTGGTCAAGACAAGAGTTTATTTTAAACCTGAAGTGTCGTATTTTTTTTCATTATCATTTCATAAACGCTATTTCTGGCCAATGAGCCTTACCCAAATACATGGTAAGTTGCAGCCTATGACATGAAGACCTATTTTAAAATCAAACATAACAAGGAAAAAATAGTGAAGCTCATCACAATTCTCTTTCTCCTCTCCCTCTCAATCGCTGCTTATGAAGTCGATGGTGTTGATTTTAATTTCAAACCAGAGGCTCAGTTCTTTGACCAGCTTACAGTGGATTTAAGAGATGAAATGCCTGATCACATCCCCTTCTCCAATATTCAAATCGATGATGAAGGGGACCTTCATCTTAAACTTCTTGATGGTCATATCAACTTAGCTGCCATTAAGCCCAATCTCTTTAGTGTGGAGCCTTTACCCAAAAATCAAGTGCGAATTCGTTGGAACTTCAAAGCTGTAACGGGACAATTCAATGTTCGCGCGGATTGGAAAGTGGATATTTTCGGGGTCATCATTAGAAAGCATGAAGTCTTCCATATATCAGCTCGTGATATCCCACAAGGGGAAAGTGTTTTTCAGGTACAATTTGAAGACGGTAAATTCAAACTTAAACTTGTGGAAAATAGAGGTTTTGCCTTTAATCACATTTCTGTGCAATCTGCAGATGATGATATTGTTACCTGGATTCTAGAGAGAATAGATTCAAGAGTCAGAGATGTTCTTAACGAAGAAATTCAAGACTATTTTGCCGGCCCAAAGTTTTCAGCGAAGTTTCAAGAAATGGTTGAAGAAGACTTGGCCAGCTTGGAGAAACTCAAGATTCACGTAAGCGACTATGCGACCAAGCTGCAAGCACGATTCAATCACTTTGCCTTAGACGACAAGGGAGTTGAGTTTAAACTCGACACTCAATTTCTTGAACCTCAAAGCAAAGTTCATGTCTGCGCCAGAGAACTCGCACGCTCTATGGGAATTGCGGGCAATCAAAAAAGCCTCAATAAAGAAAATCAAAGTATTCTTCTTGAGAATCGCAACCCCGGTACTGTTAAAGTCTCTTATAGTTTTGTCGAAAGTATTGTTGATAATATGGCCATCTATGAAACCGATGAAGATAATGATGGTTATCCCGATGAGCCCCTCTTTTGCTTTGGCTATGATGACCCCGACCACTCAGGAAAAATTGAGGAGGTGGAGTTTGATATCCTAGGAAAGACTAAGAAACTAAATGTTAAGTTTTGGGCCTATCCCCTCGAAAGACCGACCTATAACTATAAAATTGAGAAAGAAGGCGCTGAGGGTGAGGCCCATCACAAAATCATTGCCACCATGCGCGCCAAGGTCAAATTTGGTAATACCTATGGCTATCCTAAGGTATTATTTAAAAATGATACCATTTCAGCTAAGGCGACCATTGAGTTCCAATTAGCTGTGGTACCTGGCAAGGGACTTCAGGCCATACCTCTAAGCTTTGCCTTAAATGACATTGATGGCAAAGTTTATTACAAGGCCAAAAAGTTCATCCCTAAAATCAGGGTACCATTTAAATTCATTAAGAAGAAAATTGAGGAAGAACTCCTGGTGGAACTTAGAGACTCCCTCGCCGAGAAAATTATCATTGATGAAGTTATCCCTGCACTAAGCTTTTCAATCAAAATCAAAGATTATCAGCTTCGCACAGATGGTCACGAAATGGACTTTAATGTGCTCTATCAGTAACTTTCATAAAATCCTTTGAGTTTTTTATCCTAAGAGTCAATAATGATTCCTAGGATAGAAAACTTAAAAAAAAAATGACGAGCTCTGATAATTCAAAAAAAACATTCTGCCTTGCTCCTTGGGTCCACTCCCATGTCACCATGAGTGGCAAGCGTGCTCTATGTTGCGTGGCAACTCCCTTTGAAGAGGATTTCGATAGCTTTGAAGATTATTGGAACTCCCCCCTTCTCAAAGATACCCGAAAGGCGATGTTGGCAGGAACCCCTCCACCCCAATATTGCCAGGCGTGCCTAAAACCACAGGCCACCGAGCCTCCCACCCTTAGGTTTGATGACTTTAATGAAGAAAGTTCGCTCCTCCTTTCAAACACCCAAGAAGATGGCACCTTTAAGGGAGACCCCATATTTTTAGATTACCGTTACTCAAATATATGCAACCTCAGTTGTCGAATGTGCTCACCCGAAAGCTCCTCAAAAATTGAACAGGCCTTTAGAGAAACAAGCCCCCATCTTGTTGATAACACTCTTAAGAAGAAGAAACTGAATTCGACTTGGATTATTCCAGAACTCTATGAACGCTGCCACCATGATATTAAGCAACTCTATTTCGCTTCAGGGGAAGCTCTGTTGCAAAAAGAGACTTGGCAACTTTTAGAAAATCTCATCAGTGAAGAGAAGGCCAAAGAAGTCACCCTTCAATTCCATACAAATCTCGCCTTTCCCTTGCAACAATGGCCACGCATGCAAGAGACTTTCAATGCCTTTAAAGAAGTTCGCTTTACCCTAAGCATTGACGGCGTTGGAGCTGATGCTGAATTTATCCGTGATGGCCTCAAATGGGACCACTTTGTAACCAATCTCCACCATCTCAAATCTCTTGTACCTACGATTGAGATTAATCAGGTCAATATTACTCTAACCTTGGCGACACTTCTTAACTTTAGGGACCTCATTAACTTTATTGAAGATGAGAACCTCCCCTTTATGCTTTCATACTGCTTCACAGATCGTTTAAGCATCATGCAGTCCCCTGATCTTTTACCCAAAGAACTCTTAAAACAAATCATTGAAAAAACTTCTCAACAGATTGAAGGTCTAGATCAAATCCCTCATCATAAAAAAAGGGGGGCCATCACCTTTATTCAAAAGCTTCAAGAGAGAGAGCGGCCATGCCACTCAATTCAAGAGCTGCAAGAAATCGCCCTTGAGACACTAAAAGTCGACTATAAGCTAAAGCGCCCGTCCTTTTTAAGCTACTACCAAAAGAGTGAAGACCTGAAAGGGTGGTTTGTGGAGACATTCCCCCCTGGTTTTCAAAGAAGCTATCCTCAAAATCAAGAAAATCATTATTGGCCAAACTACATCTCCTCGCTAGATCTAAGAGGCCTTATCCTTCTTCATGAAGATCTTTCCACCATAGAAGAGGAGTTGGAATTTCATCGCTTTGCCTTTGGAGAGGAGTCCGTCTTTCACCTTATTGGAAGTTACCCAAGCTTTCTTAACAGATTATTATCCAATGCAAAAAGTGATAAGTATGATCCCTACCACTTGCTAAGGAACCACAAGGGCCAGTTTACTCTTATTAATCCTACTTACTTTCTTCTTTCTAAAGTTACAATCCCGACTATTTTTAAGAAATTTGTATCCATTTTTATCGTCCCCTTCCTACCAATTATCGCCTTACACTTTCACTACCAGGGCAAGGTCAAAGACTTTGCCATTGAGGACTTAAGCAATAGGTAAGAAGAACCTCTTTCTTTAACTCTAGAGAATTAAAAGGAGCTTTCTTTTGTAGAGATTTTCTTATCTCGATATCTCCACCATAGGGATAGAAAGCATAAGAGCTCTTTTCTAAAATATTCCCCTTAAAAATTTCTTGGTCTTCCGGGAGGCCTAAGACCAACCCTGTGTATGTTTTTATAAGGTGAGTTGTTCTTAAAATATTTGTTTTGGGAAAGTGTGCCACCTTGCTTACCCCTTTTCCCCCAACACACTCACTTTCAGGCTCAAAGACTTCCTCTGGTTGATGGTAGACCTGCTCGCAGATATCACATGGTCCCCCAACTGATTCGCCTGCTTTAAAGAAGTTCTTATCAATAATTTTGCGGTGATGTTCATTATTCCCAAAAACTTCCAAGAGGGTATTTTTAACAAAGAAACGATTTCCCATACGAGGAGCTCCACTGCCCTCGACCTTTCTCTTATAAGGATCACTTTGAGACCATACGCCCACCACAAAACCAAAAAGAAGAAGTGTGAGAAATACTTTCATCCCACCTCCGCTACCTTTTTAAGTTCATTAAATTTAAGGACAAGCTTCTCCTTATTCCACGTTACTAATGATTGAGAGCGGGCCAGCGGACAGGTCACCCCCAAGGCCTCACAAATGGTGTGGTAAATATCGCGGGCCTGAATTGGCCTTTTAAGAAAAGAAACATGGGCAGCGGTACCAATTGTCCCCATTTTTCCCTGATTGAGCTTAATATTGCCGATAATTTGTAGGCCTTCAATGGACCCACTAATGAAGCTACTGGTATGGGAGTGATCGTTGTGATCACTTCCTGACTCCTCCAATGTGGGGACTCTTTCAAACTCAGAACTCAAATGAATAAGAGTTTTATCAAAGAGTGTTTTATCTGAGCCTACCGGCACCTTTTTAAGCTGATGAGTAAAGCGATCCAAACAGGCCGTAAGACCTCTAAAGAAGATAAAAGATGAAGCCATAGTTAAGATGGTTCCCGTATCATGGGAATCCATCTGAATTACACAATGAGGGCTCTGAGTAGCAACTCTCTTGCCACGCTCAAAACTACTATCCAAAATATTTCCCTTATTGTTGCAGTTATAGAGAAAGCAGCCCATTTCGTTGGGTGTAGACATCATAATACTCGAGCTTAAGCCCCTCTTGATAAGAAACTCACTACAAGCAAATTGTTGGGGCAAAGGGCCTAGATGGGCACTGGCCAACATTTCCTCTAAAGAATTTCCACCAAGATAAGTTTGGTAATCAACTTTATAGCGACCCCACTCATGGGAATGGTGAGGTTTGACTTCTCTTAGCTTGAGTTTTTCAAGACCGAGACCCTGGTAATTTCTTATATTCACTTGAATGAGGTCTTCATAAGAAGACACCAGCTCTTCATACTCTTTTAAGAAGGGTTCTATATTATCCACAAAGATATCTAGCGCTCCTTTAAATTCTTTTAAGTAGCGCTCATTGCTAGGCTTCGCCTCACTGAGATTTGTTAAGACCCTTTTTAAAAGTTCCTTCTTGTGATTCCCACCAAAAAGCCTCTTTGGTGCCTCCATGGAAAATGGACTGAGAATTTTCTCAAGAAGTTGGCCTTGTCGTAGATCAATTTTTAGTCCACTTTTTTGGTGAGCATAAAAGCTTCAAGTTGCGGGGTTACTTCCAAAGATAACGGCAGGTAGTGGAGTTTGATGGTGATCAGAAATTAGACCATGAATACTTGGATGTTCAGACTCTGGTCTAACAGTCTTGATAATTCCAAGAGGATGACCAAGAACATCGATATCAACCCCTCTTATGGTCATCATATTTTTTAGGAGAAAGGAATGCTCTTTGCCATTTTTTAGTTTCAAGCCCCAAAAATGAGGAACTTCATATCCTTGCCTTTTTATATGCGCTAACTCTACATCCCCCTCACTATCACTAAAGCGCGAGCCAACCATAGGGGTCTTTATGAAACCTTGATCTTCAAGAGGCTTTAAAAAGTTATCAAAGCCCCATCTCACAGGTCCACCATAGAGGTTGAGCTGAACATAATTCATCTGCTGCGAAGATTGGGCAAGAAAGTTGAGATTATTCTCCTCTCTGAAGCATCCTCCTAAACTCGGAGCGAGGGCAGAAAGAACCATAGACTTAAATGATTGAGCGAGAAAATCTCTCCTATCCATTCAAGTCTCCCAGAAAAAAATCAGACTGAAAAATATCTCTTATAAGGATCTTAAGACTCTGATGCTTTTTAAGATTCAATATAAGTTTATCAAACGCGAACTTCTCCCTTTCATTAAGGTCTTGATAGCTTTCAAGAGTTATTTGTCGGCCGGTGAAAAACTCTAAGTACCTCTTTGCCGTACAAGCATAGAAATCATCGATTTGTGACAACTCTTTGCCAAGTTCAGCTAAGCCGGTTACTTTCTTATCGATAAGTTTTCCATGAAAATCACGCATCGTAATTCGTCCATCAGGACGAGTTTTACGAAAGTCCAGGTCCTTGTCGGGCAAATCGCCCTTGTGGATAGAGTGAGTCTGATGCCAATAGACATTTCTCGTGGTGTAGTGAAAGTCCACATTGCCACTATTGTAATTTTCCATATTGCGGATCACCGCGGCCATGGGATCGATAGTTGCATGGCAGCTCATGCAATTTTCCTTTCTTCTAAAAGATATCTTTGAATTAGACCTGACAAAACTTGAGGCATCCTCTTGAGAAAGAACAGGCAAGTTACGACATAGTAAATCTTTTAAAATCGCAGTCGACCAACGGCGATGAAGAGCGGCTCCTCCATCAATAGTTCTTTCATTTTGACCTGCATTGAGGAGAAGATATGGAACTGAGCCAATAATCCCTCCCCCCTGAGGCGCATGAGTATCAAAGGGAGCAGAAAGCTTATGTCCATCCCACTTCCTTATACGGTTTTTTGATTCTTTATAAGGCCTTAATCCAATAAGCCTACCAAAGGTAACAAGCTCAGGCTCCCAAAACTGGATCGGTCCCTGGTATTCCTCATCATTCTTATCTTCAACACCACCAACCTTCCAGCGATTCAGTTCGTCTTTTAAGCGCAGGTGACGATAGCCCTTGATGGAGCGATCAATAAAGTAGAGATGTTCTTTTTCACTCCTGCGCACTCCTTTGAAGCTTCGCTTCTGAGTCAAAACATGAGAAACAGGTTCGTTTTTTAAAAGAACATAAGTGAAGTGGTAACCCATTTCATTGGCATCATAAAGATCAGTATTGGGGTAGTCTTGAGTGCTGACGTTAAAATTGTAGCGAGGAAACCACGAGTCATGTAAACGCTGAAGGGTTCTTAGAATTTCTTCACTTTCTTCATTTAATGAAGAAAGAACTCCCTTATCATTTAAACTTATGGTCTTAAGAAGTTCATAGCACGCTTGGCCTCCACTGAAAGACCCGGCCTTTACCTTCGTCACCAACTCATGATTTCTCGGTATTCTTTTGTTAACTAATTGTGAGTAACAGCGATTGAGAAGCTTTAATTCACTTTCAGAGGCCAAGGCCGATGCACTTAAGACGAGCAGAGAAAGAAAAAATAGGGAAGTCAGGCCTTGGATGATTTTCACCCTCCTATTTTCATTCAATTTCGCTTCATAATCAAAAATGCGATAAATTTTATCGGTTTTTCGTTCTTTCGTAGCTAGTGCTCACCTTGAAAACGTAATACACTTGACTCATGAAGCGAATTCCCCGCCACTTCCCTATTTGGGACCAATGTCAAAGTAGTATTGAAACTCTCGTTGAAAGGATAGAGACCTTCTTTAATACCCACCCCAATGGGGTTGAAATTCCCTCACAGGCAAGATTTTACTGCGACTATGGGAAATCCATAGAACAAAGATTTTCGTCCGACCAACTCATCCATATCATTACATTTGGTGACATCATCAGAAAGATGGCCCAATGGCCAAACCTGTCAGGTCATGAATATAAATTTTGGTGTTTAGCAAATGACTTTAAGAGAATTCAAGAAGAACTTTATTTCAAAGGCGATCATCAAGTAGAGCTCATCAAAAGGGAAGACCTTTTTCAGACCCAACCCGCTTCCCAACCGGAGCTTAATCAGGGGATTGATCTTGTTTATGCGGGACGCCTATCCCGCCAAAAAAATATCAAATCACTTATTGCCTTCTCCCATGCTCTCCATCAAGCGGGTGTTGAAAATCGTCTTCATCTCTTTGGAAGTTTCGATGAGCGCTATCACGAAGAACTTGGAAGATGGCAGGTATCTTCTTTTAAAAATGAGCTGCAAGACTTTATTGAAAGTTTAGAGGGGTCCTGGACTCCAACCTTCCACGGCCAAGTAGAAAGAGAGGCTTGGCCTAAATATGATTTTAAAAATCCCGTGGCCATAAGCCTGAGTACTTTTATTGGTGAAGACTTTGGTGTCTCATTGGCCCAAGCTCAGGCCCAAGGCTGGCCTATCATATGCAGCAACTTTGGGGGTCATAAAGATATATACGGTGAGTCCCTTATCAAAATTCCTAGTTGGCTGTGCGCTCCCTTTAGCTACCCAGATATGGCCATTATTGAACTGGCAAAGAGGGCATCATCTTTAGTGCTCAAAGAAGGCTTTAGTGCTCAATGCCCTTCTCCATTACCAAAGGAACATGCCCGTAGTCCTATTAACTATAAACAGATCATAGAGTGCCATCAAAGACTCATTAAAGACTTGGGAACATCTGCCTTTTGGCTTAATACAGAGTCATTAGATCAATTTGCCGACTCTAACAAGGGCTCACTTCATCTTCTTAAGTGTCGCGATATTTTAGAAAGCCCCAGTAAAGAGGAAAGTCTTATTATTCTTCCCCATTCTCTTAAAGACCTCAAAAAAGAGGATCAAGATGCTCTTAGTGAAATTTTAAGAGGCACAGACTCTCAAAAAGTGCGCCTCATTAATGGCCATGAATTAAATTTCAAGAATAATATTATTCTTTTAAAGAGGGCCAGACAGGTTCACTGCCTACCTAATGTAGAAAGCAAAGTTAAAGATTTTATTTCGCAGCTATTTTCTTAAGAAGCTCTTTGCAAAGCTCCACTCGCTCTTGATCTCCAAGGAAATTAAGTTCTAAGCGCAGGCAACCCCCAAGGATTTCAAGAGTAGAAAGAAAGTCTTGCTTGGTATATGAGTAAGTCTGATCACTTAAGTTATAAGGATTAAGTCCTTCAACGAAGTATGCGCCCTCTTTCATTGCCTCAAACCATTGCCAACAAGCATGGGCCGGCCTCAGATAGGGAGGACCTGCTTTAAAACCTTCTGCCAAAAGAACCTTACTCTTTTCCATGGTATCGACGGGGTCTTGGCATCGAACATGAAGAACGCTGCCAATGTCTCCCTGATCATCATGACCTTTCATCACAGTAAGACCTATGGACTCACTATAGCTCATAAGATCACTCTTTAGGTTGCGTAATTCATTCAAAATTTCTGGCAATCGCTGCAGTTGAACTCGCAGCATGGCAGAGTTGATTTCATTAAGTCTGGTTGAGAGACCAAAGAATTTAGGTAAAGAGGAAATTTTATTTTTTAAGGTACGACCAAACTGGCAAGCAGTATCGTGGGTGACAAGAGACTTTAAATATTGTTCGTGAAATTTCTCATCTTTGACAACAAGAAGGCCACCTTCCCCACAGCTAATGACCTTATCGACATTAAAACTGAAACCTCCGAAGGCACCAATTGTCCCCACGGCCTGACCACAGTATTCACCCCCACAAGCTTGGGCTGCATCTTCTACAAGAAGAATATTATGTTCATCACAAATTTTTGCTAGTGAATCTAAATCACAAATAAGGCCATCCATATGAACAGCGACGACCGCTTTAGTTCTTGGGCTTATTTTGGAGCGTACTTCATTAGGGTCTAAGGTGAGAGTGTGATCGATATTGGCAATAATGGGAATGGCCCCTACTTGCATAATGGCACTTGCTGTTGCCACAAAAGTATAAGAGGGAATGATTACTTCATCTCCCGTACCAATCCCAAAAGCGGCCATTCCAACCACGAGAGAATTCGTTCCAGAAGTTGTTAACAGACAATAACTTGCCCTTAAGTATTCACGCCACTCATCTTCACATTGACTGGTATTTGTTGGAACATTTTCACCTTGAAAGCGAAAGTATTTTTGGGACAGAACAACCTCTTCTATCGCTTTGACTTCCTCTTTTCCTACCTTAAACATGAAAACTCCTTGAACCCTATTTTAAAGGACTTTTAAATCATAGGGAAGGAGCTCTACATCATCAAACTTCACTAATTCACAAGAGAGGTTAAAGTAGACCCTCTTCACCTGTCCCTCAAATTCTCGCGAAAAGGCAAAGACTTGTTCAGGGCAGGATATCAACTCAAAACTTGCCTTGGGATGAAAGGCCTTGTGAGAATTTTTAAACTGCGTCCATTCAACGAGCCTCTCTAATACCTGCCACTGCTCATCCTTTAACTCCAAGGGGTAAGCCACTTTCTTTCTATTAAGCCTACGCGCAATACCGCTCTCTTTTAGGCCTTCTTGCCAATTCAATGTCCCAAGAAAGTTATGAACATAATGAGCACCGATTCCCGGTAAGAACATCACAAGAGCATGAGAGTGAATGACTTTTCTCAGCCAATCCTCTTGAGATAAATCAGGAGACTTCATCATGGATGACCAGGTGATATTAAGTTCGTAGGGTCGAAAGCTACCGTCTCGAGAGGTCTTCTTGCCAACCTGTCCCCCTCTTTCTAAAGCAGCTCGGCAAAGCTTATCAATATCCTCGTCATCCACAATTCCCTCTAGCCCCCTCATGCCTATCCCGTCATGGGTTGCGGTAAAATTCAAGAAAGTCACACCTTTTGGGATATTAAAAACATCTTGCGCCCATTTCTTTAAAAAATGAGCAGTACCAAATTCTAAGCCATGTAAGACCAGAGGCGCTAAGGAGAAGTTATAAATAACATGGGCCTCATCCTCCCCACTGCCCCAGTAGGTAATATTCTCTTGGTGGGGAACATTGCTGTCAGTTATAAGCAATATAGGCACCTTAATTTCATCAATAAGGCTTCTTAAAAGCTTTACGAAGAGGTGAGTTTTAGGATGATGAGTGCAATTGGTTCCTAGCTCTTTCCACATAAAAGGAACAGCATCCACTCGTAACATTCGTGCGCTTTTTTCAATATAGAGAAAGAAGGATTCAAAAATATAACGAACCATTTCTGGATGGGTTAAGTTGGTATCTATCTGATCACTACTAAAGGTCGTCCATGCATACTTATCGACCTCTCCCATTTTGTATGGGCTCATAAGAGGTGTTGTCCTAGGGCGTACGACTTTTTTGATATTTTCTTGAAAGTCTGGCTGACCGTACTCCTCTTCAGAGAAAATATGAAACAGCTTTTGTGCCTCAATGTCTCCAGTGAGTGCTCTTTGAAAGAATTCACTCTTTTGAGAAATATGGTTAAACACACAATCATACATTTTAGGAAAGGGGATTCTTTCAACGTCATCCCATGTTCCTAAATCAGGATCAACTTTTTGATAGTCGATGGGCGAAAAGCCATCATCTGAGGTCCATGGATTAAAAGGCAATAAATGCACATAACTGCAACTTCCATGGAGGTCATTTTCCATAAAAGATTTGAGAGAGTCGAATACATTCTCACCCTGATTTTGAAATTGATCAGCATAAGTGATGAGAAGTGTTTGCTTTTCACTAAAGAGCCTTTCCTTTTGACCATACAAGGGATCACGAGTCAGCGTCTTATTGAGTTCCTCTAAACGCTCTTGAAGATAAGGTACGAGCTCTTCTAACTGGGGTGCCAACTCTCTTAGTTGATCTTGAATTTTTTTATTCATGACAGTCTCCATAGCAAGCGCAAGTCCATCACATTAGTTTTTGTTGGCCCAGTATCAATGAGGGTATCGAGCTCTTTAAAATAACCATAAGAATTAAAGGAATCGAGATAGGTTTGAGCTTCCTTTTTAGACCAAAGGTCATAATTAAGGAAAGCTCCTGCACATGGGGTATTACCATCCGATCCATCCGTACCGAGACTCATAATCTGAACATCCCAAAGGTCTTTATAACTTTCATCGCCATAAATCTTTTGACCCATACTCAAGACAAAATGGGTATTCCTACCACCGGCAATAGCATTAGCTGGGACTTGAATAGTTGCCTCACCTCCAGAGAGATGAAAAAAGTCAGATTTATTTTTTTGCTTTAAGATCTCTAAGAGATCGTCTTCCATTTCAGGAAATTGACAGTCATAAATTTTACCAACTTCACAAAAAGGAAATTTCCTTACAAGACCCTCCATTAACAGATCGGCAGACTGGAGAACCACAGCATGAGGGTCCTCACCACCTTCACCAAAGAGAGGCCCTGAGCCAATATCAGAAAGTTTATTATTAGGAATATCACTTGTGAGCATTTGCAAGACATGAGGTGTTTTAATAAATTTCTTAAGGCCACCTCCTTTGATGAGAGATAGCTGACGTCTCTTGGCGTTCATCTCATTAATTCCAAGACCACTATTTAAAATTTCTTCATGGGCCTTTTGCAAACTTTCAAAATTCAACTCACCAGAAGGCTGCTCTAAGAGAGCACTCGTTCCCCCTGAGATTAAAAAAAGTACAGTGTCCCCTTTTTCAATCTCACTTAGGTAGTTCAAGAAGACTTGAGTCTGGCGCAAATTATCTGAGCTAATGAGGGGATGATCTCCCTCCAACTGGATAAAGTTCCGCCCGGCAACGGTGTGGCCCCTCTTAGTGTAACTCACACATCTGCCCAGCCTCTCACTAAGGACAGTATCCTTGAAAAATTTTATCAAGGCCTCCAGTTGAAAGCTTGCAGCCTTTCCAACCGCAAATAAGTGAATCTTTTGGTCAGCCTTTAATGAAAAATCACCTGCTCTAATTTCTCTATGGTAAACTTCTAACTTACGCTGAATAGATTTATAAGGATCCAGAAGTTGAATCACTTCTTGCGCTATTTCATCTATTAGAAGAGGTCGCTTCATATGCAATTGCACCAGGTTGATTGGCTTATCATTATTCTTTATCTCATTGGTATGATTGGCTTAAGTATATATCTTTCTCGAGGACAAAAAAACCAAAGCGATTATTACCTCGGAGGAAATGATACTGGTGCGTGGCCTATTGCTGTTTCAACGATGGCCACCCAGTGCTCCACAAACTCTATTCTGAGTGCTGCTGCTTTCGTTGCCTTTTCTGTCGGAGGAGGAATGTTGTGGCTAAACACCCTGAGTTCGTCAATCTTCTTCCTATTGAAAATGGTTCTCCCAATTACAATCTTTCCGTCCCAGTCTTTGTTATTAAATACTTTCCCATTGGTGCAGTAGGCCTTGTTATGGTAGGCCTCTTTTCTGCCGCCATGTCCAGCTTAGACTCAACTATTAATTCCCTGTCAGCAACGACGATGCAAGATATTTTTAAAAGCTTTCTCAATAAGAATTACAGCGAAAAGCAAGAACTCTATCTTTCAAAAATTCTCACGATTTTCTGGGGAACTGTCTGTACTATTTTTGCGTTCTTTGTTGGTAATATCTCAGACTCAATTATCGTTTCCATGAATAAGATTGGCTCCCTTGCCAATGGTCCCATTCTAGGGGTTTTCCTTCTTGGCATCCTTACCACCAAGGCCCATGGCCCGGGTGCTATCTTTGGTCTGGTTGTGGGCTTTGCCATTAATGCAATATGTTGGTTGTACGTACCTCAAATTAGCTGGCCATGGTGGAATGCCATTGGCTGTGTCATTTGTTTCATTGGTGGCCTAGGATTTTCTTTGATTGTTAAGAAAGAACAAGGAGATATGACTTGGCTCACCTATGAATCTTTCAAACAGAGTTCAGCAGAGAACTTCAAAATAGACTGGAAGAAGTACTACTATATCCTAGCAGGCTGGGGCATCGTTATCTTTGCTATTAGTGCGGCCCTTTAGCTTACTTCTTGCAATCAAGGTACATATCACAGATCTCCCCCATAGCACGGTGAGAATTGTTGAAGGCAAGGTTAATACTCCCTCCTCCTTTACCCGCTGTGAGGTCACCTAAAATAAAGAGCCCCTCTTGGCCTGACTCAAAAAAGTCTGAAACCTCAGGACCTTCCTTTGTCATCTTAATGCCGATACCTTTAAGAAAATTCTCAGGAGTCGTTCCACCAAGAGCATAGAAAATATGATCAAACTTTTTCACATCGCCACCTTTAAAGTGAACGATTATCTTCTTCGTTCCCTCTTCGGCTTCAAGTTTTTCAATGTCTGTGCCTAGCATCAATTGGCACTGACCCTTTGACACCATTTCTTCTAAGAGCTTCTTATTCTGATCATTCATTCGGCTTATCTTTTCTCGCCTGTAGCTAAAAGAAACCTTATTGCCGTTAGCATGTAAATACTGAGCGTATTCACTGGCCGAATCTCCTCCACCTACAACAAGGACATTCTTCTTTTCAACAATCTTACTCGTAACATCGAAGAAAACTTGAGAAGAAATGGCAGAAGGAATGGGGTAACTTGGCTTATTGGGTCTTCCTAGCACACCAATAGCAATGCATACGGTTTTGGAAACAAAACACTCATTTCCAGCACAGACCACATACTGACCGTTTTTAAGTTTTTGTATTTCCTCAACCCCATAGTTGTATTTAACTTGAAGCTTGTAATCTTCAATAAATTTGTCGAGGTAATCTAAGGTTTCTTGCTTTGAACTGTCTCCGATACAGAGCTTTCCAATACAGGTCACATCGTGGCCTTTATAGTTTGAAGTCACAAGCTTGCTGTCAGGATAGAATTTTCGAATGGAAAAGGAATGATCCTCAGACTTTTCAAGAAGGATCACATCTTCAGCAGCAATGCCCTTATCAACAGCTTCAACCGCCATACTAATACCAGCAGGACCTGCACCTACAATAACCATTTCGTAGAGGCTCTTTTCAGGATACATTTGCACTCCCTTATTTCGAAATTAACTCGACATGATGAAAGGCCTATTTAAAGGCGAGACCAAGACCCAGCGAACCAATAATGCGCTCACTATCAAAGCGCTTATTGCCACGATTGCTCTCCATACTATAACCAATTTCGGAATAGAAAAAGCTGCGCGAGCTCCCCTTGAGTTTTCCATAGTTTCTAAAGCCAAAAAGAGCGCCATAACTCTCAGATTTGGCATTAATCATTATGGGTGATTGCGTCGCAATAAGGATTTGAGACTCTGCTTCAACATAGGAATAGGAAAGATTTAAATAGTAGAGCTTATCAGATTGACGCTTACCAAAAGTGAGTCCTGCACTACGACCAGATAATTCAACAGTTCCCTCAACATTCTGATACTTGTCCTCATTAGCGAGGTCATCTTCAAAGAAGAACTCATTGGTCGTGGTTTCATCTTCTTTTTGGTAGCCACCAGCAAAGTAGAGAGAGGCCTTATATCCGTCGTCCTCTTGGGAGCAGTTTTTAATGAGACAAATATTGAGACCTGTTTGTAAAAGTCCTTGAGTAGATTTTTGGGCAATAAGATCAACATAGGAAAAAAGACCAAGGCTACCAAAGAAACCGACACCAATATTAGCGGTACTTTCAGGGTTATCTTGCCGAATACGGATAGAGCCTGGGTCACTGGAAAAAATATCCTCACTCTGGGTGGTACCTCCAAGTTCATGTCCATGGCCCACATGACCACGAATACCAATTTCAGGAGCCCCCAATTTATTCTTTGTCTCAGGAATGATGGAATACTGAGCACCAAGATTGTCATAATCAATATCCAATTTCTTAGTGGCACAGCTAGAAAAAATGAGAAGTATCAAAAAGGCTTTCAATAAAGAATTCAACTCATTTCCTTTAAGAAGAATGGACCTTCGCCGCGACTTCTTTTATAACCTCTTGCAAACGCTGTTTACGAATAGGCTTGCTAATGAAATTATCCATACCTGCATTAAAGCATGCCTGACGATCTTCTTCAAAGGCATTGGCCGTCATCGCCACAATATAGGGGCTCTTCTTTAAATTCATATTACGAATTTTTTCAGAAGCCTCAAGGCCACCCATGACTGGCATTTGGAGGTCCATAAGAATAAGTTCGTAAGCACCATTCTTCACCATCTCCACGGCCTCTTGACCATTTCGGGCAATATCAGGAGTGATTCCGAACTTAGAGAGAAATTTAACCGCTAGATTAAGATTGATATCGTGATCTTCCACAACAAGAGTTTTAGGAATAAATTTTAAAGAGGTCTCATGCTGGCTTACTTTCTTAGCTTTTTCGCTGACTGCATCGGCCTTAAGAAAATTTGCCCTGAAAGAAAAAGTTGAGCCCCTACCAGGGCTGCTTTCCACTTTAACTTGACCATTCATCAATTCAGCAAGTTTTTGACAAATAGAAAGACCCAAACCAGTTCCGCCATAATTGCGGGTAATGGAACTATCTGCCTGGGTAAAGTAATTAAAAACCTTCTCTTGCTCCTCTTCGGTGAGGCCAATGCCATTATCCATGATAGAAAAAATGAGATCACATGAATCTTCAAGGTTATGTTGCTCTAGAACTAAGGAAACAGGTTTAGACTGGGAAAACTTTATAGCATTGGAGAGAAAGTTATTGAGAATCTGACCGATACGGGTCGGGTCTCCGATAAGGGCTCCATTACGATCCCCTTTAAATTCAAGTTTAAAGTCTACACCTTTTTCTTTAGCAATCTCAGAAAAGAGGTCATAGGAGCTTTGAATAACCTCAAAGGGCTTGAAGGGAATTTTTTCAACCTGAAGATTTCCCGTTTCAATTTTAGAAAAATCGAGAATGTCATTAATAATTGTTAAAAGTGCTTTGCCTGAGTTACCAATATTTTCAACCATCGCTCTTTGCTCTTCATCGAGCTCACTGCCGAGAACCAGTTCGGTAAAGCCAATGATGGCATTCATTGGTGTACGAATTTCATGACTCATATTGGCCAAGAACTCCGTTTTGATAAGACTGGCCTTTTCGGCAAGAGAGCGCTGATTCTCAAGCTCCTCTTTTGCTAATATTAATTCAGTGATATCGACATGCATTCCCGTGATCTGTAGAGGCTTTCCCTCTTCATCTCGCTTAGTAATGGCTCCACGATCCAAGACCCATTGATCACGACCATCAGCCATCTTAAAGCGATAAGTCATATCAAATGAGGATTTGGAACCATCCACAACAGCTTGAACTTCCCTCATTGCTCGTTCAATATCTTCGTGATGAACACGGCTCTCCCAATCGAAAAGCTCGCCAGTTCTCTCTGGTCTCGAATAACCTAAACGACTCCACCAGGTGTCGTTGGTAAAAAGAGAATTATCTTGGAGATTCCACTCCCATAAGGCAATATCTGCAACTTTATTTATATGTTTAGTTTTTTGCTGTTGCAGCTCGTACTCAAGGTTTTGCTCTTGGAGACTTTCTTCAAGCCTCCACTTACCAACAACCTCACCAACGACAATAAATAGCGCGTGATAACTATCATAAATTTCTTCGTCGTAACCATAGCCACTATTGGCGACACCAATCATGGCGATCATCTTATTATTGTAAAAGAGCGGAACCCCCATAAATCTCTCAAGAGGTGGATGTCCTTTGGGGATGCCTGAAGCCTTGGGGTGATTTTTAGCATCATTAGTCCAAAGAGGTCTTTGACTCGTTAAGACTTCACCAAATAGAGTCTCAAGATTATAAAACTCTAGACCAGCCTCTTCATTCTCCCGATAAAACTTCTTTGTTTCCTCATCCCAAGAAACGTCAGTAATCGCATAGGTTTTAAGGTAAGGCTTACCTTCCTTTTCCTTAATTTCACCAATAAAGCCATAATTTGAATTTGTGATTTTAATAATCCGATCAAGAAGGAAAGAAAAGAAAGCCTTGATATTATTTCTTTGATCAAGGTAATCACTTAGAATAGCACTGGTAGCAATATCCGCTTCTCTTCTTAGATATTCATGGGTGATGTTTCTAAAGATAGTGAGAGCATATCGAGCTTCTTTACCACCTTCTATGAGTTCATTGATAACACTAGAGCGAACATCGATAAGACGATAAAGACCGTTACCACCACGAACAAAGAAGCTTTTTTTGACGTTGCAGTTATTTCTCAGTGCAACCATCGCAGGGTGATCTTGACCTTGCATGGGCTTCCCTTCGAGATCGATAGCTGCCCATTGCTCATCATGAGAACTTTTTCCTAAAAGCTGATCACTAGTAAGCATAAGAATGTCACAAGCTGCTTGATTAAATTCTAGAACTTGACCATTTTCAGCTTGGATCACGAACCCATCCTGAATACTGGTCATCAGTTTTTGATAAAATTCCGCGTGTCTCTCTCTATTAGGCATAAAGATATTTTCGAAGATTTATCAACTAAATCAAGGAAATTTATGAAGGAAATCCCTACCGTTTATTGTCTCTTAGGAAGTGACCTGACTTGCCTCTTCACAACTCTTAAAGCCAAGTGTTTTAAGAAAGAAAACCATAGGGCACCAGTTGGTAAAAGCTGATTGAAACAAATTTAAACCAACAAAGGCAGTAAAGTAGTACCAGTTAGGTGAATGAAAAGTTCCCAAAGCCACTGACGCCATAATGAAGAATCCGGCAATGGCCCTGATAAGTCTTTCAATAGTCATAAATTCCTCCTTACTAACCTTTACTTTAAAAGGAATCAAAATAAGACGCTTTGACCAAGATCAAGGTCTATAGGATGGAGAGCCTGTAACATGGAGATGTTAATTACCTAAACCCTAAGAATTACAGGCGGAGGTCTCCATGACAAACTTAACAAAGAATGAACTATTAAACCTTAAAGCAGAAAACCTCGATCAACAGGGTGATTTCGCCAAATTACGCAAGTTTCGCCACCTCTACTTCTCAGGAGCCCCCACTCAGGCAGGCATTCAAGAACTCAAAAAATTAGGGGTGAAAAAGGTTATTGATCTAAAACCCGATGAAGAAAACCCTGATAGTCATGAGAAGGATCACGCCCAAACCAATGGTCTTGAATACCACCAAGTTCCTGTTGAGGGTTGTCACGCTCTCACTCTAGATAAAGTTCGCCAAGTCAATCAATTGGTTGATCATAATGATGAAAGTTCACCCACGCTTATTTATTGCCGTTCGGGAAATCGTGCCAGTGCATGGCTTGCTGTTCACCTTTACCTTGAACATAACTTCACTGAAGATGAGGCCATCGCTAAGGCCAAAGAGACTGGCATGGATAAAGAGCAAATTGAAGAAGAGACAAGGAAAGTCATCCAAGCTCTATCATCACACAAATAGCCGATTCTTAAGCTCAACTATTTAATTTAATGAAGTATGACAGTCGTCATACTTTTTTAGCGTATACTTTGAAAGAATCATATGCAAAACCTAGGGAAGGATACCTACTATGATAAAGCCTCACTATTTCCTCTTCATGTTTTTTATTACTCTTTTCACTTCTTGTGCCAATGTGGACCAAATTGATCGTGGTCACCTCGCAAAAAAGATTATGCAGCTTGACCCTCACCCAGAGGAGTCGGCCTTCAGAAATGAGGTCCGATCCTTTAGAGAAAGTGCCATCGGTGGTACTTCTGCAGTAGGGGGCGGATGTGGCTGTAACTAAGAATTCACCGCGCTTTTGGACGACCCTTACTCTCAGCATTGTCAGTATTCAAGGAACCTTTGCTGAGATGATGGAAAAAGGAAAAACCAAGCTCAAAACTGTTTTCAATATCTATCATCAAAATAGCAATGACGGTAACCAAGTCGTCGACAACTCAGGTCGCGAAGAAACCAATGTCATCGAGCCCATGGTCTTTATCGAACATCAAATTACTGAGGATACGGCCATCAATGGCAGAATCGTTTTTGATGCCTGGACAGCTGCCAGTGACACCAAACTTGATAATTACACTGGGGCAAGTGGCAGTCCGATTATGGGTCAAAACCGAGTTGCGGCCAACCTAGGTGTCAGAAAAGAAAAAAAGGTTGAAAAGAACCGCTGGAATTTAGGTGCTGACGTAGGTTTTAGCTCTGAATATGACTACCGCTCTTTTAATGGTAGCCTCAATGCTTCGCGCTCCTTTGCCAAGGATAATTTCACCTTAGGAGCAGGACTTCAGTACTACATGGATGAGGTTGACCTCTTTCGTGACATCACTAACCCCAGTGCTGCGACAATCACCACTGGCCTAGAAAGAAAAATCTTGGCCGCTTCACTTACCGCTAGTCAGATCCTAACGGTAAAAGACATCATTCAATTTGATGCCACTTACGCCCGCTCAACAGGTTACCTAGAGTCCACTGCCAATACGGTCAATGTTGCAGGAACACGCCAAGTAGAAGAATTACCTGATGAGCGTACCCGATATGCCCTTTCGGCAAAGTGGGTCCATGGACTCGGGCAAACAAGCGCTCTTAACTTGAGCTATCGCTATTACTGGGATGATTGGGATACCAAGGCCCATACCATAAGAACAGCTTACCTCTTTGATATTGAAGAAGATGAAAGCTTTATGGAGCTTTTTATAAGAGTTCACCAACAAGACCAAAATAAGTATTTTCAACCAAGTTTTACAAGTGCCCAGACTTTTATGACCAGTGACTCAGATATGGATGAGTTCACTTCTTATGAAGGAGGGGTATACTATGAAGCCTTTCAAGATGACTTTAAGCTGTACGGTATTGAGTTTGAAGATGTAACTTGGAGTCATAGCTTTGTTTACAGCACGCGAACAAATGGCATGCGTTATGGCTACTATCAGACAGGTTTCGGCTTTAAGTTCTAGGAAAATTTATGACGAAATATCTCTCCCTCCTCTTAGCACTTTCTTTTTCACTCCATACTATGGGAGCTGAAAGCCTCTCTTCTTTTGAACTACCAATTTATAAAGAAAAGACAACTTACAGTTATCAGCTCCCTCACAAGAAAAAAGTTCTCATTAATTTCTGGGCGACCTGGTGCACTAGCTGTATTCAAGAAATCCCTATTTTAGAGAAACTAAAAAAGCAAAACCCTGACGTAGAGTTTTTGGCCGTTAATGCAGGAGATTCTCCCAGAAAGATTAAGAAGTTTCTTAAAAAGCACGGCTTCTCCTATAAAGTCCTCATGGATCGTAATAAGGAGTTTTCAAAGGGCCTAGGAATTTTAAGCCTACCCCAGACTCTCGTTGTCGATAAAGACGGGAAAGTGATTTACCACAAAGAAGTCCCGCCCACTCAACTCTAAAGATGCAAGAGAGCACTTCTTCCCATTCCCCTAAAGTTGTAGAGGTCTCTTTAAAGGCCATGGGTGGTCTCTTTATTTATAGGGCCTATCCCCAGCCCTACATGAGTCCAGAAAAAGTGAAAGAGCTTTTTAAAGAGGCCCATGAAGAAGTCTTGCGCATCCAGAGAAAATACACAGAGTTTGAAGAAAGTGTTCTTACAGATATTAATAAAAGGGCCGTCTATGAAGAAGTGCTTGTTGATGAAGAAACTTGGTATCTTCTCATGCAAGCACGGGATTTTTATAAAAAGAGCCAAGGTGTCTTTGATATCACCTTTGCTGGTTACGGCAAGAGATGGCGCCAGGCGCTAAAGGAAGGTCTAAGCTTAAGTGATGAGGAGAAGGCCAAGCTCAGAGAGACGGTAAATTTTAAAAACATTACCCTCAATAAAGAAAGACAAACTGTATTTTTTAAGGAAAAGACCACTCAGATAAGTTTCGGTGGCATGGGAAAAGGCTATGCAGTTGATTGTGCCTTTAACTTATTAAAAGAGAAAGGAATGGTTAATTTCTGTGTTAATGGATCTGGTGATATGCGGGTCCACGCAACTAAAGATGCTCCACGTCCTTGGCGCATTGGTATCAGAAATCCCTTTGCCAAAGACCCCCAACAATCCGCAGGCCTTATTCAAGTGAAAAATGGAGGCGTCTCGACTTCCGGCTCTTATATCCAACTTAATCAGTCAGATGAAAGTGGTCGTGACCATCACGTCCTTAATTTTTATGAAGATGACAGCGAAGCTCCCCCTGTTTCTGTTACCATAGTAGGGGAATCCTCCATGGAAAGCGATGTCTGGGCCACCATCGGCCTAGCCGTTGATATGCCTAAGGCCTACCAATTGATGGTTGAAAATAACCTCTATGGAATCATTATTGATAAAGAAGGAAAAACCCTATTAAGCCCACGAGCACTCCAACATTTCCAATAAGACTTTTTTTCTTTGGACTAATCCTTCTCCATAGTCTCTCCTCTCATAGTTCAACGACATTTACGGCTCAAGTGAAAAGACCCAATCACTCTATTCTCTTGAGAACGAAGAAGAACTTTCTTGAGTTTCGCCCAAACGCCAGTCTCCACTGGGGGGTGAAGCTCTCTGGTGATGCATTCTATATCGAATACGGTGGCAAGATCAAAGACACCAACTACGGTAATTCTGAAGTTGGAAATAATAGTTACAAGAGTTATCGAATCGGGGTTCCCATCGCCAACACCTACACTGAACTCTATTATCAGGAGTGGATTGGCTTTAGCTCCGATGAGAATCAAGATAGTGGCTGTGATTATTGCTTAGAAAGACCGAACCTTTCTAGTCGTGAACGAAGCGCTCACTTTCTCTATGCCTTTGACCCTTCTTTTAGTATGAAGGCCCTCAACTCAAACGGCTCCATGGGCATAAAGTACAGCTCATCCTTCTTAATGACCCTCTTCTTTAATAGGCTAAAGTTTCGTGACTATGGCGGTCTTTTGCAGGGCAACTCCAATACGGAGTTTTCTTTCTTTGCCAACCTCACAAGTCTAGAGATGCGCCAAGGAGGTATTGGGATTGGCTACGGTTGGCTCGTTCCCCTTGGTCCCCTCTACTTCGGCCTAGGTGGCCTCGTTGGTGGTGGCTACCAAGACAATAGAAGAGAAGACCTCAATGGCATCCGCACCAATGATCAGGCTTTTGGCACTCACTGGTCTGTGAAAACAATGATTGCCACCCACGGTCCAGGTCTCAATATCGGGATTAAAGGATTTCTCTTTTCTAATATCTATCAGGTAGCCGACAGTAACAATGCTGCCAGCCTAAATTATAATATCTATTTTTATACTAGTTATACTTGGTAATTTAAAAGGTTCCCTATGAAATCACTCCCTCTCCTCATCACTCTTTCTTTTTTACTCTTTGGCTGCCTTTCCACAAGTAAGCTAACCAAGGTTTCAACTGGTCACAACCTCAATGCAAATAGTGCAGAAGTTGAAGACGTCGATATCGTCGATTGGACGGTTGGGAAGAAGGCCTTCAAGATTTCACGCGGATTTAAAGTTGGTCTAAGTATTCCCATTATTTCTTCAAAGGATATCAAGCGACTTGAAAAAGATTACCAAATTGATAGCGGGCTCATTCAGATAAGGCGGGAAATTCGAGGCACAGTTATTCCTGTGGGCTCAATGATTATTCCTCTCAATTATCTTAAAAAGGGCAAGGCCAAAGAGCTTTACTTTAATGTGGTTTACTACTCAGCAAGCATCAGACCGAAATTCACTCAGTACGAATGCGTCCCCTTTAATATGTCTTATAGGATTAATGATATCAACATTCGTAAGAACCCCACTCGCAAAGAAAATATGAGGATCTCAGCTTATGAGTATAAATCCTATAAGGACGTCATTCTTCCCTTTATGTTCCAAAACCAAACCTTTACCGCAGGAAAATATCTTAAAGGCGAATATACCTTTAGGTTTGCTTTCTATAATAAGAGTGAATCACGTTTGCGCTCCTCATTCTATGAGTACCCCCAGAAAATCACCGTTGATGCCGAAGAAAAAGTCACTGTTCCTGGCTGTGAGATGTACCAGGGGGATGGCAAGCTGAAGAAAACCGGTCCCTTCAAGTGGAAACGTTAAGGGACCAGAATAATCTATAATTGGTAGTTGAGACCGGCCACAAAAAAGCGGCCTGGCTCAAAGACTTGCACTTCTGTTGCGTCTGAAATATTTGAGCGATTAAGGTGGTTGGCGTATTTACGATCAAAAATATTATTGGCCGCTAATGTTAGCTTCAATTTCTTCATTACTTCATAAGCTACCTTCAGATTAAAGATTGAGTAACCAGGAGTTGCCCTGACATCTCGCCCACTACCAAGAGCAGCATTAGAATCAACTCGAGTTTGCTTGAAGGCCCATTCCAGTTCCGGAGTAAGGGTTACAACATCCGCATAGTTCAAATCCCCACTTAATGTTCCTTGGAGTGCTGGTATTTGTGCGAGTGGCATATCGTAAGTTTCATTCTTTCCGTAAGTATAGAAGAAATTAAAGTATAGCTGTGCCCAACTTGAAGCCACATAGCGCGACTCAAATTCAGCCCCTGCGAGGTAAGCATCAATATTGGTATAGACATCCGCTGCATTTGAATTAATGAGAATCCCCGCCTGGCCTCTTGCTGAATCTCTTAAGATATAGTCTGAAACCTTGTTGTAATAGAGAGAAAGCCCCATATCAAAATGACTCTTTTGATAAGTCGCCGCAATATCAAGTTGATGATGCTTTTCAGGTTCAATATTGGGGTTGCCCACCCATGAACGGTTATTCCCCATCATCACCATATCATTGGCCAATCCTCTCTCTGTTGCATCTGCACTTCTGACAGAACGACTTATGCCCGCTTTCAAGATAACTGACTCACCCACCTTTTGTTCTATTCTTAAAAGACCACCGATATTTGTTTCATCCTTTGACTGAGAACCATAACCATAGAATTGGCGGTATAAATCATTAGCGCTACGGTTTGTTAGAGTTGAGGTGATATCGGCTTTGGCATAATCAATCTCATAAAAGTCTGCGCGAATTCCAGTCACAAACTTCGTCTTATCTCCCTTCTTGGTTCCTTCAAAGGCGACTCCGTATTGAGCGATAGTTATACCCGGCCACATTGAAGACTGAAGAGTTGAGACATTTGTCGCGTTACTTCCCTGGTAGCGGGCAGCATCCCTTTCATTCTCTCTATATTCGAGAGTATTTTCTAAAACTAGCCCTCCAAGACTAAGGTCATTCTTAACTTTAAAGCCTACGGTATCAGAAGTGCTGTCAACTCTTCTCAAAGAAGTACCTGGAGGTCTCAAGGAATAATTATCCATCTGATGATCAACCTGAGCGCTGTAGACATTGACCACTGTTTTTTTAAGAGCTCCCCCACTCCACCTATGGCTCCCATGAAGGGAGATATTAGTCGTCTCAGAAAAGGGACTGTCCATCCCCGCTCCAGGAAAGAGCGCATTGAGGACCTCATGCTTTTGCACAGAAAGCTTATAGTGATCACCGTTATTTGGAGTGGCCCCTACTGTGAGACCATAGCTATTTTCCTCAAATGAGGATCGCACCTCTAAACCATCACCATCATCATAATTATTGGCATAGCGATGAGAACCGTTTGCAGAAAGGTAGTACTGGGAACTTCCAGTAGTGAGATGACCTTTAATATCGGACTGGTTACTATTACTATCATACTGGGTCTCAAATAGACCCTTGACCTTCTTTCCCTCTAAACGTGGTGGACTTTTCTTAAATTTTACCGACCCACCTGAGGCCCCCGGTCCATTGAGAACGCTTTGATAACCTTTGGTAATGATAACTTCATCAAAGCGACTCACATTTGCATAGGCAGATGGCGGATCCATGCGATTTGGGCATCCACCAAAAATAAAGGCATCATCTAAGGTAACATTGAGCTGATCTTGCGACTGACCGCGAATAACCGGCTCAACACCATGACCACCAAAGCGTGAGCCTGTCACACCAGGTAAACTTCTTAAGAAGTCCCCTCCATCACTATAGTTTTTCCCTTGGGCCTTTTCAGGAAAGGCCATACTTTCAGCGGGGCTCATGAGCCGCTTTTCCTGCACAATAATTGGAGCCTTATCAGCACTTTCCTGTGCAAGAATGCTAGAGATAACAAAGAGGGAAATAATGAGTACATTAGCTTTCATGCCCACACCTTTAAAAGAAGAATAGGGCAAAGTATTAAAGGCCAAAGAATATGTCCTTGATCCAAATCACGCTTTAGAGACCATTTGATAGTCTTTCTGGGTAAATCTTTGTTTGAGAAGCTAAACTTTAAACTGATAAATAGGACTCATTTTGATGATGATTTTAAGTGATTACCTTTTTGACGCTAGAGTATTTTTTACAACACTTCGCCATCTCACCTCGGCCATGAGGTATAAGAAGGCACAACCCAAACCGCGAGTAAAAAGTGAAATCAACCCTTCTTGCCCTCTCAATGATGGCCTCCTTTGCTGCATTCGCAGGCCAGCCATCGACTGTCAAAGTCGCAGATGGCACATCGGCTTACTGCACTACTAAGAAAGACACCGAATCCCGCGCTAATGCCAAAGGCTTTTATCGCATCAAAGCGAAAAAGGCGAAAATGGTAGGAAATGATGTTGTGGAAGTGAAGGTAGATATTAGCTTTCTCAAGTGCACCAAGAGATCGAAACAATTCACTTTTAGAGAAGTGGGACCCCTGGCCCCAAAGAGCTACTTTAAAACCTCGAATGACCTCATCATTGGAGTTCAAGCAGAAAGAATAGAAGTCAACGCCTACAAGGATGGAGTTTATCGCATCATAGATCTTGCCAAGCATACCATCAAGGAAAACAGAGGACGCCAACAGATCACCCTCGCCTTCCCGGTTGAGACGATTATAAATGACGGCTCACAGAATAGACCAAATTACGACGCGAGTGTAGATGTCTATATAACTAAAACTCTAAGGTACACAAGTCCAGATGGTGCCATCAATTTTCTAGAGGACATCGCTTATGGCTCCTACCGCATCCATATGGATCTGGATTTAGAAAAGGGCACTGTTAAGCTCAAGTAAGTTGTTCGGAAAACTGGGTATTACCCACAGGTCTTATTGGTCATACTTTTATTGGGTCGTTTTTAAGCGGCCCTTTTTTATTCATTTCAGATTTAGATGACTGATAGAGTTTGCTATTTAAAAACCCCATCTAGAAAGGCTTTTGAGCTATTTCTATTGTATCAGAGTCTAGAAGGAGCACCACAAGTTTAAATTTTGCCGCCAATTCTCTTAAAGACAAAAAGGGCACAAAAAAAGCCGAAACGAAGTCCGGCTTCTTTAATCAACTTTATAAAAAGCTAATTAAGCAAGGATGTCGTAAGGACGAATTGTTTTACGTCCGTTAGCAGCACATCTTTTTTGAGCTTGCTCAACAGCTTGGTAAACAAGTTCATTGATTGCATCAAGAGTATCAGAAGATACATTGAAAGTATTCTTCCCTGAACCCTTAAGAGCAGTCTTAGTTTTAGAACCAACAACTAGAACTTCTTTTCTAGTAGCTTTTCTTGCAGTTGCTTTCTTCTTAGTAGCTTTTTTCTTAGCCATGAATTCCTCCATAATTTGATTGATTAGCTAATACGCAAAATACGGTATAGGTAAGTTTGACCGAAGCTAACGGCGTTTTGCAAGTAAAAAATCAAAAAAAAGTCCTTTAATTGGCCAGTATTGGCCGAATTTCGAACTTTAGCTTCCAAGTCAATTGTTTGCCTTCCCTTTCACAGACAATTGACAAAAAGGCCATGTGCCGTTCAAGTTTAAAACTTTTAAGTTTTATAGTTTTAAACTTTGCTCAGATTATTTTGCCCCCTACCTACCCCCTAGCAAAACTCAAATGGTTAATAGCCGCGATTTTGGACGCCAGAGAAGACAAGCGGTTTTTGAAGAACGCGAATGCAAAACCCCTCCCCTTCCCTCATTACAATGAAAAATTAACGGTAAATCTCTGAACTCCCCTACTCATCGACTTTTCAAAAAGTTTTAAAGTTGAGAGTTTTAAACTTTAAAACTCTCAAGTCTTCACCTTTAAACTTACAAGCTTTTAACTTAAAAACTATGAACTATAAAAGTGAATAGTCATAACTTTTAAAGTTAAAAGCTATCAAGTGTGAAACAACAAAGTTTTAAGTTATAATCTTTTAAAGAATGAACTTTAAAATTTTAAAGTGACCAGTCTAAAACTTGCTAGTGTTAAACTTGGTACTTTAAAACTCTAAAGTTTAAAACTCTTAGGGAAGAGAGGAGAGAGTATGCCAAGAGTGATTTCAGTTACTGGACAAAAAGGTGGGATCGGTAAAACGACCTCAACAGTCCACATTGCAAGCCGTCTAGCCGATATGGGTTTTAAAACCTGTATTATCGATTTTGACACCACTCAAAGTAATGCGACTAGGTCAGTAATTGGCCCCATTTGGGAAGGCCCAGAAAAGGTGAGGGGAATTTGTGATGTCATGGCAAATGGAGGCAGCTTAGACGAAGTTTTCTATGCTACTCACAGAGAAAACCTTTTCATTATTCCCTCTGAAAAGAAAGACGCTAGGGGAGCCAACTACAATATAGAGGCCCTTCTCAATCAACTAGGACTTGAAGGGTTTAATCTCCTTAAAGAGCTTATTGAAGAATCTCAAGAGTTATCCAGCTGTCACTTTGTTCTCATCGACAATGCCCCTTCATTAGGGATCACAACTGTAAGTTCACTTTTGGCGGCAGATTACTTTATCATCCCCGTTCAAACCAGTGACCTCTCCATGGAATCAATTGGCGACACCATTACGGCGGGTCTCAAAGTCAAAAAAATGCAGAACCCTTATCTTGAACCACTAGGTTTCTTTGTGGCGAGTATGGATAAGAGACCTAAAATGGCCAAAAAGGCCGTGGTTGAACTAGGGGAGTTAAGTGAAAAAACGGGAATCCATTTTTTTGAAACGATGATCCCCATCTCCTCCAAATTCGGTTTCTTACCACGAGATAAGAAAACCATATACGATATCACAAAAACTTCAGAGAGAGGCCACAGAGAGTATTTGGCCCTCGTAGACGAGATCCTAGAACAGATCAAAGAAATCGAAACAAATGAAACTCAGAATGAGTCTCAAGGGCACAATCATAAGACGGCCAGAAGGGAGGTCTAATGTCTGGAATGGAAGACTTTTTTACTTCAGGAAGAAGAATCAAAAAATCTCAAAGGGAACCTCAAGGGTTACCTCCTCAAAAGCAAAGTAAGAGGGAAGACTATCAGGCGAAATCAAAAGATGTCCCTATTAGTACACCCCCAAAAAGAGAAGAGAGATCTGAGGAAATAGCAGAGTCATTCGACCGCAAAAGATATCCAGAGCGTACATTTGACCGTTATGTCCAAAAAGGCGCACGTTTGAGGGCAGAAGATATTGATCTCTTAAAGATATTCTGTTCAGAGATTACTCGCGCTAAGAGAGAAGTGCCCTACGAGTACAGGTCTAATAAAAGGATTACGGATAACACCGTTTTGCGAATGTTGGTCCAAAGCTTTTGTGAGCGTATTGAGGATCGCCTGGATGTTATTGACTTTAAAGGCATTCAGACTGAAGGAGAGCTAAAGAAATTTATTGAAGAAACTATGAAGTTTTAAGCGTGATGGACCCAGCTTCTACACACACAATCTTGTTATGAAGTTTGAGTCCCTACGAGTACACCTTAGTAATTATAAATATAATTAAACTTACTTACTTATTTATAGACTGTACTCATAGGGATATTAAACACAATTTCAGGTCTTTACGAAGATCTTGGTCCCCACAAGTACAGCCTATTATCCCTTTTAGTACAGGCAAAAGTCCGTACTAGTACACCCCTTTGTCCCTAGGAGTACACCCCTCTCTTCCAATTCTCCCTATTGATACAGGTCAAAACTCGTGAAAGTCCCTTCTAGTACGGCCTTTGGGCCCTAGAAGTACAGGGGAGCAATTCTTCTCCCTATTAGTACAGGCCTAAATGCCTCAAACCACCATAAATCGGAAACCAGCCTGTACGATTAGGGACTTTTTAAAAGATAGCTTCTGATATTCATTTTATACCGGTACTAATAGGGACTTTTTTGACACTTGAGGAAAATGAGAAACTTTAGCCCTGTACTCGTAGGGACACAATTGATTTTCAAAATGACAAAGGCCTGTTTTTCTAGGGAGAATAACGAAGAGCGATACTAGTAGGGATGACTCGGGGCCGGCGGTACTTTTAGGGACAAAAGTGTGGCCAAGTGCGCATTTGTCGTTAATAATTTATATATATACGCCGGAATAAATTTCCACATCCTCTAGCAGGGAAGAGCTATGAAGGGAACTATCATTGAAGATACTGATCTCAACCAATCCTTAGTTGATTCAGTTATTAAAGTCGATCACGATTTAGAGTTTGCTCCCACCGACTCTGGTGAAGGTGATTCAGGTAAGAGTGTTGCTGATGACCGCTTTAAAGTTGAAATCAACTTGGGTCTCGCACTCCCTTTTAAATATTACCTCACGGATGATTACGATAAGACTGAAGAACATAAGGCCATCGTTCGCAGTGTGGATGATAGTGGCAGTGTTTACATGCTCGAAGTGACCACCCAGTCTAATGAAGGGCCTTTGCAGGCCTTTGAAAATGATGTGCTGTTGGTTCTTTTAACCATGGCGTGGGAACAAAGAAACCGCAATCATAACTCTCGCGACAAAATGAATGGCTTTCGCGTTTACTACACTCTCGCTGAGGTTTGTCGTCGTCTCGGTCTTTCTGAGAACTCAAGAAATAAAGTGGCACGTGCCATTCGTAAAATTAAATCGCAAAGTATGCAAACAAAGAACTTTGCTTACAATGCTCACACCGGTCAGATTGGTTTGGTTAATGAAGACACCAAGATTATTTTGAAGTCTGGTCGTGTTCGTGTTGGCGCCACGGATGTTGACTTTGCTAATTACCAAGATGTCTTCTTTGTGGAGTTTGATAGTTATATCGTTAAAAACCTCTACGACGAGTATGTCTCGGTGATTTCATCTGATGCCTACCTCGCCCTTAAATCAGGTCCTCAGAGACGAGTTTTGATTTTTCTCTACTCCAAGAGAAAGAAATTTGGGGATCAATTCCTCTTCAGTTTAGAAGAGCTTGCTCAAGTTATTGGCCTTGCCGGTTCTAAAAAGCGCCGCCGCCAAATTGGTGAATACCTAGGCCGTATTCAAGAGAGCCTAAAGAACTTTGAATTCAATATTAAAAAGAAACGTGGCATTCAAGACTGGGATATCTTTGTCACTTTCCAAGAGAGAAATCTTATTGAGGCCAAGGAAGAACGCGATCCCTTTTACCAAGATTTGGTGGACGATTATAGAATGTCTGCTCTTAAAGAGCTCGACCTTACCGAGATCGATATCGTCAATATGAGACGAGAATTTAATTTTCGCTTTGAAAAAGAGGCAGGGAAGGATCGCTTCATGTATGGCAAAGAAGAACTTATCCCTGGAGAATTTTGTATTGATATCACTCTCTTTCAAGTTCTTCGTTGTAATTACAAGATCACCAAATCCTTCAAGGCACTTGCTAAAGTTATTTTAACGAGCATGATTAACGGTGGCCTCGAACTTCCTGAGAAGTACCGCCATTTTGTTTCAAAGCGTGCTGAGACCAAAAGAAAGAGGGAAGTGACAGATAAAATTCAAACGGAACTGGCAAAGAAAGAAGAGGCCAAGCGCATTGAAGGGGAGAGGTTAGAGAAGTCCTTCGATAAAATGTACGCCGATATGATTTCTAAAAATAAGAGCTTCAAAAAGGCCCTTGAGAGTAAGGCCATGAAGTCACTTGAAGATGAAGGCGTTGGACCAGAGGACATGATGTACAAACTATCGTTGGAACATCGCATGCGTGACTTGGCGAAAGTTGATTTCCTTAGTGGCAATATTTTAAATTACAAAGACATCAAACCAAGTCCGAGGGAAACCTTAACGCAATAATGATTTGCCAAAGAATAATACCTTAGTAAAAATGGTGGTTATAAAGAATTCGTATTTAAATGATTAATCTCAGTTAGGCGAGATCGAGGATTGATCTCTAGCTATAATGAATGGGGGGAGAATTGCCGTGATCCCCCCTTTTTTATGCCCATTTTACCCTCATTGCCACGTAATTTCGGCAGCTTAATACGTGAAAATCCTAGAAAGTCCTTAAGATAACCCCCCGAAACTACCGAAAAAGATAGTACTTTGACGCAGAATTTCTGCGACCTCTTTCATACTGGAGCTTATGAGAAGATCACATCTTTTTTTGCTGTTTACGATCTTAGCCTTGTCCTCCAGCTGGGCCACAGGCACTGATCCCAACGAAGATAAGCGCGGGGTCATCGTCAATAATCAGGGTGACGTGCTTCAAAAAATTACTGAGAACGTAGATGGGGTACAGGACATCATTAATGAATGTGATCAGCAAATCGAAGCGGATCCCTCTATTAATAGGGATCAGTGCGTATGGACTGCTGTTCAAAGTCAAGGATTAGAAGATCAGGTCATCGCGGCTTTGGAAGAATATTCAAGTGATTCGCGAAACCCTGCCTCTGATAGAGAGGGAGAGAGCTATAGTTATAATCTTGATAACTTTAAGATTAAGGAATCTGAATCGGTAAAAAAACTTGAAGAGTATCTAAAGGGTCGTCTTGAGAAGGCCCTTCATGGAGAAGACCTACCTTCTGATAAACTTAAAGTCGCTCAAGACCACACGGACTTTTATCGTTTATGGCAATCTCAGTTGGGTAAGAACCTCATCGTTCATCTCTCAAGTTATTGCATGTACTCAAACCCAGTTTCTGGTCTTGTACCCCATCGAGGAGTTGCATCTCCTCCTGCATCTTCAGCGTCACCTGCGGCTGGAACCACTCCTGCCCCTACACCGACGGTTGATCAAGCTGCTGTATATTACAGAGAACAGAACTTAAAGAATCTCTCACAAGTTGGTGCCAACAATGTGGGAACAGGACAAGTGAGTCAGGCCTATAACGGCTTTGAGAAATGTATTGGACTGATTGCTCAAGACTGCCGAGAGGGGAATAATGCTACGAATTTCCAAGCTTATAACTCTGAAAGAAAGTCTCTTTATACTGTAAATAGATATGAAAAGTTGGCAAAGCATGCCACCACCGATGAGCTCTATAGCGAGATGGGCGAGGTCACCACAACAGGTGGTGAAAGTAATGCCATCCCCCACCCCTGTGAAGTGAATCGCTATATGACTGGGGTGAAGAAAGCTCTTAGCGAAGCTGAGTTCATGGTCAATGAATTCAGAGAGAGACCGAGAGAAGCAGGATTGCAGGTCACCAATATTCAGCAAAGAGAGACTTTAAATACAGATGATGTTGTGAATGTTTCATCCGGTGAGATTCTAGGAAGTGAAGAATACAAAGAAGCCGTAGCGGAAGAGGCAGCTAAGCTTGAAGAATGTGAATCGAATGGCATGAATCCAGAGTGTGAAAATTACCTTTCAGAAATTGAAGAGAATAAGAAGATTAAAGATGAGTTCTTTATTCGTGGTCTTGCTTTAAAAAAGAAGCTTGAAAATAATCTCACAGGTGCTTCTGCTCCTGCAGAAATGGACCAGCTCAAGCAATACTTCTTAGATAAGGGTATGAGTGAAGAAAACTTCGCTCGCTTACTTGAAACCAAGAAAGAAGAAGAAGCAGCTCGCGCAGCTGCCGAATCAAGAGCGCCTTTGGGTGAGGTTGAATTAATCAAAGAGCTCATTAGCGAGTACTATGAAAATGAAAGAGAAGCGTTACAAGAGTCTCTGAAACGAAGATTAGGGGATACGGAAAGGGCCGATCCTAACGATCCCTCTGTTCTCGATCCTGATCAAAGCAATAGAGACACAGTCGGAGACATGGGAAGAAGATTGAAAAGTTCCCCAGAAGAACTGGCGACTCTCTATCATTATTCCAATATCGTTTCTTCCTTTATCGCGGTAACCGGAGCTGATGGCAGCTCTGGTCGCAATACGGCCGCTCTTTCTGCTGAATTACAAAACAATCATTTTGATCCCGCCAATGTTGGAACGGGAAGTGGCAGAGGAACGGCTTCCTCTGGACCGTCATTTACGACTGATCCGAGTGCTCTTCAGCAATTCGCTGATGAAGGCTCTAACTCTACGGGAGATAATAGTGGGGCTACGTTGGATGCAGGTAAGGTGGATCAGCTCCAATTTGGTTTAGGTAAGGAGGGGCAAGACCCATAGTAATCTGCGCAGCTATATCTAGTTTGTTTTGCTATTCTCTCTTATCACTTTCGATTATCTTCTTATTTGAATAAATAAGGAGTTCACCATGGCACATACCCAAGCAAAGAATGTCCTCGGAAACCCTCTCAAACAATGTGGTTGCGACCCTATGA